>JACQAA010000047.1 GCA_016195185.1 Pseudomonadota bacterium | reverse complement strand
GGTGCTACGTAGTCAATATTTACAATTTTGGCCCCCAGATCACGAAACGCTCTCAATCGTTCTGCAGCCGCCTCACTGTCTTCTCCGGAAGAAATTTTCTTGGGGTCATCGGCTTCAATGAAAACACCGCTTATTTTACCACCATTATTTGCGGATACGTCTTGTAGCGCAGCTGTGGTAATATTCAGCATCGCACGTTCTAGTTCCTCTTGGTCCGAATATTGAGGATCCATCAAAGTATAGGCTAGTAAGGCAGCATCCTGTTTTTTATAGTAGTAACCAACGGCCATTCCCTTAAGTATAGGATTCGCTGAATCCAGACTCTCTCCCAGGATTCCGACGACCATATTTGCCACTTCGTTACCACCGGACAAGGAATCCACCCAATCTTCCAGAGGTTCTCTTGCATTGGCAGGGATAGCAGCTTTGTAAATAGATCTATAAGCTTTGGTCAGCAAGCCCAGAGATTGCGGGTTATTAGGATCGACAATATGTACACCATTCCCCGACTCACTCGATTGATCATTCGTTCTGTTTGGATCAGCCATTTTCTTTACCCCTTCAATTAAATTTTCTTAGCAATGATGTTTTTATATTAGCCGCCCATGCCGATGCCGTGACCACCTAACCCGCCGTGTGATGTACTAATGAAGCTGTGGCCCCCTGTACTGGCGTGAGGTATAGAAACAATGTGTATTCCAGGCCGTGTTGCCATGCTTGAAACAAGATTCACACGCCCTATTGGCGCCGTGTGCAGAAACTCCCCCTGTATCGGGTTTATATGACTCATTACAGAGGCACCTGATCCCGCACCATGCAGATAAGTTAAGCCGCTGCCTTGACTGCCATAATAAACACGAGGGCTGCTGTTATTATTCATGATCAAATACCAAAATAGAAAGTTGTTCATACCACTGCCCTGATTCTGGTTCTGATTATTCTGAGCGGCAATGGCTTGTTGGTATTGAGCAGTCTTCATTGCTGCTGTCGTCAGACTATCACAAATCTCCTTTGCCTGTTGTGGAGTCTTTCCCCGCGCGATAAGCGTATCTATGGCAGCTTGGCGTCCGTTCACGAGCGTGGCATCCTTATGATCTTGGTCCATGTTGGCGATATCTTCAGGTAGATCAACCTGCTCCTGGTCATCATCCGACCAGCCCCTGCTGTCGCACCCGGGGGCCGTGACAATACCAGCCCCCCCAACTAACAACGTAAAAACTGTCGCAATGGAAACGAACCTTTTACTAAACCGATCTTTTAGGTCCAAAATGGTTCTGTGTTTGGACTTATTGCCATCATCCATTTTCATTTTTTCCTCTTTATACTCATTGCTTATATTAAAACTGTACTTCTGCCATCGGCTAACCCGAGTCTAGCAATACAGTTTTAACATATAGTTAAAAAGGCCTCTGACTCCGGCTCGTTCCTCAAACGCCGGGAGCATAACTACCTAAATTAATTAGGGATTTTACTACTTGAGATCCATGACGTGCGGCAGAAACTTGATCGTTCCCCCTCCCGTCACCAAAGACTTGTCGATTCTTAAATCCATTCCAGCAACATTTCCGTTACCCACAACCCATAGTCCGGTCTGATACCGCCAGCCCGGCAACCCTGGCGTGTATGGAAGCGGGCAAAATTGCTGATATATTTTCGGATAGCGCAAGTAACCGGATAATGGTTCATCAGGATCATACCGTCTCTCACCAATCGTTATCTTATCCTGGATAACCCTGACTCCGGCGCTGATGCGCCCAAAAATAGGCTTTTCGACATAGGTATTCCCCAAACGCTCTGGGCTCGTATAGGCGGGTAACAGATACGGGTGCCCGGGATACATCTCCCATAAAAGAACAGATAGCATCTTATTCGACAGGATTGCCTTCCATGGCGGTTCAATAAAAAGTATTTTATCATTCATCACGTATTGTGCATAAGAAGACTCGTAAATATGTTCCCAAGGCATCAATTTATATAAAGCCTTTATTTCTTCATTATCAGTGTCGTAAAAATTTCCAAAGGCCTTCGACAGCACATTTTCATTTGCACCAACAAGACCTATATCAATAAACTTCGTATTCCATCCCGCTTTTTTTGCCAATTCCTCCAGATAGCTCGTGGTCGTCAAATCTTCCTTCCAGTCCGTCATGCAGGAAAAATGAAGTTTGTCTATCTTTCTATCGGCAGTCATGCCGCGGATTTCCGTCATTCGGTCAATAATCTTTTCTTCAAGGGAGTTGAATTGCCCCATATGCCCCGGCAATTCACCCCTTTTTATTAGATCGTTAACGACAACCCATTGTACAACAGAGCATTCATACGCTGTGGTTGGCGTGTCTGCATTGATCTCATAAAATTTGGCACCGTCAGCCCCATCCCAGCAAAAATCAAAACGCCCATAGAGCTCCGGGTCTCTGGATATACCACCCTGACCGGCCTGCGCACGATTCCATGAGGCAATGATATGTTTTGCTTGAAGCGGGCCTATCCCAAACTCTGTGAATCTGTTTTCTGTGATAACCCTATCAACAGCGGTAATACACATTCGATACATTTCTTCTGCAACGCTGGATAAAAAATCAGCCTGCCCTTTAGAAATTTCCGCCACATATTCAGATTCTATGTAGTCATATCCATTCCAAATATGATAGCCCGCTTCCTCCTGTAAAAAGGTATTGAAATCTGCCTGTGGGTTAACACAATGGATACGCATGCCTAAACATTCATTTCGAAATTCTTGTCCGGAATTCATCAGTAAATATCCCATCCACCCGAATGGAATAACGGAAATAAGGCGCGCTATCGACTCCGTGATAGTTCATGTCATTGAAAGTAAATAATCTGCCTGAGATATAAAGTTTTTCAGCTTTCTCGTCGTGCCACAAAAACAGTTCCTTGTTTCCCGCAGGACACAGAGTAATGAAATCATTAATGGGGGGGTTATCCTGTTTTTCGTAGTTGTCTCTATGGATCGTGGCGTGGTCATTGGCTTCGAGGCCGAGCAGATTGCATCTGCCGATGGACCTGAAGGGCAGAGACCGGATAAACCGTACGGTGAGAGGGAATGCTGTCTCGATTTCAGGAAAAAAATTGCCGTTATTCGTGCATTTGTCGTCCCAGCTCGTGTTACCCTCCACAAATTCCAAGAAGACTTTCCAGGGAAAATAAACCCCGTATCTGTACTTGAGGTAGAGAAACTGCCGAGGAGAAATGGGGGCCGCCCCCTCTTCATAAAGAGTGAACTTATGCCGATCCCTATAATCGATTTCTTCTTCTGAGTCTGAGAGCGACATAAATTGGACAAACTCTTCAGGGGTAAATCGCAAGATGACCTGACCATAGTCTATGAATGGATCGTTTTCAAAGCGTGGGGGCACGATCCCCATCGATTTGTGGCTGCCCCCCGTGTAGCTGACTTCGGATTGAGTGAGCGAGTAGCAAATTTCCTCGTGTATCGCCGCAAAACCAGTGAGGTCGAAATAAGGCTCTAAATTAAGGAAGGGCTCCGCATGACCATGTACCCCAATAAAATCTTGCATCAAAGATCCACTCCTGTCGACGGATGGACCCACCGTACTAAAGGGGACAAAAAGAATCAACAATTTAAATCCCAAAACCTCCAGACTTTAACTCGCGTTTGACCTTGTGATTTTTGACTGATAGAGGAGCCCCCTTATAGAGGGGCCCATATCATTGATAGATATGTGCTTATTTTTTGAACGTTAAAAATCTACTCATACATCTATCCAAGAAAGGCTTAGCTTTCTTCCTACTGCCTTAGATATTACTGGACAGTGCAGCACCACAATCAGCGTATGGCTGCGCGACAATGTATACAACAAAGGGTCAGGATTGTTATAGGGAGTGTCGCTATTCCTTAGTATCTGTTCTTCCAGCGCCCATATCTTTTTTTTCAAAATGACCAGCCCATATGGCAAAATCCTGCCGATAGCGCTTGATGTCAAAGGGGCATAAAAACCCCTATCAGACTCGGCCAACCTTAAAGACATAGGGCATTCCTTAAAAAATGTCTTGTTACGGGGTGTCGCGTTACAGTATATTCCCCGCAAAGAAAGGCCATAAAAAATGAAAATATCCGCGAAAAAGAAGACGCAGAAAAAAGTCAAAACAGTTTCCAAGCCTCGGCGACGCACCCGTTTCTGGGCGAAGAACGACAAGCGCTTGTTTACGCTGGAGGTATTTATTACAGACGGCCCCATGAGCAAAAAATTCTGCAAAGCCAACCCGGAAATATCACGCAGGATTGAGATGCGCGGCGACCAAGCCCTGGGCGAATTGCATGAGGCGATTTTCAGCGCCTTTGACCGGGAGGACGAGCATATGTTCGAGTTTCAGGTCGGCGGCAAGGGGCCGATGGACCCCAAAGCGCAGCGATATGTTTTTCCGATGGCTCTGGACAACGGCTGGGATGATGGCGGAAATCCGCCAAAAGACCTGACGATGACGACCATCGGCAGCCTGAACCTGAAGGCTGATGATGCATTCGGCTACTGGTTTGATTTTGGAGACGACTGGTGGCACCAGATTAACGTGGCATCCATCGGCGAAAAAGCGCCGGAAGGAAAATATCCGAGAATCATCAGCCGCATCGGCAAAAGCCCCCGCAGTACGCAGATATGAGTGAGTAGAATTCAGGGAGCTATTACAGCGTTGTCATTTCCCTATAAATGCCTTATTCTAACCCACTGAAATGCAACAGAAACAGGCCACAGCACCCGCAAGCAGGATTATAGATATTGATCACAGTGCCACCAACCATGACGCCGCGAAGATGCCTCTTCAGGGCATCACCCTTTTCCACGCCAAATATTATGCCCACGAGCTGTCCGCACGGCGGTCGTCGGCAGTGATTGGGCGGAGCATAAGTGCAGCCTGCTGGTTATCTGCCCGGTGGTTTTGCGCCGACAGTGGTCGATAGAGCTGCAAGAAAAGTTCAATCTGCCGTCCATCGTACTGGAGGGCGCGAATTATAATCAGGCGCTGGAAAATGGCACCAACCCTTTCGACTTCCGAGGCGTTGTCATCGTTTCAGTACAGTTCGCCAGCCGCTATGCGAAATAGATCAAGGCCAAAAACTGGAACCTGGTCGTTATCGATGAGGCGCATAAACTGCGAAACCTGTATCGCAATGACAACAAGATGGGCAAGAATATTCAGGAAGCCCTTGCAAACCACAAGAAGGTTCTGCTGACGGCAACGCCATTGCAAAATTCCCTGATGGAGTTGTACGGCCTTGCCTCCTTCATCGATGACCGGATTTTCGGCAGCGTGGAGACCTTCAAGGCCACATATATAAATAACGCGCCGAGTATTGAAGACCTTAAAATCCGCCTGAAGCCTTTCGTGCAGCGTACTCTGCACCGTCAGGTGCTTGAATATAAAATTTTGCGCGTAACGCGCAGTTTGTTAGCGCAGGCAGCATCACCCCTGTTGAGGTTGGTGGTGCAGGCATATGAAGTGGTGCTGTATATGGTGTAGTTGGCGCCACGGCAGCTACAGTTCAGCAGTCCGGAGAAAAGATAACCGAATGGACTCCGCCTGTCTTTTCGTGTATCACAGTTAAATGTCTTTGATCACCACTACAAAAGATCTTAAAACCTTCTGCAATCGCCTGAAAAAGGCGGAATTTATCACCGTTGATACGGAGTTTATCCGTGAAAAGACCTACTGGGCACGCCTGTGCCTGATACAGGTGGGGGGTCCTGATGAGGCTTTTGCCATCGATCCGCTGGCTGGGGGGATCGATCTGCAACCCCTCTACGACCTCTTTCAGAATAAAAAAATCCTCAAGGTATTTCATGCTTGCCGTCAGGACCTCGAAATCTTTTTTAAGGAGACTGGCGGCAAGCTGCCAACACCCATTTTTGACACGCAGATCGCCGGGATGGTCTGCGGCTTCGGCGAGCAAGTCAGTTATGAAGTCTTGGTCAATGTGCTGCAAAAAAAGCAGCTGGACAAGTCAAGCCGTTTTACCGATTGGGCACAGCGCCCGCTCACCCCTAAGCAATTGAAATACGCGCTCGCCGATGTCACGCACCTCCGCGCTATTTACGAAAAGCTCAGTGCAAAAATTGAAAAACACAAACGTACCCCCTGGCTCAAGGACGAGCTGCAAAATCTTCTCGACAAGGAAAACTATATTTCCCGTCCTGAAGATGCCTGGGAGCGCATCAAGATACCCATTCACAAGCCACGCACGCTGGGTGTGCTCAAGGAAATCGCCATGTGGCGTGACCAAACCGCACAAAATGCGGATGTGCCGCGCGGACGCATTTTAAAAGACGATGCGCTGGTCGAAATCGCCATGCATGCGCCGACCAGTAAAGAGGCGCTGGGCAAGATGCGTAATATGCAACACGGCTTCGCCGAAAGCGAAAAAGGTGCACAATTGTTGGAAGCGGTCAAACGCGGACTCGGTATGCCTGAAAAAGATCTGCCAAAACGAGAACCACGGACAAATTTTCCCCCAGGTCTCGCACCCACCATTGACCTTTTGCGCGTGCTTCTAAAACTGAAGTGTGAGGAAAGTCAGGTGGCAAGCAAGCTCCTTGCCAGCGCTTCGGATCTCGAACTCATCGCTGCCTATGGCGACGAGGCTAAGGTGCCCGCTATGTCCGGCTGGCGCTTCAAACTCTTCGGCAAGGAGGCGCTAGATCTGCGCGATGGAAAACTGGCACTGGCCATTGAAAACAATCGGCTCAAGCTGGTGCCCACCATCCTATAAAACAAGATGTGCCAGGACGGCATTCAGTCGTTGCCGCCCCGCTGGCGTTGCCTTGATATGCTGATCGGTCATTTCAAGAAAGCCCTCATCCCGCAATGTTTTCAAGCGCCCCCTGTCAATCAATTCCATCAGCGGCCGACCTGATTCTTCCAGAAGTGCATCAAGCCAGATGCCGTCGCGAAGGCGCAAACCCATCATCAGCATTTCCCGCCCCCGTTGCCGCTGATCCACCCTTTCAAAGGGGTGGGATCCATGCCGTTGTTCACGCACCCGTTCTAACCAGACTTCAGGTGCCTTGTGAGCACGGGTGGCCAGTTTATCGCCATTGATCGTCAGACGGCCATGTGCGCCGGGGCCGATTCCTGCATAGTCGCCATAGCGCCAGTAAACCAAATTATGCCGTGATTCCTGGCCAATCCGTGCATGATTAGAAATTTCATAGGCTGGCAGACCATGCCGATCCATTATTTCCTGAGTCAGTTCGTACATATCAGCGGTGGTATTTTCGTCCGGCATTTTCAACTCACCGCGCTGATGCAGCGTGTGATAGGCCGTACCTTCTTCGATAGTCAGCTGATAGAGCGACATATGTGAGGCGCCTTGCGCCAGCGCCTCGTCCAATTCACGTTCCCAGTCGTCTACAGTTTGGTCAGGCCGCGCATAAATCAGGTCAAACGAATAGCGATCAAAAATGCTGGCAGCTATTTTAACAGCAGCCAAGGCTTCAGCTGCCGAATGCTGTCGCCCTAATTTTTTTAATGCTTCATCACGCAACGCCTGTACACCCAGGGAGACTCGATTGATACCAGCTGCTTTGAATCCGCGCAATTTGTCTGCCTCCACAGAGGTCGGATTGGCCTCCAGCGTGATCTCGGTTCCGGTGGGCAACCCCCAGAGTTGATCTGCTTCTGCGATCACGGCCGCCACAGTCATAGGCTCCATTAATGAGGGCGTCCCGCCACCAAAGAAAATGGATTGAATGCGGCGCGGGCCAGTTTTCTCCCGATAAAAGCGCATCTCCTCCCGATAGGCCTCCTGCCATTCCGGGTGGTTGATACGCTCGCGCACGTGGCTGTTAAAGTCGCAATATGGGCATTTAAACTTGCAGAACGGCCAGTGGATATAGAGGGCAATGGGGGTCATGCGGAGGATAGTAGCATGACTTTAATCTGAGGCTATTCTTCCCTCCCTAACGGCTGTTTTCTTGGGTTATTGGCGCATTTCGTACTCCCGACAAATATCTTGACAGAACAATTTAGACTATGTTAATTTCCTGACGTTTGAAACGGTCTATAATCTGTCATAATTCCGCAATAATTAAATCGAAGACAACTTTGGGGTTAAACCATGTCAGCTAGGGATTTCAATAACAAAAATGACTCTCTTGACCCTAAAAGTGCCAAACCCAGGAAATCAGAAGATAAGCCCGGCGACAAGATCGTCGGCATCTTGGTACAACATGATGGCAAACTGCAGCTTAAGCCCTGCAATAAGAACAAGAGAAACATCTATTATAATCTGAGGCCGGAAGATAAAAACGGCGCCAAGGAAGGCGATGTAGTTGTCACCGAATATACGCACACAAAAGGGTCCCCTCAAGTCAAACTCACACGGGTACTCGGGCAAAAAACCAGTCCTGGCATTTTGAGTCTGATCAGCCTGTACGAAAGAGGCCTGCATGAAGAGTTCTCCAAAGCGGCCCTCAAAGAAGCAAAATCCATGGCCATCCCCGACCTGACAGGCCGCGAGGATCTGCGTAGCATTCCGCTAGTGACCATCGACGGCAAGGATGCACGCGACTTTGACGACGCTGTATTTGCGGAAAGCACAACTGACGGCGGCTTTCATCTGATTGTCGCGATTGCCGATGTTTCCTGGTATGTCCTGCC
>JACQAA010000054.1 GCA_016195185.1 Pseudomonadota bacterium | reverse complement strand
CTGGGCAGCCTGTTGCTCACGGGGCTGGTCAGTATTTTGTCGTTTCAGCAGACACGCCAGTCTTTGCTGGTGAACGCGCAGGTACGGGAGAAAACCAGGCAGTTGTCCACGGCAACACGCGCGCTGGCCAAGCAGGAAAGCAAGCTGCGCGCCGTGGTTGACAATACCGTTGACGGCATGATCATCATTAACGACCGCGGGATCGTTGAGAGCTTTAATCGCGCCTGCGAGCGTATGTTCGGCTACCAGGAAAAAGAGGTGGCGGGACAGAATATCAACCGGCTGATGCCGGAGCCTTATCATAGCAATCACGACCACTATATTTCCCGCTATCTGGAGACGGGGCAGGCCAAGATCATCGGCACGCCCGGGCGCGAGCTGACCGCCAAGCGCAAGGACGGCAGCGTCTTTCCCATCGACCTTTCGATCAGCACCTTTCAGGTGGGGAATGAGCGCTATTTTTCCGGGATTATCCGCGACATTACGGCGCGCAAAAAAGCCGAGGAAGAGCGCGAGACGTATCTCCGGGAGCTCGAAATCAGCAACCGCGAGCTGGATGACTTCGCCTATATCGCTTCGCACGACCTGAAGGAGCCGCTGCGCGGGCTGCAGAACTTCTCCAAGTTTTTGCTGGAGGACTATGCGGACAAGCTGGGCGCTGACGGCAAGGAAAAATTACTGACCATTTCCGACCTGACCAAAAGGCTGGAAGACTGCCTGAACGCCCTCCTGCATTATTCGCGCCTCGGCCGCACCGCTTTGGCGGTGCGCCAAACCGATCTGACCGCCGTCGTGCAGGGCATCATCGCCCTGTTCTCGATCGGCCTCAGGGAGAAGAACACCGAGGTTGTCATTACCCGTCAGCTGCCGACCATCGTTTGCGACCATGTCAGGATCACGGAGGTCTTTCAGAACCTGATCGGCAACGCCATCAAGTATAATAATAAGGACGGCAACCGGATCGAGGTTGGTTATGTTGAAAACCACCGGCGTTTCCCGGGTGAAAAAGTGTACTACGTCCGCGATCACGGCATCGGCATCCGCCAGGAGTATATCGAAGAGGTGTTCAAGATCTTCCGCCGCCTGCATCCCAAGAACGCTTATGGCGGCGGCACCGGGTCGGGACTGACCATCGCCAGGAAAATCATCAAGCAGCACGGTGGCGAGATGTGGGCGGAATCGGCGGGAGAAGGGCAGGGCACCACTTTCTTCTTCACCATCCCGCCGCCGGCGGGCGCGGCATAGGGGCGCTTACTTTTTCCGATTCGATACGGAATAGCCCCCCATGAAGCAATTGAGCACGGTGTCCTTCTGCTCGGATTCCTTGACGGCCTCCTCTTTCTCGCTCATGGCCTTTTGCAGCAGGGCATGGCGCTCAATCGCGAAGGTAATGGCATCCCTGACGTGCTCCGGCTTGTCGACAATCAGGTCTTTATTCAGATAATCCTCAGCGCCCTCATGCACCAGGGTCATGGCGAGAGCATGGTCATGAATATTGGTGGAAATCACGATCGGGATTTTCCCGGCGTGCCGGCAAATGCGGGTGTACGTGTCGGCGGGGTTGGAGCTGTCGGGCAAGCCCAGGTCCAGCAGAATTATGTCGGCACGCCGCTTTTGCAGGTATTCTTCGCCGGCCTTTGCGTTAGCGACGCGAGAGCACACGGCATCCTTGACATGGTCATGGATGGCCTTTTGGATGATATAGGCATCACTGTCACTGTCTTCAATCAGTAAAATCCTCAACACCTATGTACTCCCCCCTTGAACTGAGACAGTAAATCGACAGACAGAGCCTGAAAGTACTGTCTATGATCATTTCCACATCATCTAACTTGGAATGTGCCGCCTTTTCTTTTAAAAACTCCAGAGCGGATACGATACCCCCTAAATTATCTTTGCCATCACCAAATTTCTTCTCAAGGTACTATTCAGGCACCCAAGCACCCAAGCACCCAAGCACCCAAGCACCCAAGCACCCAAGTACCCAAGTACCCAAGTACCCAAGTACCCAAGTACCCCCATCTTTTTCTACGATGTGTGTGTCACTGTCTTCAATCGGCAAAATCCTCAGCATGGCGCCTCCCATTAAACAAGATAGTATCAAAAATAGTAATTTTTACAGCAAGCCTGCAAGGCTGGTTTCAAAATCCTTTTTCACTTCAAAAACCTTTGTGCTCTGATAAACGGCGTCAATTTTTGGCACCAGCGGGCTTTCATCGCAAAGCCGCTGCTGGTCTTCGGCGATCTCCTCCAGCCGCAACAAAGCCTGACGGTAAGCGTTCTGGCAGCGGCGCTGGTTTTCCGCCGACCTGATCAGATCGGCCTCCTTCAGCGTATATTCCAGCCGGTCCAGGTCGCTGGCCAGGTCGCGGTTGTCGCGGATAAAGCCGTCATGTTCCGTCCGGAACAGATGCAGCTGTTCGAGGCACGGCAGCGCTTCAAACGGTCTCGTCCGGATATTCATTTGTCCCATTTATGCCTCCTTGTAAACGACGACCGGGCCGCAGCAATGCTTGATGACGCCGGCGATCTCCCGGGGGTCCGCGTCATGGCGGAGTGATTCGCCAAACGACAGAATGCCGCTGACCTTGCCCTCCTTGTCCCGGACAACCAGGCGGCTGACCTGCATCCGGTGCATTTTTTCGGCCGCTTCCTCCAGCGTATCGTTCTCCGTGCAGGCGTAGACGCGATCGGTCATATAGTTGGCGACCTTCTCGGTCGCCGGGTTCCTGCCTTTGGCCAGGGCGCGGATGACGATGTCGCGGTCAGTGATGATTCCCTTTAACTTGTTGGCGGTGCCCACCGGCAGCGCGCCGCAGTTGATGGCCTCCATTTTTTGGGCCGCCTGCTGCAGAGTGGCGCCGGGGCTGATCATTTCCGGGCTATGCGTCATCAGGTCTTTGACTGTTTTTACGCAAAATGTAATGGTCATGGTAATCCCCTTTCCACCGAGTTAGTTTCTGGCAGGTCCTGAATCAATCATCCTTTGGAGGTAATGCCGTGCACCCTATATATCTCCCAGTGTAAGGCCGGGATGTTTAACTCTTGCTTATGATGCGGCTACCCCTTTGGGTAGAAGTAAATAAAGTTTTAACTAAAAGAAGCGTCTGTAAACACTTTCCTGCTAGAATGAAGAGATAACAGCCCACAGGAAAAAACATGGATTCTGATTTTCTCAATCAGCTGACGACCGTTTTGGCGATTGTGACGGGCGTGCTGGCTTTGCTGGCCAGGCTGGGGCTGCCCTCGGTGCTGGGCTATCTGGTGGTGGGCATGATCATCGGCCCGGAAGCCCTGGGGTTGCTGCATACGCAGAGGGAAGTCGGGATTCTCTCGGACGTCGGCATCATGCTGATGATGTTCATGATCGGGCTTGATTTTTCCTGGCCCAAGCTCAAGCGCAACCTCAGGATGGTGGTGCGTGTCGGCGCCGCCTGCACTGCGGCCATCACCGCGCTGACGATGTGGCTGTTGTCCGCCACCGGCCATTTCAGCGCGGCGGCGGCGTTTTTAATCGGCGGCGCGGTCTCCATGTCGTCGACGGCGGTCGTCAGCAAGCAGCTGATAGATCAGAAGGAATTTTATGAAAGTCACGGCCGAATCGCCTTTGGCATCACCCTGTTTCAGGATTTTGCCGCCGTCCTTTTTCTGGCCAGCCTGCCGGCGCTGGCGCACGCGGACAACTCGCGGGCGATGCTGCATGATCTGGCGGTGAACATCGGCGCCTTGCTCCTGGTGCTGTTCGGCATTTATTTTTTTGGCAAAAAGGTTGAATTATCCCTGATGCGCTCCATCGGCGCGCTCAAATCCAACGAAATTTTTGTGTTCACGACGTTGCTGACCATCATCGGCGCGGCCTGGGCTTCGAGTCTTTTCCAGCTCCCCACCCTGCTGGGCGTTTTTTTGGCCGGCATGATCATTGGCGAAACGGAATTCCGGCACAAGGTCGAGGATGATCTGCGCCCCTTTCATGACATCATGATCGGCATATTCTTTATTGTCATGGGCACGCTGCTCAAGCTGTCGGTGCTGGCGGCGCATTTCCCGCTGATCCTGCTGCTGGTGGCGGCCATCTTTGCGGTCAAACTGGCTCTGACGACGCTGATTGTTTCCGTGTACAGCCGCAGTTTTGGCAACGGCCTGCGCGTGGGGCTGGTGCTGTCCAACTGTGATGAGTTCAGCCTGATCCTGGTCGTGCTGGGAGTGAAACTGGGCATCATTGACCCTGCCTTTGGCAACATCCTGCTGATCGCTTTTGTCTTGAGTTTGATGGTTTCCACCCTATTTATCCTCTATAACAAGCCGGTGGCCTTTTTCGTGCTGTCGCTGCTCAAACTGAAGCGGGGGCCGGAGGAGGATTCCTCGGAGGATGAAGCGCTGCGCCACATCAGCCACCATATCATTCTCTGCGGCTTCGGCGAAACAGGGAAGAATATCCGGAACATGCTGAAAGGAACGCATATTCCTTTGCTGGCGATTGACACGGATCCGGCCCAGGTGGAAAAGGCGCTGGCGCTGGGGTGTCAGGCGCTCTATGGCGACGCCACCAGCCTGAAAACCCTCAAATCAGCGCAGATAGAGCGGGCGCGGGCCCTGGTCATCACCTTTGACAATTACGTGCACACTCTCAAGTTGCTGCACAAGGTGCGCAGCGAATATCCCCGGCTGCCCGTGATCGCCCGCGTGCACCGCATGGATGACATTGAAGACCTGCGCTCCTGGGCCACCGCGGTCTTTTCCGACGGGATCGGCACCAGTGCCGCCATGCGCACGGAGATCATGGATGCCTTGAAAATCCCGGCGAACTTGCCAGGAGGAGATGTCTACACGGTGCATAAAGCGTTGAACCATTGAACAGAGGAGATGACCCATGGTGACCATTTTTTGCGAAGTCGAGGAACTCGAGGCGGATACTCTGCTCAAGCTCTACGGTGATTTGGATTACGACGTATTCAAAGAGCCGCTCAATGCGGATAATGCCAAGCGGTGCGTCGATGCGGAGATCATTTCCACGTTCATTTATTCGGATTTGAGCAGAAAAACCCTGGAGCAACTGAGGAACCTGAAGTTCATCACGACGCGCTCGCGCAGTGTTGACCACATAGACCTCGATTATTGCGCCGAGAAGGACATCGCGGTTTCAAACGTGCCGGCCTATGGCGAGCACACCGTGGCGGAGCACGTTTTTTGTTTGCTGCTGGCCCTTAACCGGCAGCTGCCGAAAGTGGTGCAACAGACTCGTGAAGGCAACTTTTCGCTGCGCGGCGTGACGGGGTTTGATCTCTACGGCAAGACGTTTGGCGTCATCGGCACGGGCGCCATCGGCCTGCGGGCCATTGAAATTGCCCATGGTTTCGGCATGAATGTTCTGGGCCACGATGTCCAGGTCAGGCCCGACACGGCCAAAAAACTGGGCTTCGGTTATGTCAGCCTGGATGAATTGCTGGCCAGGTCAGATGTCGTGTCACTGCATGTCTCGACGGCGTCAGGTAACCGGCCCGTCCTGGGCGAGCGGGAGTTTTCCCTGATGAAGGAGGGGGCAACGATCATCAACACGTCGCGCGGCAGCGCCATCGACCTGAAAGCCCTGCTGCAGGCGCTCAGCAAGGGCAAAGTGCGGGCCGCCGGGCTGGATGTTCTGCCGGATGAGCCGGCGATTCGTGATGATGCGGAGTTTCTGCGCGAATCCTTCAGCGAGCACCATGATGCCGCCACCGTGCTGACCTCGCACGCGCTGCTGCGCCATAAAAACGTGATTGTGACGCCGCACAGCGCCTTTTATACACACGAAACGGTCGAGTCGATATTGCGCACGACCGGTGAAAATATCGAGGCTTATATGGCCGGGCAGCCGCAAAATGTGGTTCGGGCCTCATCACTACTTAAATGGCAGTTCAAATGACGCTCACAAACCTTAAGAAGGTCGCCCTTATCCTGGCGCTGGCCACCATATATATGGTGGCCGCCAAGCTCGGGCTCAGGCTGGCGATGCTGGCGGAACAGGTGACCATTATCTGGCCGCCGACCGGCATCGCGATGGCGGCCTTGCTGCTGTTAGGGCAGGAGTTCTGGCCCGGCATTCTGTTGGGGGCTTTTCTGGCCAATGTGACCACCCACGAGCCCGTCGCCGTCGCCCTAGGCATCGCGGCGGGTAATACGCTGGAGGCGGTGCTGGCGGTATGGCTGCTCCAGAGGTTTGTGGCGGTGGATACCCGGTTGCACCGGCTGAAGGATGTTGTCGGGCTGATTGTCTGTTCAGCCGTCTTTGGCACGGCGGTCAGCGCCAGCATCGGCACCTTAAGCCTGTGCCTGGGGGGAGTGCAGCCCTGGTCAGCCTTTGGCGCGCTGTGGAGAATCTGGTGGCTGGGGGATGCCGGCGGGGCGCTGATTGTCGCGCCGGCGATTCTGGCGTGGGCACAGGGGCCTTATGTCCGGCCGCGACTGATCGTGATTGCGGAGATTTTGTCACTGGCGTTCTGGTTGTCGATCATCTCGACCAATATTTTCAGCCCGATCCCGCTGTTAGGCATGACGGGACACGCCTTTCTCTATCCGGTTTTCCCCTTCATCATCTGGGCGGCGCTGCGCTTTGGCCAGCGTGGCACGACTTTGCTGACCTTGTTTATCTCCGCGACCGCCATTGCGGCCTCGGTGCGCGGGTATGAGCTGTTTACCGGCGGCACCACCGAGGAAAATCTCATGCTGCTCGATATATTCATGATGACGGTGGCGGCGACCGGGCTGCTGCTGGGTGCTGCCATTGCCGAGCGTCAGGATGCGCAGAAGCGGCTGTTGGACAGCCAGGAACATATGCGGCTGATCCTGGATAGTTCATTGGATGCCGTGATTTCCATCGACGCCCATGGCCGGATCACGGAATGGAATATGCGCGCCGAGATTATCTTTGGCTGGAGCGCGCCGGAGGTCATGGGCAAGGTGATGGCCGACACCCTTATCCCCGCCAACTACCGGGAGCGACACTGGCGCGGGGTCAACAAATTTCTGCGTGAGGGGGTGTCAAATATCCTGAACAAACGGATTGAGATGCAGGCGCTGACCAAGTCAGGCGGGATCATTCCGGTGGAACTCTCGATCACGGCGCAGAAAAACCAGGATTATTTCTTTACCGCGTTTATCCGCGATCTCAGCCTGGAACGGCAGGAAGGGAATAGCAGAGGGCTGTTGTCGGCGATTGTTGAGTCGTCTTCAGATGCGGTTATCAGCGAGGCGCTGCAGGGCGTGATTACGTCCTGGAATGCCGGAGCGGCGCGGCTCTTCGGTTATACGGCGGACGAGGTGGTTGGCAAGCACATCAGCCTGATCATCCCCCCCGACCGCTTGCAGGAAGAGGCGCAGATCATGGAGCAGGTTAGTTCTGGCAAGCGAGTAGAGCACTTTGACACTGTGCGCGTCGCCAAGGGCGGCCGCCCGATTCAGGTTTCGGTGGCGATTTCCCCGGTGCGGGATACGACGGGGAAGGTGGTCGGCGCCTCGAAGATCGCCCGCGACATCAGCGAGCGGCTCGAAGCCAGCCGCAAGCTGCGCGACGCCCATAGATATCTCAATGACGTGCTGAATCACATTCCCGACCCCATTTTCATGAAGGACCGCCAGCACCGCTGGATCGGCGGCAACAAGGCGTTCTGGGAGTTCATGAACGGACCGCAGGAGAAGTTTATCGGCAAGAGCGATTACGATTTTTTTCCCAAGGAGGAGGCGGATCATTTCTGGGAACATGACGACAAGGTGTTTACCAGCGGCGGGGTGGACAGCAGCGAGGAATTTTTCACCGATGCGCACGGCGAGCGCCGCATTTTGTTGACCAAAAAGACCGCCTTTCTCAACGAAAAGAACGAACAGTTTCTGATCGGGGTGATCCGGGACATCAGTCACCTGAAAAAAGCCGAGGAAAAAATCCTCGAATATTCCAGGGAGCTGGAGCGCAGCAACCAGGAGCTGGACGATTTTTCCTACATCGTTTCCCACGATCTCAAGGAGCCTTTGCGCGGGCTGCAAAGTTTTTCTCAGTTCCTGCTCGAGGATTACAGCGACAAGCTGGATGAAGACGGAAAAAACAAGCTGCATACCATCTCCAATCTCACCAAGAGAATGAGCGAGCTGCTCGACAGCCTGTTGCATTATTCACGGCTGGGGCGCACCCAGCTGGCCATCAACAAGACTGACCTTAATGAAGTCGTGCGGGCAGTCATTGAACTTTTCGCCATCAAGTTGCAGGAGACCGCGGCGAACATCGAGATCACCTGTGATCTGCCGACACTGGTCTGTGACCGCATCAGGATCGCCGAAGTATTTCAGAACCTGATCGGCAACGCGCTGAAATACAGCGACCAGAAGGGGAATAAGATAGAGATCGGCTGCACCGACAAACACGAGCGGGCGCCGGGGGAGATGATTTTTTATGTGCGTGACCACGGCATCGGCATCGACCCGCAGCATCTGGAGGCCATTTTCAAGATTTTCAAAAGACTGCACCCCCGCGATGCCTATGGCGGCGGCACAGGATCGGGGCTGACTATCGCTAAAAAAATCATCAACCAGCACGGCGGGCAGATCTGGGCGGAATCAAAAGGGCCGGGCGCGGGAACGACTTTCTTCTTTACTCTGCCGCAGCGGAAGAAAAACTAGACAATGTGTCGGGAATAAGAGGAGAAGCAACATGCCGTTCAACAACATATTGAATTTTCTGACCAGCGTGGGTCCCGGTGATTTGCTGGACGCAGCATATGACGGCGATGCGCCCATCGTGAAAGATCTGCTGGCAAGAGGCGCTGACAGCGAGGAAAAGAATGGCTACGGAGAAACCCCGCTGATCGTGGCGGTGCGAGAGGGCCATGTAGACATTGTGCGGCTGCTGTTGGAGCACGGCGCCGACCCCAGCGCAAGAAATAATGACGGTAAGGGTGTGCTGGATTATGCGGGGTATCACGGTCGCGCGGAGATCGGCCACATGCTCCGGAGCGCATTGGCGCAATCGCCCAAAATCGCCACGGGAAAAATATAAAATGTCTTTGCCCAAATGGGTAATCCCGGAATAACAGAAAGTTAAACAAATGGACCCTATACTGGGGGAATACCCTGACATATCAACCCAGAGAAGAAGGAGAATAGCCATGACGCTGCGCGATTTAATGAGCTGGGAACGCCCCTTCGGGATTCCGGTGCGTCAGAAAGGGCAGCCGGTACCCTCGTTTGCCTCTTTACAGGAAGAATTGAACCGCTTTTTAGAGCATATGTACCGGGGTTCGGAAGTATACCTGACCAGATGGGACAGGGAGCTGGCTGACATGATGCCTGCCCTCAACGTCGTCGATGGCAGCGATTCTTTCCGCGTTGATGTGGAACTGCCCGGCATGTCTCCCGAATCCGTCGATGTCTCTGTTACCGGCAATACCCTCACGATCAGGGGCGAAAGAAAAGAGGAGAAAGAGGAAAAGGAAGAGAACTATATCCGGCGCGAAACATCCAGCGGGTCTTTTTACCGCCAGGTGACTCTGCCGGACACGGCCAATAGCGACGGGGCGGAGGCCTCGTTTAAAAATGGGATTCTCACGATCAAAGTGCCAAAAAAGGCCGAGGCGGTTCAACCTCCTAAAAAACTGCAGATTAAAAAAGCAGCCTGAGCGCCAGCGTAACAAGGGCCGGGTACTGCTGCCGGCCCTTGTTACCCCCGCTCCGCCATCACGGGGTGGTCATGTCATAGAGATTGCCAAACAACTATAGTCGTAGTACCATCGCGGGCATTGGTATAAGATTACAGCAAGTTAGATCGTCATGGACTCGCTTCCGCCCTGCCCGAAATGCCAGTCAGCCTATACCTATGAGGATCGCGGCTTTTATAATTGTCCGGCCTGCGGGCATGAGTGGTCCGCCACGAAAAAAGCCGGGGAAGCAGGCGGCGGCGACAGTGTCGTCGTGCGCGATGCCAACGGAACAGTCCTGAAAGACGGAGATACCGTGACCGTCATCAAGGACCTGAAAGCCAAGGGATCGTCAACCGTTGTAAAGGTGGGCACAAAAATCAAAAACATCCGCCTGGTCGACAGTGATCACAACATCGATTGCCAGGTGCCGGGCATTGGCCCTATGGGATTGAAATCGGAATTCGTGAAAAAAGTATCCGGCTAGAGGATGTATTCTCCACGTGGCTCCCCATGAATCCCCCCGATCGGGCAGGGCAGGCTTAACCTTCGCTTAAGCGATTCTTTGATAAAATGGTCTGTAAAGGAAGCATTTTCGCCTTCATATACACCGATCATTCCATTGCAGCTTTCACGCCCATCAAACGACACGGGGGAGACGTTGCCGTGAGTGAATTCAAACGGTAAGGGTATGTATCGTCGAGGGTCGAAAAGAGAAACCTGAAAACAGGGGGGTTATTCATGAAGAGAAAAATATCGGCCTGCGTGATTGTATTGAGTCTGACTGTTTCCGGGTGTGTAACGGATGATTGGGGTACAAACCAGACCGTCGGCACTGGAGTTGGCGCCGTTACGGGCGGCCTGGTTGGCTCAATGGTTGGTTCAGGCTCCGGCCGTTTATGGGCGGTGGGCGCGGGAGTGCTGCTCGGCGCGCTGGCTGGCAGCAGCATTGGTCAATCTCTTGACAAGGCAGACCGGCTGGCCATGAGAGAGGCCCGAGATGAGTCACTTTCTGCACCCGTCGGTGAAAAAATCAGTTGGAAAAATCCTGACAGTGGTCACAGTGGAACCTATATCGCCACACGGGAAGGAGCTGACAGCAAGGGGCGCCAATGCCGCCAATACAAACAAACCATTATGATCGATAACAAACAGCAAAAGGGATACGGCACCGCCTGCCAGCAGGCTGATGGCACCTGGAAAATTGTGAAATAACGGGAACAGTGTTTTGAGATCTGAGGATGTAATGGGGGGAAGCCTTAGTATTCATCCGTTAACTGTTTGTATTTTAATACTATTTCAGTCTATAATTTTGAGAAATACCCCCATTTATACCCCCAAACTGAAAAACGGCTAGGAAAAGCGCCGGTCAGCCTTCCCCTGTATAGCACCCCAAAATTCTTCTCGCAATATCATGTCCGTTTGCTTGTTAGCCAATATCCTGTCATAAGCGCCTCGCCCGCCGCCTATGCGCCCTCCCTGATACGAAATCATAAGGCAAGTTTTCAAAGGGGTGTTTTCAGGCGTCCCTCGCTGTCAAACTCCAGCCCGACCAGCCCTTCCCAGCGGCGCAGGAAATAATAGTCGGCAACCTCTTCTGCCTCATCAGCTTTATTTACAAGGCGCTCAAAGGTCGTCTCGTGCATCCCCTTTGGTCTTTGAGGGAAGAAATCATATCCGCCCAGCTTATTTTTAAGTTTCCACATTTTGTTGTTAGCGCGGGAGCCCGGACATTCGCTTTGTGACGCATATTTCAGGCGGTAGGCATGACGGGAGGCGAATATCTCGCCACCGGAGGGGAGATACAGCTTGGCAACGCGCTTGCCTTTGGAGGGACAAATAAACCACCAGCGTCCGCCGCCATAGTGCGCTTCCGTCCGTGACAGCCGGATTTTATAATCTATCTTTTTATCCCTGTCCGTGAGGGTGTAATGAATCCGCAAGAAGGCGTTATAGGGGTCGCGGGTGTCGGCCTCATAGCTTATCGCGGATTTTTGCTCTCCGGTTTCCTTGTCCGTCCATATCCAGTTGCCCGTCTGCCAGCCGCATTGAGGGATGGCTCCCAGCTTCACCATGCGGTTGATGTTCAGACAGCGGCAATCATCCACCGCCGTTTGTTTTCCTCTATAGCCGCCCATGTTGCACCTGTTTTTGATACGAAATCATAAAGCAAGTTTACCACAGGCTCTAAGAGGTGTGAATAAAATCAGTGCAAAATTTTTTCAATACAGTTTTTTTAACTCTATACCCATGCGAGCTAAAGCGCCTAAACCCCCTAAAGTTTAGATGCTTTAGGGGGTTTAGATAAGGCGTATAAAAAATCTATTTTATGATGCTCCAGACATCCCGGCGGCGCTCTCCGGCAATAACATGCGCCCCCTTCATCTTTCTCAGCCAGCCATGATGCTCAAGAATGGTCACAATCTTTTCAGCCGTGCTTTTGTCACGAATAGCATTCAGGCTGCGCTGGTATATATCGGGCAGGGAAATGCCGGACTCCGGCCATTTTGTTTGGAGCCAGACAAGCAATTTCTGGGCAAGCCGTAAATCAGGATTGATCCGGGACATTGCGGTTGGCTTTGCTGATCCGGAGTTTTCTTGCTTCGGGTGACAGGGGCAAGGGTCTGGGGGTCAGTTCGTTTTGTTTGCCCCGCGTCAAAGGCAGGGGCATCTCCAAAATGGAAAGAAGCTTTGCACTGAATCCTCTGATATGGCCGTCACTTGTTGGCGCTGGTTCATGCCAGAAGCGGGTTCCCGAAGTGCTCTCTGGCGCTGATACAAGGAAGCGGGACAGAAGCCCCTGTTCCATGAGCATGGGATCGTTCAGCATGAGCGCGGCAATATCCGGCTGCGCCATAAGGTGCGCGGCCACTCTCCGCCCCGGTAGCATGAGAATGCCGTCCCCGGCACGGACGCGGCGGATGGGGTCGCCATCCCAGACGGAAGAAAGCCCCGTCGCCGTCCTCAGCTTGTTTTCATCGGACATACCATGCCCGCCGATAAACTGCCCGCCTTCAGCGGAGAATATCCCGACGCTGGGCATCCCTTCTTTCAGGAGGCGGCATAACCCCTCAAAAGTGGGTTCGGGGCATAGCCTCATAGGGTTAAGTGGGGACAAGGGCGGCTCCCCCAGCTTGTCGAGTTCCTGCTTTATTGCCTTCTGGTCTTTCTTTTTATCTTTCAGGATTTTTTTTTGCTCGGCTGCCCATGCCGCCGCCTCGTTATTATATGACGGTATTTTGTCGTCATATGCCTTGCGCTGTTGCGCTTCATGTTTCTTTATTGCCCAAAGCGCCTCTGAGTCACAGGCGGATTTTCTTTCGCCGCTTGCCGCAACACTCAGGAAAAAATTGCTGACAGGCTTGATCTGTCCGATGGGGAGCTGAATGTCACAATGCGCCTGCACCGCCAATGTCGTGACGGCAAGAACGGACTGGCCGCATAAGGCTATCGGCGCTTGTATCTTGTCCTGAATAGCCCTTGCAGCGTTTCCCAGCGCAGTCCCCAGCGCATCCACTGGAAAAGGATGGGCGGGCGGAATTTCCCGCATGAGGGGGCGGGGTTGTTCGGTCGTGTTCTCAAAGTCATTCATTTTATGTATGTTTTCCATTGTTATACTCCACGGCGGGCAAGTTCCCGTCCTGCTATGCTGTTGACGACGGCTATGACTTCGGCATGACCCAGCGGCGGTTTGCAGCGGCTGTCATTCCATGCAAGGCAAAGCTCAAGAGAGACAAAGGCATCAAGCCCGCAACGTAAAAGTTTTCCGGCAATGCGGGCGAGCGTGTCATTGCGCTGCCCTTCAGTTACGCCTTTGACAATATCGCGCCACTCCGAAACAGGAGTAAAAGCCTCTTGTGCTTCTGGCTTCTGCACAAGGGCAAGCAACCATTCAGGCGCGGGGGCTATATTCTCGCCACTATCAACGGAGAAGGCATAAGTTCGCCCCGATTCATGGATGGAAGGCGGCGCAACGATATAGCCGCCGTCACCGCGCACATCCAGCCCTTGCCCTAGCCGCCCGGCACTGTTTTTAATCACGCCTTGAGCCGGTAGCGTGAAATACAGGTGACGCCCGCCCCCGCCTGTAATGACTTCGACGGTCTGTGGCAATGCGCCGTATTCCTGTTCCAGCGCGCGCAGGGTGTTTTCGCCGTCATGCCGTGGGTCAATGTCCAGCGCCCAGAAGCTGTTGATTATACCTGTAGGAATGCCGATATTCGCCTCCGGTGATTGCGCCCACCATGAAGATATGGCGGTTGAGTCTTTGCAGGCGTCTTTGAAGCCGTTCTGTGTCAGGGGAGTTTTTCCGCGTGTATGCAGCGGGAACACAGCTATGAAATGCGCCGCGTATGCTTGCGCCGCCGTAGGAAGGTTGTTTTTATCAGGGGGAAGGGGTATATTTATCATGTTCTTTCTCTTTCTTTTTGTAATGGAGGGGATTGAATAGCCTGCCCGGTCATGTTGAAATCATGATCGGGTTTTTCTTTTTCATGCACTGGGATTGGATTGGCTTTGCATCGCATGCCGCCATTCTGTTGCTGATTCCTCAGTGATAAGGCGGCGTTTACCAAGGGCAATCATCTTCGGGGCGAGTCCCTGTTTTTTTAGGGTGTAAAACAGGTTGCGCGAGATGTCGTGCGCCTCGCAGAACGCTTTGATACTGTGTGCTTTTTGCGTCATTTGAAACTCCTTAATGTTGTTTTGTGAAACGGATCGTTGCTCACAGTTTCAACACTAAGGCCGTTCAATGCCCATGATATAGGCCACTAAATACCCCACGATATTAAAATATCGTGGTTTTCTTATGAGGCTGTTCTGGCTTTGTTGTATAGGGAGCGGATTCTGTTCTCGATAACTCTTACTGTAGGGTGAGGAATACTGGGATGCTCTGTCTCTAGCCATTGCAACAAGTGGCGGGACTGTTCCGCGAGAGTAGCTGCTACCTGGCCCTCTTTGCAAAGGTCTTTAAACTTTTTCAAATAAAGATGGGCTGCCTTGGATGGACGTCCTGGGTCTCCTGTATAAGGTGTAGAAAGGTAGCCGTCTGAAGCTGTGTTCTCTGAATCACTGCCAGAGAGAGCCTGATCCGAGGCTGACGCTTCAAAATCCAGGGCGTCCTTGATGGTGATCACAACATCCTGTTCTTTCACAATCACGTCTTTTTTCCTGCCGTCCTCAGGAAGTACAGCGTATGAATAGTCTTTAAAATAAAAAGAGGGGTTAACGGCGGAGCCGTCCCCGGCAAGTTCTATTGCGCCACACTGCCAAAGCCCCAGCACCGTGCCGGGGCTGCAATGAACATTTCCGCAGGGGATGCAGTTCAGACCACCATCATTATCTGCTTCTTCATAGTAGCCGCATTCAAGTGTCCATCCCTTACTCAAAACGGATAGTTTTAATTGGCCTGTTCTCCCATAGTGGAGAATATCCCGTGTTGTACAGCCTAATTTTTTTGCAAACTGTTCAATTGAATAGACTTTTAGTTCAGGAAGATATTTTTTAGTCATGCGTCCTCTGCAAAAAAATACACAAGCAAACAGATGTGATGTCCGTTTTTATTGAGCTAATTGCGGATGCCTAAAGGCGGCCTTATGAGCGGGGTTAAGTTGTTCAGATTAGCGCAAGAAAAATTGGCACGTCCTTTTCAGTCGCCGTCATCAGGAAAAATAGGCAATTTTAACTGAGTTGCTTTTCCCTTTTTGGGCAGAATATCATCCAGAAGGTTCATAAATTTTTTCCACTTATCGCCCGCTTTGTTTAAGCAAGACCTCTGCAAAGCAAGCACCGTAAACATCTGCTGTGAAAAAAGTTTTTCTCCGGCTTCGTCCAGCCATTGATGATTCTTGTGGCTTCGCTGACCCCATGCGCCGTGCCGTGGCCTTCTGCCAAGTCATCGAACAAAAGTCAGGGGCGAAAACGCACAAGGTCAGTTCCACGAATATCGCAAAAATGTTTAGCGCGGTCGTGGAAGAATACCAAAAGCAGGAAATCGACCACCACACGCTTACTTGTGAGGCCGAACACATCGACGGCGGCATGAACGCCTCCGAAAAAGAAGAAAAGCTGGAATGGTTGAAAGCCAAGACCCCGGAGAATACCTGTCGCATCCTTAGCAATGTTCGATGCCTGTCCGAAGGCGTGGACGTGCCCGCGCTGGATGCCGTGTTGTTCCTCACGCCTCGTAATTCACAGGTGGATGTGGTGCAGTCGGTCGGGCGCATCATGCGAAATGCGCCGAATAAAAAGCGCGGCTACGTCATCCTGCCCGTGGTCATCCCCGAAGACGTGGAACCCCATGAGGCTTTGAACGATAACCATACCTATCGCGTCGTTTGGGAAGTCCTGCAAGCCCTGCGCTCGCATGACGACCGCTTTGACGGCACGATAAATAGACTCGACCTGACCGGCAAGAACAACAGCCGCATGGAAGTGATTGCCGTCACGGGGGATATTGCGCCTAAGCAAAAGAAAGGCAGCAACAAGCCCACAGGCAGAGGGACGAATACTATCGGCACAGCGGAAAAGAAGAAAACTTCTGACGGCCAATTTACCATGCGCTTTGAGGTGGGGGAAATCGAACGTGCCCTTTACGCCAAAATCGTCAAGAAATGCGGCAACCGGAATTATTGGGAAGACTGGGCGAAAGACATCGCTAAAATCGCCCAGACCCACATCACGCGCATTTCCGCTATTGTCAAGAATCCGAAGAACGAAAAGGAATCCGCTGCCTTCCATTCTTTCGTGGAAGAGTTGCGCGACGACCTGAACGGGCAGATCACCGATGATGAAGTCATCGAAATGCTCGCCCAGCACCTTATCACTAAGCCTGTCTTTGACGCGCTGTTCGACAAATACAGCTTTGCCAGCCATAACCCCGTGTCAATGGCGATGCAACATGTCTTGGAAGTCTTGCACGACCACAGCATCGACAAGGAAACCGATACGCTGGAGCAATTCTATGACAGCGTGAAACGCCGCGCTGCCGGTATTGACTCTGCCGCTGCGAAACAAAAGATCGTGAAAGAACTGTATGGTACATTCTTCGAAAACGCCTTCCCTAAATTGTCGGAAAAACTTGGGATCGTTTATACTCCGGTCGAGGTGGTCGATTTTATTATTCATTCCGTGAATGACGTTCTGCAACAGGAATTTGGCGAGACGCTTGGCAGTAAAGGTGTTCACATCCTCGACCCCTTCACGGGCACTGGCACGTTTATCACGCGCCTGTTGCAAAGCGGTCTGATCGACCCCAAAGACCTTCCGCATAAATATGCGTATGAAATCCATGCCAATGAAATTGTCCTGCTGGCCTATTACATTGCCGCAATCAATATCGAGGCAGCCTATCACGGGATAGCGGGTGGCGATTATGAGCCTTTTCAAGGTATCCTACTGACAGACACTTTCCAACTATACGAGAAGGATGATTTGGTGAGCGTCTTAATGGAAGACAACAGCGCACGCCGTAAAAGGCAAAAGGCACTGGATATTCGTGTCATCATCGGCAATCCCCCTTATTCTATCGGGCAAAAGAGTGAAAATGATAACGCGGCAAATATTAGCTATCCATTTTTGGACAGTAGGATAGATGAAACTTACGGCACGCACTCGACTGCAAACACAACAAAGGCGCTGAAGGATTCGTATATCCGCGCAATTCGTTGGGGTTCAGAGAGGATTGGTGAAAACGGCGTCATGGCCTATGTTTCTGGAGGTGCATGGATTGAGCGTGGATTCGCGGATGGCATGAGGAAATGTCTTGCCGAAGAATATTCCAATATTTACGTCTTTAACCTGCGGGGCGATGTTCGTAAAAATATGCTAAGTAGAGGCCGTGCAAAAGAAGGTGGGAATATTTTTGGCTCTGGAAGCATGACGGGAATTTCAATTTCCTTGTTTGTTAAGAATCCAAAAGCCAAATCTCATGGAAATATTTTTTATCATGATATCGGCAACGAATTGTCCACGGAAGATAAATTAAACCGTATAAAGTTTTTAAGCAGCATAAATGGGATTCAAGAACAAAACGGGTGGCAGAAAATTATACCCGATAAATATAATGATTGGATTGGTCAGCGCGACGTGGCGTTTGATGGATATATTTCTATGGGGGATAAGAGAAATGATGTTAATGCCACCATTTTTAAAAACTATTCCCTTGGCCTTGGTACAAATCGTGATGCATGGTGCTACAACTCCTCAAAAGAATCCGTATCCAAAAATATGAAGAGGATGATTGAATTTTATAACAGCCAGGTTGACGGGTTTAAAAACTCGAAACTTTCTGTAGAAGATTTTATTGACAGAGACTCTAAAAAAATTAGTTGGTCTAGCAGCCTTATTCCGAAGTTAGAAAAGCTGATTAAAGGAAACTACAGGAAGGGTGCTTTAAATAAGAGCCTTTACCGTCCTTTCACAAAGCAATGGGTTTATTACGATAAAATGTTTAACCACCGTGTTGGCCAGATGCAAAGTATCTTCCCAGATGAAGACACAAGTAACCTTGGAATCCTTGTTTCCGGTATTGGCGCACGGGCGGGGTTTAGCGCAATAGTAACCAATGCTATGCCTGATTTGGAGGTGGTTGAAAAAGGCCAATGCTTCCCGCTTTATCTTTATGAAGACGAGGAAGACAGTGATGGCGGCTTGTTCGCAGGTAACAGCACTGGCAGAAAAGACGGAATCACCGACGCAGGACTGGCGCATTTCAAGGCAGCCTATCCCGGCGTCGAGAAAATCAGCAAGGAAGACGTTTTCTATTATATCTATGGCCTCCTGCACTCCGAAGGCTATCGCGAGAAATACGCCGATAACCTCTCCAAACAGTTGCCTCGCATCCCTTGTGTGAAGAAGGCTGCGGATTTCTGGGCTTTCAGCAAGGCAGGGCGGGCGCTGGCCGACCTGCACGTCGGCTATGAATCCGCGAAGCCCTATGACGTGACACTGGAAACAGGCGGGCGCAAACTGGGCGAAAAAGAATATTACGTCACCAAAATGAAATTTACCACGAAGGGCGACAAGTCCACCGTCGTCTATAACGACTATATCACCATCCGTGACATTCCCGTGGAAGCCTATGATTACGTCGTCAACGGCAAACCAGCCCTCGAATGGGTCATGGAACGCCAAGGCGTGAAAAACGACAAGGATAGCGGCATCGTCAACGACGCCAACCTGTATGCCATTGAAACAGTCGGCGACGCAGCCTATTCCCTCAAGCTGTTCCAGCGCGTCATCACCGTCAGCCTCGAAACTCTCAAAATAGTCCGGTCATTGCCGAAGCTGGATATTCAATCAATCAAAAAGGATGCGGCGTAAATAGGCGGTGCTAAACCTAAGTTTAGGTACTTTAGGAGGTTTCCCGCCCTATAGTCGATTTTTACCCCTACCCCCCGGCTTGTGCCAGCAGGGAGACGTATCTTCTACTTTCCAAATTTGGCCACAATAACCTTGCCCTGTGAAGCAGCCGCGTCCAGATAGTTCGCCCAGTCCTGCATCATTTTCCTGCGTTCATCCAGAAACTTGGCGCGGTCATAGGCGGCATCCACCTTGTTACGGGGCGCGTGGGCAAGCTGCCTGTCCACAACCTCATGCCTGTAATTCAGTTTTTCCTTGATGGTGGACATGGCAAGGGCGCGGAAGCCGTGTCCGGTCATGCGGTCTTTATAGCCCAAACGCTTCAGCGCATTCAGGACGGTGCAATTGCTCATAGACTTCATGGGGCGCACCTGATTGGGGAATACCCATTGCCATTTTCCGGTCAGTTTTTGCTGTTCCCGCAGAATATCAACAACCTGCCGGGAAAGGGGCACGATATGGGGTTTTCTCATCTTCATGCGCTCAGCTGGAATCTCCCAGCGCTTTGCCTCAAAATCAAATTCTTCCCATTTGGCGTTAATCAGCTCGCTTGTTCTGACGAATGTCAGCATGAGCAGTTTTACCGCGTGGCGGGTTTGCTGATAAAGCCGCGCCTCATTCCGTTCAAGGGCTTGCAGAAACTCCGGCAGGTCTTTGGCCTCCAACGCGGCAAAGTGGGTATGCCGGACGGGTTGCAGCGCCCCTTGCAGGTCAGCGGCGGGGTTCCTATCGGCCTTCCCGGTGGCTATGGCATAGCGGAACACCTGTCCGCAGGTCTGCATGGCACGGTGTGCAATCTCCAGCGCGCCTCTTTTTTCAATCTGCCTCAATACGGACAAGAACTGTGGCGCGGTAATGGTACTGATAGGTGTTATGCCCAGCGCCGGAAAAATATCCAGTTCCATGCGGTGCAGAATGTCTCTGGCATAGTTCACTGACCACTTTGATTTCCGGTTTTCATGCCATTCCTTGGCGATAGCTTCAAAAGTGTTTTCGGCGCTTATCGCGGCTATATGCTTTCGTTGTTGTTTTGCCATGTTCGGGTCTATATCCGAAGCCAGCAGCTTACGGGCTTCCTCCCGCCTATCTCGCGCCTCAATTAAGGAAACTTCTGGATATACCCCCAGCGCCAACACTTTTTCTTTACCCATGAATCGGTACTTGAGCCTCCAATACCGTGAACCGTTTGGCGTGACGTACAAATAGAGGCCGTGGGAATCGGCTTTCTTATAAGGTTTTGTGCTGGGTTTTGCGTTTTTGCAGGCCATATCTGTGAGTGCCATTGGGGGTATAATTCCTTATTTATGTATTTTATGCTGATTTTCTACCCCCTCACATACCCCCAATTTTTTGGGATACGCAAAGGCACAGAAAAACTTACAAGTACAGAATAAGCCATTTAACGCTTATTTTGCAATGGTTTTTTAAACTTCTGGGTACTTGGAGAAACTGTCTGGGACAGTAAAATGGTGGAGGGGGAAGGATTTGAACCTTCGAACTCGTAGAGGGCAGATTTACAGTCTGCTGCCATTGACCACTCGGCCACCCCTCCGCAGGAAGTTTTACGGGTAAAAATCGAGTGCCAAGACTACCGACGATCCATAAAAACAGCAAGCACAAAAAATAATAAATAATCCTGCCATGTCAATCTTTTGGAATCGGTAGCGGGCATTGTGAGGAGGGCCTGGGGATCAAACAACGAAAATGGTGCTGTTGAGAGGATTTGAACCTCCGACCCCATCATTACGAATGATGTGCTCTACCAACTGAGCTACAACAGCCTGGGGCGGAGGATAGGGTAAATGGGCGGCCCTTTCAAGGCAGAATCGTCACAACGCCTTACAGCTGGGTCATGGTCAGATGGGTGATTTCGGCGCCGTGCTTGATTTCTCCGCTCAGGACCACCTTACCATTGACGGACTGAGCATTGAGGACCGATCTGTAGGTGACGATGCACTTGGTGGGGTTGCCGTTTTCGTCGGAAATATACACGTCGTCTCCGGCGTGGCTGGGGTCGACGGTTGACTCGATCTGCACCTTGTTGTTGCCGATAACGCTGAACGCGCTCTCCCAGATACAGCCTTTTTGATCTTTGCGGTAGGTCAGGCCGTTTTTGACGACAGTGATGCCATCCCCTTTCAGCAGGAAGGGGCCGCCGTGGTTGGCCTCGGAGCGCACCTCGTATTGTCCGTCCAGAGCATCAAGCGTGATCGCCATTTTTGGGCACTCCTATAATGATTTCATATAGATAACCCCAAAGCGGCATTCTTGGCAAGATATCTCTTGCCCAAAAAGAAGAATCTGACAATACTGGAGCCGGAAGGTTGGGGGCGGACGGCTGTCTCCCAATCCGGCCAGGGCCGAAAGGCAGCAACCGTAACGAGTTTTAGGTCGGGTCGTTTCCAGCCTTCCACCTTTTCCCTGAATCAGATAGTCTTGAGGCCTGACATTCAACATCAGGCAGGATCTTCATTGTGGCCAAAAAACCGTCGCTGAGCGCTGAGGACAAAAGGCCTGCCGAGTACCGCGTTCTGGCGCGAAAATATCGCCCGCAGAATTTTTCCGAGCTGAAGGGGCAGGACGCCCTGGTGCGTACCCTGACCAATGCCGTCCAGTCCGGGCGACTGGCTCATGCCTATATGCTGACGGGCGTGCGTGGTGTCGGCAAAACGACGACGGCGCGGATTATCGCGCGGGCGCTCAACTGCGAAAAGGGCCCCACGGTGACACCGTGCGGCCAGTGTGAGCAATGCCGCGCCATTGCCGAGGACCGCAATATCGACGTGCTGGAGATGGATGCAGCGTCCAATAACGGCGTGGACGAAATCCGCGAGATTATCGATTCCGTGCCCTACGCGCCGGTCGCGGGGCGGTACAAGATTTTCATTCTCGATGAAGTGCACATGCTGTCCAAAGCAGCTTTCAACGCGCTGCTGAAGACGCTGGAAGAGCCGCCGGAACACGTCAAATTTGTCTTTGCCACCACGGAGATTCGCAAGGTGCCGGTGACAATCCTGTCGCGCTGCCAGCGGTTTGACCTGCGGAGGATCGGCGCTGACGTGCTGGAGAGTTATTTCGCCGAGCTGCTGTCCAGGGAAAAGGTGGAAGCGGAACAGGGGGCGGTGGCGCTGATTGCGCGGGCCGCCGATGGTTCGGCGCGCGATGGTTTGAGTCTGCTGGATCAGGCTATTTCACGCGAGCCGAAGAAAATTACCGGGCAGCAGGTGCGCGAGATGCTGGGGCTGGTCGATCGTTCGGTCACTCTTGACCTGTTCGAGGCGATGATGAAGGGGGACAGTGTTTCCGCCCTCGCTTTGCTTGACAGCCTGTACAAGGGCGGCTCCGACGCCCTGATGGTTTTACAGGATTTGCTGGATCTGACTCACTACCTGACCAAGGTGCGGGTCGCGCCGGAATTGGCCAAAGACATGGCGCTGCCGGAAGCAGAGCGTGTGCGTGGCCTGCGTCTGGCGCAAACCCTGCCGGTGCCGTCGCTGACGCGCACCTGGCAGATGTTGTTGAAGGGTGTGCAGGAAGTGCAGCATGCTTTTAATCCGCAATTGGCTTTAGAGATGCTGATCATTCGCCTGCTCTATGTTTCCGACCAGCCGGTGCCGGGCGATGTCCTGAAACAATTGAAAGACGGCTCGACTGTCAGCCTGGGTGGCGGTATGGCCCAGCCCTCCGGGGCACCGCGGGGAACAACCCTTATGTTGCGAACAGCAGCGGCGCCAGCCCCGGTCTTGGGCGAGCCTGATGCGGGTATATCGCGTGCCCACGTCAGCAGCTTTAACGAAGTTGTGGCTCTCTGCGGCCAGCACCGCGAGGCAGTTTTGCAGTCGCATCTTATCAACTATGCGCATCTGGTCAAATTTGAGCCGGGGCACCTGTCGCTTCGGTTTGCCGAAGGGGCGCCGCATAATTTGTCCGGGCAACTGGCGAAGAAGCTCAACGAGTGGACGGGGCAGCTCTGGATGATTGGCCTGTCGCGCGAGGCGGGAGAGCCGACGTTGGCCGAGGCAAAGCGCCATCAGCAGGCGGGTGTTCTGAATGACGTGAAGGCGCACCCCGTGGTCGGTGAAGTCCTGAGACTATTTCCGGGCGCTAAAATCACCAATATCAGCGAGAAATAGGGATTTCTGACCCCTTGACTCTGTCTTGTCATAGGGTATAGTTTTTTTACACTTTAATATTAAGGAAATTTTTGGAGTCAGCCGTGACCAATATCGTCCAGATGATGCAAAAAGCGTCACAGATGAAACAGAAGATGCGCGAGATGCAGACGCGGGCAGGCCAGCTGGAAGTGACGGGTGAAGCGGGTACCGGGATGGTGACGTGCCGCATTAGCGGGTGCTTCGAGTTGAAGACGATAAAAATCGACCCCGCCCTGATCAAACCGCAAGAAGCACAGGTGATGGAAGACATGATCGTCGCCGCCGTCAATGATGCGCGCCGCAAGGCGGAACAATTGATGGGCGATGAAACCAAGAAGATCATGACCGATCTCGGGCTGCCCGCCGGTCTTGATCTGCCGTTTTAATTTTTAACCCTTAACGACCATAGGAGACAGACATGCCTTTCGATTATTCAACATCCGGACTTCCCGACAATGACAAATGGAAGGCCGCTGCCGGCACCTGCAATGAGTGGCTGAACCAGAACATGGGCATGTTTGGTCCTGAGCGCATTGCCAGCTTCATGGAACATCAGCCGATCGCAGCGGCCAAACTGATCATGGACAAGTGCGCCGACTGGTCTGAGGAGTCGGTGACGCTGGCGTTGCTGGGCCCGGCGAAAGGTCTTTTGCTGGAGCCGGCACTGGATCAGCAGGCGCGTGACACTTTCGGTGACCGGGCCGTAGAATTGATGAAGTATATGGCGGGAATGGATGCCGTGAAATTTGATCAGGATATGCCGCGCGACGCGACGCGCCTCTTTCTGGTCGAGGGTCTGTCCACCATGAATGATCAACTCATCGGCCGCGCCAAGATCGACAAGCACCATCAGGTGCGCTGGAATATCCTGAAAGGACTGGAGACGAATTTTGCCACCGTTAAAGGACAAAACTCTGGTCTGGACCCCATTTTTGAAGAGGCACTGGTCAAATCCCGTGCCGCGCTGGAAGCGCTCGATGCAGCTGCCAAGAATGGCCCTGCCGCAAAAAAAGGTCCTAAGCCGCCGGCACCGTAACACCGCGGCTTTTTACCTGGAACGTCACTTGTGTCTGGCTTCGGCTGGACTTTATGGCCTCTCATGCGCCTGCTGACCTGGAATATCAACTCTGTCCGGCTTCGGCTCGACCTGCTCACCCAGCTGCTCGAGGCGCAGAAACCCGATGTTTTTTGTCTTCAGGAAACCAAGACTCCCGACGAGTTTTTTCCGGTGGAGGCGCTGGTGGCCGCGGGATATAAACACCATCATTTCACCGGGATGAAGGGATATAACGGCGTGGCGGTTTTTTCAAAGCTGCCGCTGTCCGATCCGCAGATTTACAGGCGCTGCGGCAAGAACGACTGCCGGCATATTTCAGTCAAGGTTGCGACAAAAGACAAGACATTCGAGCTGCACAATATCTATATCCCCGCCGGCGGCTATGAGCCAGACCTGAACAGTGATAAATTCCGACACAAACTCGATTTTGTCGACGAGCTGACGCGCTGGTTTACACAGGAAAGGTCAGCGAAGAGCTCGATGGTGGTCGTGGGAGACCTCAATATCGCGCCGCTTGATAATGATGTCTGGGATCACAAGAAGATGCTGAACGTTGTGTCACATACACCAATTGAAGTTGAAAAATTCACGAAATTTTATCGATCCGTGGGCTGGGTGGATGGTATTCGTCATTTTGTGCCGGAAGAAGAAAAGCTTTATTCGTGGTGGAGTTATCGTGCCGAGGACTGGAATGGCGCCGACAAAGGCCGGCGTCTCGATCATATCTGGGTGACGAAGGATTTAAAACCCGCTTTGAAAAATCAGCAGATTCTACGCGCAGTGCGCGGCTGGCAACGGCCCAGCGACCATGCACCGGTCATTCTCGATTTCAAATGAGAGGTGGTTGCCTATCCGGCATGGCACCACGACTGGCGTTTTTCGCCGTGATAGGGACGTGCCAGGCCTTTCTCGAGCATATGTTCGCCGATATTGATACCATCGGCCGTCCGTATTTGCGCCAGCACGCGGCCGGCATATTTTTCCAGGCGGATATTGTAGATGCGCACGTTGCCGTTGCTGAGAAGGCGAATGACTTCCTGCCGCGCCGTTTCCGCTGCCACACGTTCCTGTGTGCATTTTCCCTTTATTTCCGGAGCGTCAATGCCGTCAATGCGGATGCTGGTCTCCACTTCCTCGCCGATCCAGACATGCGCCTTGACGGCGACGGTGTCGCCATCGATCACGCGTAAGACCGTCGCTGGCACGGGGCCTCGAATCACCTCTTGTCGAGGGGAAGCCTCGGCTGCTGAAAAACACAGCAATAACAGTACAATAGTTGTGTATATTCTAGTCATCGCAGTATCCTTTCTTAAAAGATACTACAATTTATAGTTGTATACAAATAAATTTTCTTCTATAGGTTGTATAGAAAACCAGCAGTTAGGGGTTGCGCGCGCGGGGATGAGATTTCTTGTAGACTGCCATGAGTTGTGCGTCATCAAAATCCGTATAACGCTGTGTCGTGCTGATCGAGGCGTGGCCCAGCAGTTCCTGGATTTCCCGCAGGTTGGCGCCATTCACAAGAATATGTGTGGCAAAGCTATGGCGCAGTGCGTGCGGCGTCAGGATTTCCGGCAGACCGAGCTTTTTGCGCAGGATGCGTAATTGCCGTTGCGCCACGCCCTGATGAAGGCGCCCCCCGCGGCTGCCCAGAAAGAGCGGCGTGTCTTTTTCGAACGGAAACGGGCTTTCGGCAATATACGCGTCGATCATTTGCTTGACGACATCGAGAACCGGAACCAGGCGCTCCTTGCGGCCCTTGCCCATGACTCGCAGTTCTCCGTTGTGCGGACGGGCGCCGTAGTTGAGCTGTAATGCTTCATCAATGCGCAGGCCGCAGCCATAGAGCAGCGTGAACAGGGCGCGGTCGCGGCTGGCAATCCACTTCTCCTGTCGACTGATGCCTTCTATATCACCGGTGATCATTTTTGCCTGGTGCACCGGCAGGGCGCGGGGCAGTTTCTTGGGTTGTTTGGGTGTCCGGATACTCTGGATGGCGGGGTTGTGCAGGATGCCCTGCTTATCGAGCCACTTCAGGAAGCTGCGCAGGCTTGACAGGTGACGGGCGCGGGTGGCATTGCCATTTCCAACGATCACCTGTTTGCTCAGCCAGCTTCTAAAATCCTGCAGCGTCGTGCCGCCGAGGTCGTTTAAAGAGGGGGGGCGGCCGATATGTTGAGTCAGGAATGCAAAGAAATACAACAAATCTTTGCTATAGGCGCGGAGGGTATGGCGCGAAAAATGTTTTTCATTCTGAAGAAAATGAATCCAGTCGCCAAAACGTTCCGCCAGATCTGCGGCGGCAGAAGGATCGCTGCTGATCAGATCTGAACGTCCAGCCATATGCGGAAACAACGTTCAACCACTTGCGCCAGAAATCCCACCTGATCCACCGCGTGATGAGGATGGAAGGCCTCCGGATCGCGCGAGCCAAAAGCGATGATGCCCGCCGGCGTGTTCTGGCTGATTTCAAGGCGCACCAGGGCGTGGCTTTTGACCAGACCGGCGCCGGGGCCGAAAATTTCTTCATGGCCGCTGATGTTGTCCTGCAACAGGGCATCGCCGGGGCCGAGCCATTTTTTTACCGTGCCCTGTCTGGCAAACCGGATGCCGGACTGGTTGACGAAAGGGATTTCTTTGGAAGTGGATTCAATGATCAGGTTGACGGTATCGACATCCAGCAGTGTCGGGAAATCCTGGGTGATGGTTTCAATAAATTCCTCAAAGCTTTCCGCCTCCAGCAGCATCAGCACCGCGGTCTGGATGCGGTTGTGGTTATTCATGTTGGCGCGGACATTCTCGATCAGCTCTCTCTGCGCGCGCTGGGAGTGTGATTTATCCGCCCTCAGCTTTTCCAGCAATACCTGCTGAAAATCGACCACGCCCTTGCCTTGTTGCCGGCCGGGCACCTGGAGATGTTCAAGAATCTCGGGATGCGCGCCCAGAAACTCCGGATTCGCCTTTAAGTAAGCGATGATGTCGGCATCATCCAGATTTTTTGCCATGGCAGCAGCTTCTTTCATATTACGCGGCATCCAGAATAGTCTGTCCGGTTTTTTTCCAGTCATCCACGAAGGCGGCAAGACCCTTGTCGGTCAGCGGATGCGCATAGAGCTGGCGGATGACTTTTGGCGGAATCGTCGCTACATGGGCGCCAATCTTGGCGGCCTCGACCAGATGAAGGGGGTGGCGGACTGAAGCGACCAGCACTTCAGTTTTGAAAGACGGATATTGCCGGTAAATTTGCACGATATCGCGGATCAGCTGTATGCCGTCCATCGAAATATCGTCAAGCCGACCGACAAAGGGGGAAATAAACGCGGCCCCCGCCTTGGCGGCAAGGATCGCTTGCGATGCCGAGAAGCAAAGGGTCACATTGACCATGGTGCCGTTGTCGCTTAAGTGCCGGCACACTTTGAGGCCATCGGGCGTGAGGGGAACTTTCACGGCAACATTTTTGGCAATTTTAGCCAGGCGCTGGCCTTCTTTGAGCATGGTTGGGTAGTCGGTCGCTGCCACTTCGGCGCTGACCGGGCCTTTGACGACCTTGCAGATATTCTCGATGAGGGTGATAAAGCTCTTCGCCCCCGCCTGCGCCACCAGTGACGGATTGGTTGTTACGCCATCGAGCAGGCCGGTCGAGGCTAAGTCTTTGATTTCTGATAGATCAGCCGTGTCGACAAAGAATTTCATGGTGGTCTCCCTTTCTTTAAATCCAGTATTAGTGTACTCAATTGACATGCCTCAATCCAGCTTAAAACAAAGCTCTCTCCTGCACGATTCTGCACCACGGGCGCAAGTGCTGGTGCCCTATCCTTTGGCGCGTGCCTATGACTATCGGGTGCCCGATGGAATGAATGTGTCCTTGGGGGATTATGTAAGGGTGCCGCTGGGCAAAAAGGAAACAGTGGGCGTGGTCTGGTCGCTGGCGGGTGATGCGGATCTCGACCCTTCCAGAGTAAAATTTGTTTTAAAAAAATACGCCGCCGCGCCGATGACAGAAGTGCAGCGGAAATTTATCGAATGGGTGGCGCGCTATACGATGGCGGATCCGGGATCTGTTCTAAAGATGAGTCTCAGTGCTCCCGGGGCTTTGGCTCCGCCCAAGCGAGCGCGGCTCATCACGCCGCCCTGCCAGATTGACGCCGTACCCAGCAATAGCCTGGTGTTCTCTGACTCCCAGCAGCAGGCCGCCGCCTCTTTAACAAAATTGGTGGCGGCTCGCGGCTATAGCGCGGTCTTGCTGGATGGCGTGACGGGGTCCGGTAAAACCGAAGTATATTTTGAGGCCGTCGCTGAGGCTCTGCGGCAAGGACGGCAGGTGTTGATTTTGCTGCCGGAAATTTCCCTCTCCGCGCAATTTCTGGAGCGTTTCGAGCGGCGCTTTGGCGTCCTGCCGGCGCTGTGGCATTCGGAAGTATCGCCGGCGCAACGGCGCACGGTCTGGGCGGGGGTAACATCCGGCGTAACGCGGGTGGTTGTCGGTGCGCGTTCGGCGCTGTTTTTGCCCTATGCCAATCTGGGGCTGGTGGTGGTCGATGAGGAACACGAGGCGTCTTACAAGCAGGAAGAGGGTGTTCTCTATCACGCGCGGGACATGGCGATTGTGCGGGCGCATCTGGGCAATATTCCCATTGTGCTGGTATCGGCCACCCCGTCGCTGGAGACCATGATCAATGTTAAGCAGGGAAAATATCATTATCTCTTATTATCGTCGCGCCACGCGGGGGCGAAAATGCCTGAGGTGCAGATCATTGATTTGCGCAAGGCGCCGCCGGGGCGTGGAAAATTCATGTCGCCGCTGTTGCAGCGGGCCCTGCAGGAGACATTTGCCGCTCAGGAACAATCGTTATTGTTTTTAAACCGTCGGGGTTATGCACCGTTGACCCTATGCCGTCACTGCGGGTATCGCTTTCAGTGTCCGTCCTGTGCTGCCTGGCTGGTGGATCACCGCAAACAGGCGCGGATGCAGTGTCATCATTGCGGTTATAGCCAGCAACTGCCCCGGCAATGCCCGGAATGCAGTGCGGAGGACAGTCTGGCTGCTTGTGGGCCCGGCGTTGAGCGTATTCAGGAAGAAGTCACCAGTCTTTTGCCGGAGGCCCGCACGCTTATCCTGGCGAGTGATGTGGTGACCAGCCCGAAAATGATCAACGAAGCGGTGCGCCAGATTGAAGACCATGAAGTCGATGTGATCATCGGCACGCAGATCATTGCCAAGGGGCATCATTTTCCAGACCTGACTTGCGTCGGCGTCGTCGATGCGGATCTCGGGATGGCAGGCGGTGATTTGCGGGCCGGCGAGCGCACCTTTCAGCTCCTGCATCAGGTGTCCGGCCGCGCGGGGCGGGGGGCCAAACCGGGGCGGGTCTATATCCAGACCTTTATGCCGGAGCAAAACGTCATTCGCGCCCTCGCCGCCAATGACCGTGACCGTTTCCTGGACGTCGAGGCGAACTTGCGCGAAAAGGCGGCCATGCCGCCCTATGGCCGGCTTGCCGCGATCATTCTGTCTGGTGCCGATGAGCTGAAACTGGATCAGTTCTGCCGCGCCCTGGCGCAGAGAGCGCCGCGTTTTGACGATATCCGTATTCTTGGCCCGGCGCCGGCGCCGCTTGGATTCTTGCGCGGCAAGCACCGCCGCCGTTTTTTGGTCAAAGCAGACAGGTCAATTGCCATCCAGAAATTTTTAGATGAGTGGCTGGCGCTTCTGAAGGCGCCCAGCACCATCCAAGTCAAGGTGGATATTGATCCGCAGAGCTTCTTCTAGAAGGCACCGGCAGCGGGTGAAAAAACTTGCTCTAACTGGACATCATCTGGTGAAAATTCAGACCAGTTCTGGCATTCCGCCTTGAAAATGGTCAGGGTGGCCGGCGCGTAATCCTGTACGTCCCCCAGAGTCATGGCCAGATCGGCCACGCCGGGATTATGCGCCACGACAAGTAAGTGGTTTATAGTGGAGTCTGTTTTTTTAATCTCGGAGAGAAGGGTCTGCGCCGAGGCCTGATAGAGATGTCGGTCAAAATGGCTGGAGACCTTGAGCCCGACTTTGCTGAACAGGGTGCCAAAAATAAACTGAGCTGTCTGAATGGTGCGGACGGAGGAGGAGCTGAGAACAAACTCCGGGCATATCCCGCGTTCTTGCATGAACCTCCCGATCAGCCGGGATTCCTCGATGCCCTGCGGGGATAAAATCCGCTCGTAGTCACCCATCAGGCGCGGGGCGGCGGGCAGGCTGTGAGCATGTCGTAACAAATAAAGTGTTTTCATTCTGACCTTGTTTAGACTATAAAAGAACCGAGCGGGGTTGTCATGTCCGATCAGCGGCTGGATACAAAAAACTATGTAGCTATCATTGATATTGGCTCCAATGCGGTACGGCTGGTGGTCTATGATGGGTTGAACCGCGCCCCTTTCAAAATTCACAGCGAAAGAGTTGTGTGCAATCTGGGCGCGGATCTGGCCATGACCGGACGTTTAAACCCGGATTCGGTGAAAAAGGCGTTCGATGCCATCAGCCGTTTTTCCGGCCTGCTGACGGCGATGAAGATCAAAAATGTGCGGGCGGTGGCGACTGCAGCGATGCGCGATGCCAAAGACGGGCGGGATTTTATTGATCGGGTGCAAGAGGAGTTCGGCCTGGAGATCAGGGTTATCGACGGAGACGAGGAAGCGCGGCTGGCCGCGCAGGGGGTGATTGCGAACGGTTTAGGCGGCAATGGTGTGATCGGCGATTATGGCGGCGGCTCGCTGGAGCTGATCGTGGTTGAAAATCATAAAGTGAAACATAAAGCCAGCTTGCCGCTCGGCTCCCACCGCCTGCTGGCGGAGGCAGGCCGCAGCGCACGGATAAAAAAAATTGACGCGCACCTGACCGATGTTGATTTTCTCAAGGACTACAGTGGCGCGGACTTCTATGCCATGGGCGGCGCGTGGCGTTCCATGGCGATGGCGCATATTTACATGACGAAGCATCCCCTCAAACTGCTTGATCATTACCAGATCGACGGCAGGAAAGCCTCGGAGTTTGCCGCTCTTATTTCTCGGCAGAGCATGGCGTCGCTGGAAAAAATCGTCGGCTTGTCCAAGAAGCGCGTCAAGGACATGGGGGTGGCGGCGCTGGCGATGGAATGCCTTTTTGAAAAAATCCGTCCGCGGCAACTGATTTTTTCCGGTACGGGATTGCGCGAGGGCCTGTTGTTCGACCAGTTGAAACCCGCCACGCAGCGGCAAGACGCGCTGATTGCCAGTTGCACAAAAATTGCCCTGAAAATCAGCCGTTTCGATGACTTGCGGGGATTTAAGGACCTGTTCACCTGGACGCAGCCTCTGTTTGAGAAGAAAGACGCCGGGTTTAAACGGCTGCTGGAAGCCAGCTGTCTTTTAAGCGATACCAGCTGGTTTGAGAGCGAAGATTATCAGGCGGATCACGCTTTCGAGCGCATTCTGGTGATGCCTTTTTACGGCATCGACCATGCCGATCGCGCGTTTCTAGCGGTGTCCCAGTTTGTCCGTTATCGGGGCTATCTTCGCCGCGGGAGCCGGGCTCAGGAACCAACCGAGGTGACCCGACCGGCACAGAAGCTGCTGGATGGAGATTGGGTTGATCTGGCCATGATCGCAGGTCTGGCGCAGCGTATCGGGTATCTGCTGACCGGTGGTGCGTTGGGGCTGCTACAGCATACGGAATTGAGGGCAACACCGAAACAGTTGTATCTAAAGCTGAATGATAAAGCGTCCGCCCTTAATGCAGAGGTAATCCGGGAGGCACTGCAGGCATTGGCGAAACTGATGGGAAAAGAGGCTGTGGTGGAGGGGTAGTGTTGTTAGCGTACCCGGGCGATGGTGAAGCCGTCATATCCCTTGCTGCCGACGGTCTGAATAGTCGTGGCGCTCACGCGCAGCTCGGCTGCGAGCATCTCATTCAGGCGGCGGATGCCGTAAATGCTGGGGCTGCTGCTGGTCACATCAATCACTTCCCCATTGCGTATGACATTATCTATCACGATGAGGCTGCCGGGGCGTGACAGCCGCAGCGCCCAGGTAAAGTAATCCGGATTGCTTGGTTTGTCGGCATCAATAAATATAAAATCAAAGGGTCCGGCATTTTCTGCAGCCAGCTGTGGCAATGTGTCAATTGCCTTGCCGAGCCTCACCTCAACGATGCTGGACAGCCCGGCGCGGGCGATATTGGCGCGGGCCATGTCGGCATGATCCGCTTCCGCTTCAAGGGTGATCAGGCGGCCATCGGCGGGGAGTGCGCGGGCCAGCCAGATTGTGCTGTAGCCGCCGAGAGTGCCGATCTCCAGAATACGTCGCGCGCCCTGAATTTTCGCCAGAATCTGCAGAAATTTTCCTTGAGGGGGTGACACATTGTGGGCGGGCAGACCCGCAGCATGGCTGTCCTGCAGGGCCATATCCAAAACCGGGTCAGGGGGCACCAATAGATCTACGAGGTATTGGTCAACGGCGGCCCATGTTTCCCGCATGACACGGCTCCGTTAAAAAAGGGATTTAAGAACTTCCGCATAAATCTCGGTGAGTGCCGTCACGTCCTTTACGGCAACGCACTCATTGACTTTATGCGCGGTTTTTCCAACGATGCCAAATTCGATCACCGGACAATAGTTCTTTATAAATCGCGCATCCGACGTGCCGCCAGTGGTGCTGAGCTCCGGGGATTGCCCGGTTATTTTTTGTACTGCGTTTTGCACCAAGGTGGAATATTTTCCGGGCGGCGTATAAAAGCTTTCGCCGCCGACCCGTATGCTCATCTGGTAGGGAAGACGGCAGGTATCGAGAGTCGCGCGCAGCTTTTTTTCCAGACTGGCGCCGGAGTACTGGTCGTTGAAACGCACGTTGAATGTGGCGTGGGCAGCAGCCGGGATAATGTTATCGGCGGTATTACCCACATCAATATTGACGATTTCCAGGTTGGAGGGCTGAAACTGCGCCGTGCCTTTATCGAGTTCCAGGTCATCCAGCGCCCTTAATAGCGTGAGCAGCTTGGGAATGGGGTTATCGGCCAGCTGTGGATAGGCAACGTGCCCCTGCACGCCGTTGACGGCTATTCTTCCGGTCAGCGTGCCACGGCGTCCGATTTTCATCATATCGCCAAGGGTTGCACGTGACGTCGGCTCGCCGACCAGGCAAAAATTCATTTTCTCGCCGCGCTTTTCCATCCACTCCAGGACTTTGCGTGTGCCGTTAATGGCGGGGCCTTCTTCATCGCCGGTGAGGAGGAAGCTGATGGATCCCGTGGGCTGGTTTTTGTCCAGAAAGTTGAGCGCCGCTGCGACAAAGGCGGCAATAGATCCTTTCATGTCGCAAGCGCCGCGCCCGTAGATCTGGCCATCTCGGATGTCCCCATTAAACGGATCGCTTGCCCAGGCGCTGATATCTCCCGTCGGCACCACATCGGTGTGACCGGCAAAGCAGATATGTGGGGATTCTTTCCCCCAGCGGGCATACAGGTTGTCCACATCCGGCGTATCTGGCGCCGAGAATGTCAGGCGGTGGCATTCAAATCCGTGCGCTGACAGGAGCTGTCCAAGATGCGTCAGCGCCCCGCCTTCTTGTGGCGTCACGCTTTTACAGCGGATCAGTTCCTGTAATAGTCGAATGGGGTCAATCATAGCCGGAGCAACTCGTTGATAGAAGTTTTGGCACGGGTTTTTTCATCGACGCGTTTGACGATGACGGCGCAATAAAGACCGGGTTTTCCGTCAGCGCCCGCCAGAGAGCCCGGCACTACGACGGAATAGGCGGGGACCCGCCCCATGAAAATCTCGCCGCTGTCGCGGTCGACAATTTTGGTGGAGGCGCCAAGATAGACGCCCATGGACAGGACGGAACCTGTTTCGACAATAACGCCTTCGGCGACTTCAGAGCGTGCGCCAATGAAGCAATTATCCTCAATGATGACGGGGCTGTCCTGCAGCGGCTCCAGCACCCCGCCAATACCAACGCCGCCGGAGATATGGCAGTTCTTCCCGATCTGCGCGCAGGAGCCGATGGTGGACCATGTGTCCACCATGGCGCCTTGATCGACGTAGGCACCCACATTGATAAAGGAGGGCATCAGAACCACTTGCGGCGCAATGTAAGCGCCGGTGCGCACAAAACACCCCGGTACGGCGCGGAAACCAGCTTCCCTGAATTCTTTTTCTCCCATATCCTGAAAACGCGAGGGTACCTTGTCGTACCAGCTGGTTCCGGCGGGGCCGCCGGTCATCACGACATTGTCATTGGTTTGAAATGACAACAGCACGGCTTTTTTTAGCCAGGCGTGCACGGTCCAGCCGGTGTCGCCTCTGGTGGCGATGCGCAGTTTTCCGGCACCCAGCAGCCGCAACACCCCAGCGACGGTATTCTTGCCGAGAATTTTTGTTTTCTCGGAAAGTTGCCCGCGCTGCTCCCAGACGTTGTTGACGGCATTTTCAAGCTCGGCGTATTCTGACATTCTCTATTTTCTCCTGGGGCCAACGGTGTGTTGAAGCCAGTCAGCGAGTTTCCCGGCCTTATGGTGGATATGCGGGTGGTGATGTTCCTCTGAGCTCTGATTTTTGCCATGAAACCAGACCGTTGTCATGCCCAGATCAGAGGCCGGTTTCAAATTAACGGCAGTATCTTCGAACATGCAGGCATGTTTCGGCTCAAAATTGAATTTTTTGATCACGGTGTGGTATGTATCGACGTTCGGTTTGGGTAAAAAATCGGCATCTTCGATTGTGAACACATGGTCAAAATGATGGTCAATCCCGAGATGCTTGGTCATGCGCGTGGCGAAGGGCCGCGGCGCATTGGTGAAGATAATTTTTTTGCCGGGCAGGCGGTCGAGATATTCTTTTGTAATGGGACATTGTGGCACATCGGTAATATCCACATCGTGGACTCTGTCCAGGAAATGATAGGGGTCGATCTTATGTTCGACCATCAGTCCGCGCATGGAGGTGCCATATTTTTTCCAATATTCCTTGCGCAGCGCATTGGCTTCTTCGGGGGATATTTTCAGGATTTCAACAATAAAATTGGTCATGCGATCGCCAACCCGGGCAAAGACACCGGTTTCGGCGTCGTATAGGGTATTGTCGAGGTCAAAGACCCAGGTATTAATGTGCCGGAAGCGGTCCATCAAACCGCCTTGCGCGATTTCAGGGCTGTCGAAAGGGTGCCATCGTCCATATAATCAATCTGCCCGCCAATCGGCACGCCGTGCGCCAGCTGGGTAATTTTGACGCCAGAGGGTTGCAGACAATCCGCGAGATAATGCGCTGTCGTCTGCCCATCAATCGTGGCATTCAGTGCGATGATCACTTCTTTCACGGCGGGGTTGCGGGCGCGTTCGAGCAGATGTGGAATGGAGATGTCATCCGGGCTGATGCCATCGAGCGCCGAAAGGGTGCCGCCCAGCACATGGTAGTACCCCCTGAAAGAGCCGGTTTTTTCTATGGCCCAGAGATCGGAAATATCCTCAACCACGCAGAGTAGTGCAGCGTCGCGCCGCAGATTGGCGCAGATGGAACAGGGGCCGGTTGTATCCAGGTTGCGACAGATAGCACATTCTCTGATGACCTCTGCTGCCTTACCGAGACCTTGCGACAGCGGCAGCATCAGGCTCTCGCGGTTTTTCAGCAGATGTAAAACGGCGCGGCGCGCCGAGCGCGGGCCAAAACCGGGCAAACGGGACAGGAGTTTTATCAGGTGTTCTATGTCGGTGCCAATCATCCCGTGATTATAGCGGACGGGCCCCTCTTTTCCAATCGATTTAGCGGGGAGGGAGCCAAGAATTTTTATGAGGGTTTTGGGTTTCCCTTTGCCGCTGGTTTGGTGGCGTTTTGCGGAGCTGCGTTGCCGGTCGGCTGAAGGCTGTTCAGCGGGATATGTTTCGCAAACTCTTCCAGAGAAGAAAAGCGCATGACCGCCGCCGTGGCATGACCGCCGCCGCCGCAACCGGTGGTTTTCTTCAAATGGTCGATCACCCGGGTGAGATCCGGGCTGCCGTTCGAGCGCATGCTGACTTCAACTCCGCCCTGTTTCGTGACAAACCAGGCCAGAGAAACGCCGCCGCCGTCTTTCTGGGCCAGATCGATCATGCGCTCCGAGATGTCCCGGCCAAAATTCTGCACGTTACCATTCGTGACAGGTACGCGCACGGGTGGTGCATCAGGTAAAATTTGCAGGTCGATATGTATCGTCTGATCCATGAGCTTGGTCAGTTTTATATCCTGATCTGCGAGGATCGGCGCGCCTCTTGCGGACACTTCATTAAACGTCTGGCTCAGCATGCCTTTAAAAAACTGGGAGGCTTTTAGCGGTGTGCGCGTGTCCTGGGAATCGAGGTAGGCGGCTGCCGCCTGTTTCTCGTGAGAGGTAAGGCCGCTATTGTCCGAGGTGGTCAATCCCTTGGCATCTCCGTCCATGTAGTTGATTGCCTGTAAGAAGGCCGGCGGCGCCTGGTCGGGCATCATCTGCTTCCAGAGATTCAGTGCGTTGGACGGGCTGTCCTCGGCAATCTTGATGTCAAGTACAGGCGTGGTGGATTCAGGCGGCGCAGAGTAGCCCTTCAAAGCCGTCGCTGCGCTCTTGTGGTGGTCAAAAACATGCACTTCTTTGGGCTGCACCTCCGCCAGTATTTGGTCGAGAAAGGGTTTTTCCGGAGAAACGTCGACGAAATAGATTTCGCTTTCCGAGTGCAAGGCAGAACGAATTTTGTTTTCCGCGTCGGCGCGCATGTAGTGTTCATAGGGGATATAAGCCACGTTCTTGTCATCCGGTGTCAGGTGTTTTGCTTGCGCCACGATGAAGGCAGAGGCTGAACCGTCGATGCAGTTGGCGTGGTACACAATAACGGTCTTTTTTGGATCAGAACCCCAGGGAACCAACGGTGGTACGGGTTTTGGGGGCGGGGGCGCTGCGTTTGTAAACTGACTGGCGGAAACAGGGGCCGCTTTCTTTTCTTCGGGGGCGGGGGTGGGTGGATCTGGCGGAATGGCGGGCACGGGAGGATGCTGTGTATTATATGCTGCTTCTTCCTGTTTCCATTGCACAAAAGCCCTGGAGTCGGCCAAAGGCGCGAAGTTCGTCACGACAAGGGGTTGAAACGGGACCTTATTGCCCTTGTCATCCACGCACGGGTTGCGCTCGTAAGCTTCTTTCTCTTGCAAATTCTGACGCTGGGCCGCCAGCCACAGCATTTCTTTTTGCGCAGGGGTGCCGTGCACATCCAGCGTCTTCCAGCCGCGCAGCCGTGCCAGGGCGACGATAGCCTCGGCACTGGCCTGGTTAAAATGCCGGGAGACGCCGCTGATCATTTCGGGGGATCTCTCAGAGGGGGGATTCCAATTGATCTCTCCGCCATCCAGCAGTTTCAGTTTAAACCCTGTTTTGGTTTTCTTGGTTTTGTCCGGGTTGGCATAGTGTATGAGATAAAAATAAGGATCATCCTGCAGCCAGTTGTAGCCCCACAGTTCATTAATCACCCCATGCAGTTTTGTTCTGGTCCGGTTGAGGGCAGACGGCTCTTCTGTTTGATCTGCCGCCACCGGGGGTGGAGCCGCCCCGTTGCTGATACCGGGCATTACGTTGGAATCTAAGTTGTCTGGTGTCATTAGGAATCGCCCCGCCGGAAAAATCACGATTACACGTACCAGCGGATTGTATCAAATCTTTCGGAAAATAGCAATTAATTATCCTTAATATCGTTTATCTATTTGTTCGTAAAGGATTTTTTATTTTCCGGGTCATAGTAGTGGAATTGCTCACCGTTGAGGTCGATTCCTGACTGGGTGTCATATAGCGCGACAGTGGTTGTCAGTCCCTGTGCATCGACAATGCGCCATTTCTGGAGCTGTAGCGGCTTTTCACCGAACAGGAGAGTGAGGGAGCCGGCAAGCGGATCCTTGCTTTGGGTCAGTGTCAATTGCAGCAAGCCATCCATACGCGCGATACCGGACACGGCAATATCCCCTGACAGCTGCATCTTCGCCCGCAGAAAAAAGTCTGCCAGAGACTTGCTGATGGGTATGGAGCTTTGCTGCTTCATTTTTTCATCGTAGTAGTGAACAAGCAGACCATCGGCGACAATAAAATCCTTGACGGGGGGGTCGTATTCAAAGCGGAGCCGGCCGGGGCGCTTCAGCAGAAAAGTCCCCGTCACCTGTTTGCCGTCGTTATCAGTCTGGACAAAGCGGGATTTGAGGGTGGAAAGGCTGTTCAGATAGGCTTCAATCGTTGGGCTGTCTGGCAAGGGCTCGGATTTTTTGGCAGCCAGAGCTGCTGGTAAGAACATGCACAAAAAGGCGAGAGTCAATAAATAACGCATGAGGTAAGTTCCGGTGCTTTCTATTCGTTGAGGGCAATTTGCTGCATCATGAACTTATCCATCAATTGATAAGTTTTTTCAAGGGTGGCCGCATTTTTCCCGGTAAAGCGGATCATCGTTTCAATCGGCATATGACGGAGAGTGGTCGTCGCTATCACGACAATGCCGTGCTGCTTTTCATAGCTTGTTCTCATCTCTCCGCTCATACCGAGAGAAACGTTCTCAGGAGTGCGGTGCGTGGTTTCATCCAGTTTGAGTTGAGAAGAATATACCGGGCTGTTCTTGAGGTACTGCGGCAAAGAAGATCCCCGCATATCTAAATAGTCTCCGCGGTCGAGGGGGGTCGTTTCACCGACAGACTGTGCCAGCCAGCTGATAGTGCCGGAGTTAAGTGGAATGTTGTTAGTGCCGGATGCTCCGCCTAAACTGGCGATGGCATCGCAGTCAGAGAAAACGGCCAGGAGAACCCGATCGTTGTTTTTCTGCACCTGTCCTTGGAAGGCATTATACAGGGCGCTTTCAAACGGTTGGGTTTTGTCCAGAAAACACATCCTCTGGGGCGCCTCGAACACCAGAGTTTTTTGTCCGGCACGGACAAAGAGCGTGCGGCGGTAATCGATGGGGTTTTGTGCCGCAGGCGCGGAAACAGAGAGGAGGAGGCCGGCAACAAGAGAGATGCCGAGAAGGCTGTATATGAGAGGCTTGTTTTGCATTACGTGCCGTAATTTCCTGACAGGATTTCGCGCTTGCCAACGTGGTTGGCGGCGCTAATCAGCCCCTCTTTTTCCATGCGGTCGATAATGTTGGCGGCCCGGTTGTATCCAATCTGCAGATGCCGCTGGACAAAGCTGGTTGATACTTTGCGCTCACGCAGGATGATCGCGACGGCCTGATCGTAAAGCTCATCCGCCACGCCGCCTGTTGTGACCGGTTCACCTTCTCCGCCTTCTTCTTCATCATCAACGGTGACGCCGTCAACATAGTTTGGAGCGCCTTGAGAGCGCAGGTATTTGACAATTTTTTCTACCTCATCATCAGTTACAAAGGGCCCATGCACACGGGTAACCCGCCCGCCGGAAGCCATATACAGCATATCCCCCTGGCCCAGCAGCTGTTCAGCTCCGCCTTCACCCAAGATGGTGCGGCTGTCTATTTTGCTGGTGACCTGAAAGCTGATCCGGGTCGGGAAATTGGCCTTGATGACGCCGGTGATGACGTCGACCGAGGGGCGTTGTGTCGCCATGATCAGGTGGATGCCCGCTGCGCGCGCCATTTGCGCCAGCCGCTGGATGGAGCCCTCCACGTCCTTGCCGGCCACCAGCATCAGATCGGCAAATTCGTCGACAAGAATGACAATGTAGGGCAGCTCGACCTGCGGAATGGGCTGCTCTTCAAAGACGGGCTTTCCCGTCTCTGAGTCAAACCCGGTCTGGAGTTTGTGCATCAGCACCTCGCCTTTGGCGCGGGCGTCGCGGATACGCTCGTTAAAGCCGTCGATATTACGCACGCCGAGCTTGGACATGACGCGGTAGCGGTCTTCCATCTCGCGCACAGCCCATTTGAGCGCGGTGACGGCGCGATGCGCTTCCGTCACCACCGGGGTCAGCAGGTGGGGAATATCGTCGTAGACGGAGAGTTCCAGCATTTTCGGGTCAACCATGATAAAACGGCATTGTTCGGGAGAGAGACGGTAGAGCAGCGATAAAATCATGGTATTGACCGCAACCGACTTGCCCGACCCGGTGGTGCCCGCCACCAGCAGGTGCGGCATCCGGGCCAGATCGGCGATGACCGGTTCGCCGGCGATATTCTTGCCCAGAACAAGGGGCAGTTTGCAGGTCGTCTTCTGATAGTCACGGGCGGACAGCATATCCTTCAGAAACACCGTTTCACGTTTGGCATTGGGCAGCTCAATGCCAATGACATTTTTGCCGGGTACGACAGCGACGCGGACGGATATGGCGCTCATCGAGCGGGCAACGTCGTCCGACAGGCCGATCACGCGGGAGGTCTTGGTGCCGGGCGCCGGTTCCATCTCATACAGGGTGACGATCGGACCGGGGCTCACCTTTAAAATCTCGCCCTCAACGCCGAAATCATGCAGGGTGGACTGCAGCAGCTCGGCGTTCTTTTGTAGCGCCGCCTCATCGAGTTTATAATTGCCGGTATTGACGCGGTCCTCCAGAATATCCAGAGAGGGCAATTGCCATTCCTCATCAGAGCTGCGCAGGTTGAGTTTTTTTTGCCGGTCTTCCTTCGGTTTGTCGGCACGCGGCGAGACAACCGGCTTGCGGCACGCGGCGACAGAAGTATTGGCCGTTTCCGAACCGGTCGCTAGGGGTTCTGCTACTGCGTCTTCATCAAGGCGAATGCGCGGCTTGCGCAGCGGGACGGCCTCCGCCGTATGCCGGCTGTGCCATTCACGAAGGCGCATCAGACATTCTCTCACAAAAGAGCCGAATGTCGCGGCGCCATCGCGGGTCTGACCCAGCCCCCTCTTCCACCCACGGACACTGATTCCGAGCGAGAGGATATAGCAGATCATGAAAACCGAAAATGCGGCGACGGCGACGGCGGTGAAGGCGGCCGTGCCCAGCCAGGGCTGCAGATGGTTTCCCAGGGTGGTGAAGATCAGGGAGCCGGCGCTGCCGCCAAGATAAACGCCAATCCCCCAGGCATCATAGGCGGGGATGCGTGCCAGCGTAATCGCCGCGCTGAGAACGGAGACGACCAACAGGGGTATTTTAATACTCAAAGGCCCGAGAGATTTTCTGGCGAGGAGGCGATATCCCCAAATGGCAAAGGCTACTGCAAAAAGATAGGAAGACAATCCCATCGTCTGGAGCAACAGGTCAGAGGTATAGGCGCCGGGCTTGCCAAGAAGATTGTGGATGGTGCCGCCGGAAGAAATAGTGTTGAAAGAGGGGTCTTTGACATTGAACGTATACAGCATTAAGGCCAGACTGACGCCAGCGGCCGCCAGACCAATGCCGCCCAGATCCGTCAGGCGGTTGGCGATAAAACTGTGCATCGAGGCGGGCAGCAACGGCAGGGAGTTATATTTTTTAACTTTGAATTTGAATTTGCGTGATGACGCGCCCGAGAAGAATGCCATCGTTATCTTTCCCTCTGAAAACCGACCCTCTGTATGTTAGCGTATTTTTGCTGAGAGCGCACATAAATTCCCGTCCTTCTCGTCGCGGAACGGACAGGGGTGGAGGCAAATAATCGGCGTTAGGATTATTTCTTTTTCGCGGTGGCGTCATCCCCGAGGTCGAGGATGCCCATCGGGTCTTTTTCAAGAAGGTCCGCCACCTGTTCATAGACGGAGGCATTGTCGTCCATCTGCTCTTTCAGGGGCTGATTTTGCGCGCCGACATTTCTGAAAAAAGTAGCGGCGTCCCGCAAAAGCTTGGCAGCAAGATGGGCATATGTGGCCATTCTAAGGGGACTCCCTGACAACAAGTTGCGTCTTGAAAACCCTAGCATGCGACAGTAACCCGGTCACGGGAAACCTGATTTTAATCTTATGAAAAAATTATATAGGGGTTTTGTTGCGATAATTATGGGTGGGATAAGTGCCGAGCGTGCGGATGCGGGTGGCAAAAAAATGCAATTCGTCCATGGCCCGCCTGAATCCGGGTTCGTCGGGGTGGCCTTCGACTTCGCCATAGAAAGAAGCGGACTGAAATTTGTTGCCCTCCAGATAACTTTCCAGTTTGACGATATTCATGTTGTTGGTGGCAAAGCCGCCGAGCGCCTTATAAAGGGCGGCCGGAATGTTGCGGACCTCAAAAACAATCGAGGTCAAATATTTCTGGCCTTTTTTTTGCGCGGGTGTCCGGGCTGACTTCGCCAGCACGATAAAGCGCGTCGTATTGTCAGCTTCGTCCTCGATATTTTTTTTAAGGATGGCGAGGCCGTAGAGCTTCGCCGCCAGCGCCGACGCGATGGCGGCGTGACGGACGTTCTTCATCTCGGCGACTTTCTGCGCCGATCCCGCCGTGTCCTCAAATACCACCGGTTTTAATCCTAGTTTGGCAATGATTTTTTTACACTGTGGCAGTGCATGAATATGGCTGTAGACGGTTTTGATATCAGAAACCCTGGCGCCGGGGACGCCCAGCAGGCAGTGCCGCACCGGTATAAAATGTTCGGCAATGATGGATAGTTTTGAGGTCGGCAACAGCTGGTGAATATCGGCGACGCGCCCGGCAATTGAATTGTCGATGGGGATCATTGCCATGTCGGCCCGTCCGGTTTCCACGGCCCTGAAGGCTTCGGCAAAGGTCGGGCAGGGCAGCGGCTGTAACTGCGGAAATGCCGTCAGACAGGCGGTGTGCGAGTAGGCGCCGTTCTTGCCTTGAAACGCGATTTTCTTGGTCATTTTTTCTCCTGCGGTACAGTATGACTCGGCGCGCCGAATAGTTTCAAATCATAAATTGACAAAATTATTTTTTCATAGCATATTTTACACGTATAAAAATTAAAAGGCGGGCGGGACAGTAACGTGGCTGAGGTTTGGTTTATCCGTCATGGTGAAAGCATGTCAAATGCTGGTCATGTCGTAGAAAACACCGCTACAGTTCCTTTAACGACGCGGGGTCAGGCGCAGGCGATCGAGATCAGCAAGGCTTTCACAACAGCGCCAGATTTGGTGGTGGTGACGCCTTATATGCGCACCCAGCAGACGGCTGCCCCCACGCTGGAGCGTTTCCCTTCGACAAGGCGTGAGATATGGCCGCTGCAGGAGTTTGCCTGTCTATCTTTTGCAAACTACACGAACACCACCTCTCTTCAACGAGCGCCCCGGGTGCTGTCTTACTGGCAACGCCTCGATCCCGACCACATAGATGGCGCTGGCGCCGAATCTTTCAACATGATGCTGTCCCGGATCAGGACTGGGCTCAATCGCCTGCAATCTGCGCCTGAGAGTTTTATTGCCGTTTTTGCACATGGTCGCATCATGCATACTTTACGTTTTTTATTGGAATGTCCGCAGCTCTCTCCACGGGAATTGATGGCAGCTCTTCGTGTTTACGTCGCGCATAACGAGATAGACAATGGCGCCATCATTCGAATAACTGCCGACGCCAGAAATGTGCGCCTGTATGACCCGGACAAAAAAATCTTTCAGGCCGGCTTCAGCGTCGAAAATACCGGTCAGGATGACAACGGCCTATCTTTGTAGCGCTCTTCTCGCCGCTTCCAGATCGTCGGGAGTGTCAACGCCGAGCGGCACCGTATCGACAAGGGCCACATCAATCCGCAGGCCCAGCGCCAGGGCGCGCAGTTGTTCCAGTTTTTCCCGTTTCTCAAGCACTGATGGTGGCGCTGCCACAAATTTTTCCAGAGCCGGACGCTTATAGGCATAGAGGCCGATGTGATGCAGCAGCGGCCCTTCGCCCCAGGGGGTTGTAGTGCGGCTGAAATAAAGAGCGCGGCCGGTTTTCTGATTTTTGCCAAAATCGATCTCGGCAATCGCCTTGACCACATTGGGGTTGGTCTTTTCAGCCTCCTTGACGATGAGGGCGGCCAGCGTGCCGATATCCGTTGTCGGGCCTGATAGTAAATCGAAGGCCACCTTTATCAATGTCGGGTCCAGCGTTGGCAGGTCGCCCTGTACGTTGATCACGGCTTTGTGCTGCCCTGTGGCATCGATTGTTTTGAGCGCGGCCAGAATCCGGTCAGATCCGGAAGGAAGCATAGGGTCAGTCAGCACGGCTTCGCCGCCCGCTTTTTCCACCGCCGTTTTAATTTCCGGCTCGGCGCAGGCAACCACGACGCGCCCCAGCCTTGCTTCTTGCGCGCGTTCCATCACATGCACGATCATGGGCTTGCCATGAATATCGGCCAGTGGTTTGTTCGGCAGCCGGGTCGAGGCCATGCGGGCCGGAATCAGGATGATGGGGTTCATCAGCTTTCTCAACAGGATCGTTATTCTTAGTCTATCCATTTGAAAACTAATAGTAATCATGAATTATGGTTGACATATTAGTTAAATCATTTATTATGTCCAATTTGCAGCAACAGTCAGTTACGCGTGAGTTAATTAAACATGGGCATCGGTCGCATATTCAAAAAACTCCCAGGTAATCCATTCAAATTCCAGGGGCCGCCCACTCCTGCGGCGTGGCAACACGCCGTCTTTAGGGGAGAAATTGGCGCTGTCCGGTCGATGTTGAAGCGGGGCGCCAACATTAATCAGGAGGATTCAGCCGGCTGGACCGCGCTGGATTGGGCTGTCGTTAGAAATGATGAAAAAATGGTGACTGTGCTCCTGGAAAACGGCGCTGTTGTTGATAAGCTCGCCCAGGCGCTATTGGTCGTCCCCCCCACAAATACAGAGCTCGCAGAAATGGTAAAAGCCCATGTGCCGCCTGCCGGTAAAGAAGCCACGGCTCTCACGCCGCACCTTCCGACATCTGAACTGGATGATGCGCTGACCGCGGCTGTCAAAAGCGGGAACTGTGAGCGGGCACGGGAGCTGTTCGATCGGGCATTCTGGGACAACCACAAGATCGTGCCCGGCTGGGACCATCTGAAGATAGCGCTCTTGCGCGAAGATAAACCCATGATGCGCCTGCTGGTCACCTGGGGCGCCAAGGCGCCGGACAGCCCCGAACAACTGGCCGGGATACCTGCCGACAAATACGCGCGCTACGCCAGAATTCTGCGTGAGTGCGGGATGAATGCCGCTGTTGTGGAGGCCGCCGCCGTTGCAGCAAAGACTGCCGCGCCGGCACCTGTACAGAAGGTGCCTGTCGCCGTGGAAGATCCCGTGCAGAAATCCCTGGAAGGGCTGATCAGGTCTCTGCCCACGGAAGAGTGGTGGCAGGTTTTGGCCGCGGTGCAGAATATTGGGGCGCCAGAGGCCGTGATCGCTGGCGGCGCCCTGCGCGACAAATTGAATGGCCGCCCGGTCAAGGACGTGGATATTTTTCTCAAGACTCGCGGTGATAAAAAACAAAACAAGCAATTTCTGGAACGGGCCTTTGCCGTGGCGGGGCTGGGTATTGTGCCGACGAAGATAGCTGGTTACAGAAATGGTTATTTTGAGAGAGGGACCACGGAAAATATTTCGGATCCCGTCGTGACCACAATGAAAACATCCCTGCTGACCAAGAAAAAAATCTCGGAAAGCTGGATCATTATGGCTGGTCCGCAAAACACGGAATACAATATTATTTTTGTAGAGGGAGGCCAGGCTCAGGCGCCGCCGGCCGTTTTTGCGGAGAGGCTGATCAAGGATTTTGATTTTGGTTTTTGCCAGATCGCCTATAACGGCCATGGCCTGACAACAACAGCGGCTTTCCAGCGTGATGTCACGAATAAGCAGATCATGCTGAATGAGGGAAAAACGGCAGCCCCCGGCCATCTGGAGCGCCTGTGCAAGAAATATCCGGACTGGGAAGTGTGCCCGGAATCAGGAGATCTGCTGAAACCGGGGGATGTGGCCATTGATGGCTCAATCTATCTCGGCTGTCATAAGGGCCGGGACTGGTATGTCACGGCCAAGGATGCGCCGGACACATATTTCTCCAGCAATGATCTCTCAGGCGATGACCAACTAAGCACATTTTTTAACCGGGCGGTAGACCTTACCAAACACCTGAGAGCGCACGGGCATCATGACTGGGCCCTGCCGGACAAGGATATTCTGGCGGCCATGTACGAGGCAAGGCGTGCCGGGGCATTTAAAGGAACCTACAACGAGGGGGTCCGTAAAAACTATGGTCACTGGGGGAGCCATAGTATCCTTGGCGACTGGTATATCTCCTCCTCAGTACCGCCCGCCCCCCCGGATAGAGTGTGGGAGAAAATGTTTACCGATGGATCCCAATTGACGCAGCCGCAGAATTCTCAGGCGGCTGTTCGATGCGTGCGGAGCGTGTCGCCTTGGCCCGCACCCCCTCCTCACAAGAAAACTCCGACGGATACGGGGCCGCGATGAGTGTTGTGTCCCATGCCGTCAGATTTTCTGCTCCGCCCGCCGATGCGCGAGGGCGCGCGCCGCTGATCGGCCTGAGCCTGTCACGTTTGCAGGAGACTTTGGCAGCGCATGGCCTGCCTGCTTTTCGTGCCAAGCAGGTCTGGCACTGGATGTACCAGCGCGGCGTGCAGGATTTTGTGGACATGGCCAATCTGCCCAGGGATATGCGGCAATTACTGAGTGAAAAATATTCGATAGAGCGCCCGAAGGTGATGACGGAGCAACGCTCCTCGGACGGCACGATCAAATGGCTGCTCTCGCTGTCAGATGGTCAGCAGGTCGAAACGGTGTTTATCCCCGAGGCGAGGCGGGGCACGCTCTGCGTCTCCTCGCAGGTCGGCTGCACCCTGACCTGCAAGTTCTGTCATACGGGGACCCAGCCGCTGGTGCGCAATCTCGGCGCTCATGAAATTCTCCAGCAGATCATGTATGCGCGGGACGTGCTAAGCGAGTGGCCCCAGTCCGGCGAAACACACTCAGCGGAGGGACGCGATCTCACCAATATCGTCATGATGGGGATGGGCGAGCCGCTCTATAACTATGATAATGTCGCGCAGGCCCTGAAAATCTGCATGGATGCCGATGGTCTGGCCATTTCCAAACGCCGCATCACGCTCTCGACCTCCGGCGTGGTGCCGCTGATCCGGCGCTGCGGCGAGGAACTGGGCGTCAATCTCGCGATCTCCCTGCACGCGACCACGGATGAGCAGCGCTCGGAGATCATGCCGATCAACAATAAATATCCGCTGGCGGAACTGCTGGAGGCGTGCCGCACCTATCCCGGCGTCAGTGACATCCGGCGTATCACCTTCGAATACGTCATGCTGCAAGGGGTGAACGACACGGATGAGGATGCGAAACGTCTGGCGGTGTTGTTGCGGGATATGCCGTGCAAGGTCAACATCATCCCCTTTAATGGCTGGGAGGGCAGCGGCTTTGAGTGTTCTGCGGAGGAGCGAATCAGTTCCTTCGCCCGCCTTCTCGAGAAAGCCGGCTATGACGCCCCCGTGCGCAAACCCCGCGGCCGCGATATTCTGGCCGCCTGCGGCCAGCTCAAATCCGCCAGCGTGCGCGCCAAAAAAACAGTTGATTCTGAACGCACTATCGACGAATAGACAGGCTTTCACGGTAGCGTTGTTGCTGAATACGGCAGTATTCTTTTGTGCGCCGCAGAATGCCATATCCGCGAAAACCGCAAATGCATTGTAAAATCGTGTTGAAGCTGCTAAAAATTCAGCATTGCTGTTTGATCGTTATTTAACTCTTGTCAAATACTTCTGCTGTTTTTAGGCGTAGATTACATTTTTTAGAGGACAATAAAGGAGGCACACCATGCATAACAAATTCAGCTCTCTCCAGCATAAAGAACCCTTGCTCCGGGAAACTGACATCTCTCCTCCTCAGCCACAAGGCCCCCGGCTCTCTGTAGTAACCGAGGCACAGCGGGGCAAGCTGACCAGAAAAGAACAGGAAGCCTGCAACAGGGCGACTGATTAGTCTTAACCGGAGGCGGTGGACATCGCCGTTTAGGCATCGCCTGACTTCTTGCCTTCACGCTCTTCCGCCTTGGCCCTGATTTTGGCGCGGGCTTTTTCCTCAGCCAGTTGCTGCCGTGCCCTGTGTTCTTCGTTCAGCATTTGCACAATCTCCGCATCATTGTTCCGCAGCGCTTTGATCTGCGCCGTGCTGCGGTTATTATTCTCGTCATAGAGACGGACACCGCGCTCGAGCAGCAGCCGCACGATTTTGGCATGACCATTCCCCGCTGACAAAATCAATGCCGTGTCGCCGAGATTGTTCTGTTTGTCGAGTCCTGCGCCCTTATCAAGGAGGAGGCGCGCAATCTCCGTATAACCCTTGCGCGCCGTCACGATCAGAGCGGTGTCACCGGCATTATTCTGTGCATTGACGTCAGCGCCCTTGTCGAGCAATAGCTTCACAATCCCTGCACGATTGCCAATTGCCGCGCAGATCAGGGCCGTGTTGCCATCACCATCTTTTTGGTTCGAATCAGCCCCTTCCGCCAACAGAGCCTTCACGGCCCCGACGTTCCCTTTATTGACGGCCTTGATAAGCGTCTTGAGAAAGGACAGGTTCCGGGCGGCGTCTGCAACACGGTCGAATAACGACATTGAATTTGTATCTTTCTGCTTGTTTTCCCTTATTTTAAGGCCTTTTTAGCCTCTGCCAAGCGAAAAAACCTGTTGCCCGAATGGAGCAAGAGTGTTACAATATGAAAATTGTATTATTGTGCCCAAGGGGGATTCCGGAGTGAGAAATTTGAAAGGATTGTTGAGAAACGCTTTTTTGTGCGTTTGTCTCCTGGCACCGGAACTGGCGGGGGCCAGGCCGGCGTCACCCCCTGCCGCTGCGACAGGTACCAGGACGGCGGCGGCCCAGTCCCTCTCAACAAAAACAAAAGCCGAGAAACACTTTTCAACGTGGCTGCAAGAGCTTAAGGCGGAGGCAGCAGAAAAAGGAATCTCTCAGAAAGTAATTCAGGAAGCCCTCCCGGACACATTGAAACCCATCTCGCGCGTTCTGGAGCTTGACCATAAACAACCAGAGCGTAAGAAAACGCTGGCAGAATATTTGAACTATGCCGTCAGCCCAGGCCGTGTCAGTAAGGGTATTCAGAAAATAGATTCCTGTCGGGCATTGCTGCAAGCCGTCGGTGATCACTACCGGGTCGAGCCGGAAGTCATTGTCGCGCTCTGGGGTGCTGAAAGCGGTTACGGCAGAACTACCGGTGACTTTAATGTCGTGAGTGCTCTGGTGACGCTTGCCTATGACGGTCGCCGCAGCGAGTTTTTCCGAGGCGAGGTTTTCAAGGCGCTGGAAATCCTTGAACAGGAACATATGCCGGCTTCTTCCCTGAAAGGATCGTGGGCGGGGGCCATCGGTCAATGCCAGTTTATGCCCTCCAGCTATTTTCGATATGCTGTTGATTTTGATCGCGACGGTCGCCATGACATTTGGGGAACACGGGCGGACGTATTTGCTTCCACCGCCAATTACCTTGCCAAAAACGGCTGGCAAAGGGGCGAGCCCTGTTTGCGGCGTGTTGAGCTTCCGGTATCTTTTGACAGGACCCGGCTGGGATTAGATCAGGGTTGTTCCTTGCAGTTTTGGAATGATCAGGGTCTGAAACTGTCCGACGGAGGCTTCTTGCCGCCCGAAACATCGTCTGATGTATCCGTTATCCAGCCCGATGGTCCCGGCACCCCCGCTTATGCTGTCTATCACAACTTTCGTGTCATTATGAGCTGGAATAAATCGGTTAATTTTGCCGCTTCCATTGGTCTTTTATCCGGCAAACTGAAGGGTCCGGCGCAGTAGCTGTGACCAGCCGATTTTTCATTTTTTGGGGCACAATCCACACTTCCTCTGTTACACTGGGGGCGTTGTTTCTATATGACGCATCCCGTGGAGAAGACCTATGCCATCCAGAAAAGGATCCAAAAAACCCCTTTCGCTGTCCGAGCAGGGATTGGAAAAGATGCTGGCGGACTGGAACAGTTTTTCTGATAACAAACAGAAGAGAATTTTTGGAACGCTGGATCGTCGCAGCGCGGAAGAGCTTTTCCTCAGGGTGCACGGACATGCTCAGGCGGAGCTTTTTTTCTGTCTTCCCGAATTTGACCGCAAGTCGTGGATCCGTCTGCTGCCACCCGACGATGCGGCTGACCTGATACAGGAATTGCCCGAAGCGGGCCGCCACCATGCCCTCGATCTTCTGGACCATCCAACCCGTCTCGAAGTTCTGGGCCTGATGGCCTATAAGGAGGATGTCGCGGGCGGCCTCATGAACCCCCGCTATGCCCGTTTGCGTCCCGGCATAACGGTGGATGAGGCCCTCCGCTATTTGCGTGAGCAAACCCGGGCACAAGTCGAAACGATTTACTACGCTTATGTTCTGGACCGTCATCAGACGCTTCTGGGCGCAGTCTCCCTGCGGGAGCTGTTTAATGCTCCATCTGATAAAAAATTGGATGAGGTGATGACCACGGCAGATAAGGTTGTCTTTGTCCGGGAAACACAGACGCAGGAAGAGATTGCCCGGGTCTTTGCCAATAAGGAGCACCGGGCTCTGCCGGTGCTGGATGCCGAAGGGCACATGAAAGGGATTATCACCATCGATGACGTTGTGCATGTCGTGCAGGAAGAGGCTACGGAAGACATGCAGAAAATGGGGGGTATGGAAGCGCTGGATGAACCCTATTTCAAAATCGGCATGGGTGACATGATTAAAAAACGCGCCGGCTGGTTATTGGCCCTGTTTATTGGCGAAATGTTCACCGCCACGGCGATGGGCTTCTATGAGCACGAAATTGAAAAAGCGGTTGTTTTGGCGCTTTTTGTGCCGCTGATTATCTCGTCCGGAGGTAATTCTGGATCACAGGCGACGACACTGATCATCCGTGCGATGGCGCTGGGGGAGGTGCGGCTTAACGACTGGTGGCGGGTTTTTTGCCGGGAAGCCGTTTCCGGCCTGATATTAGGCCTCATTCTGGGAGTGGTAGGCACCATGCGGATATTTTTCTGGCCGGCACGTGAGACGCTCTATGGGTTGCATTATCCATTGATCGCCATGGCGGTCGGGTGCAGCCTGGTCGGGATCGTGCTCTGGGGGGCCTTGATGGGCTCCATGTTGCCGATGGTTCTTCGGCGCATTGGCTTTGACCCGGCAGCCGCCTCTGCGCCGTTTGTTGCCACGCTGGTGGATGTCACTGGGCTCGTCATTTATTTTACAATTGCCAGCATCATTCTGCACGGGACCCTGCTGTAGGCGGCGCTTAGGTTCCCCGCCGTTGTTTCAGGCTTTCCACCGTCATCAGCACCACGGACTGGGTAGAAGACATGCGTTCCATTTCCTCGAACAGCTGGTAGCAGATGTCCTGGTATGAAAACCCCAGGATATTGTGGTGGTGGAGCAGATATTCGACATAGCGGATGGTGCGGTCGATCAGTTTTTTATTGCTGGGCTTTACCCAGGTCATCACGTTGCTTTCAAAGCGCCCATAACGCCCCATCAGCAGGGTGGAATGCATATTGAGTATCATTTTCAGCAGGACATGCTCAAACAGTGGGGGCAGACCATGCAAGTCTATGTGGTGACGGCAGGAACCCAGCTCAAAATATAATTGACGGTCATGTCGCTCGATCCGAAATCGGTGCATCTGTGCTGGTGCTATGAGTTTCTCACGTTGGTGCAGAGCTTGCGTAGAGAAATCAAAACCGAATAGTCGATCGCGTCCGGCGATGGATTTCAGCTCCTCCCATTCGAGCGGAACAGGCTCGCGCAGCAAGATCGCTTTCCACGCCTCCTGGGCGCCCTTGGTCTTGGGAAGACGCAGATAGGACAGGGCAGGGATGCGCGCCGGGTCGTTCTGATTTTCAAAACCCTGCACAGAAAAGGTGGGCGCCCGCTCGGTCGTGTCTGTCAGGATTGTTATGCCATAGTCATCCGTTTCATACAGGACATAGCCGCCTTCGGCATAAATACGGGACTCTTCTTCAATAAAGGGCTTCAGGAAGGAAAAATCTATCTCTTTCATAATGGAAACCAGCTCGGCGAGTTGCGGCGCCGGAGCGCCCCGTGCTGCGGATTTCAAGAGAGAGATGCCGACCCCCAGCATCAGCGCCGTGCTGGCTTGCAGCCGTGTGCTGCCGGACAGCGCCATGGGACCCACAAACAGGCCTATTTTTTCAATGGCGGGATTTTCCAGCACCCGCCGGGAGCGTTCCACCTGCTCATGCAGGACATGGTCAGGGTTGCAATAAAGAAAAAACGGCGGACGCGATGACCGGCGCGCTGCTTCCTCCGTAGCGCCGATGACGGAAGGCGTTTCCCCGCCCTCAGTGCTGCAGATCAGCAAGTCGCGCGGCCCAAAGCCGATCTCCCGGAGCTGACGCGCGCCGAATTCAGGATGGTCCTCAAAATTCTCGATCGAGTGCACAAGCGCGAGATCACCGCCGCTCATGAAGCCCCGTACGGTGCCGGCGGCGGGGTGGTCGTGGTGCAGGCGGCGCCAGATATGTTCGATAGAGAGAGAAAGACGACCCGTAGCGCCGCAGCCATAGAGAAAAACCCGCTGTCCGGCCTGAAGAGTCTGTGCAATTGCTCGCTCAAGGCGGGCGAGGGCGTTCGCCTCGGCCGCCACCTTCGCCACCACGCCGAGATCAATTTCTTTCAGAATGTCCAGGGCAGCGGTGATATTGTGGCGGGACAGATCGGCCAGCTCGTAGGTAAGGGGGTGCCTTTGTTCCGTGGGCAGATCGCCAAGCTGAAACGCGTGGGCGGACTGGAGAAAATGCTCTGCCCTGACACGTGCCTTATTTTTTATGTTATCAGATTTCATTACCTACTTTACGGGCACGCTTTGGCCGGTCCAAATTCACGCCATTGGCCAGACCTGCTGCCACCAGAACATTCCAGCCGGCGAGAAGCTGAAAATATCCATCAAAACCCGGCAGCGCAGGAACTTTGATCATCGGGAAGGGCGTATCAAAGGAGGCAACGGCGATTATTTTGACCCCGATTCCGGTCGCCAATATGCTCTGATATTTTTCAATCTCTTCCTGAAACGGCTCTATCAGAATCACGGCGTCATCTTTACCCATGACCTCCTCGATGCCATGAACGGCGTAGGTGCCTTCGAGGTAGTCGCTCCTTTTTCTGACGATTTCGTTGGTTTTCAATGTCAGTTCTTCTGCGACCCCGTTGTTGCGGCCGGAAAAATAAACAACCGGGGCATTCCTGACGCTATCGGTTATATCCGGGGAGACGGTTTGCCCCAAAACCTTTTCGCAATAGTCGGCCGCCCGGTGTTTATGCCGCCATTCTGCGCCAGCTAGAAGAGACTGATACACCAGCGCCTGCTCAACCACGCTTTTTGTGGCGGCAGTGGCTTTTTCCTGGCCGCAGTTCAGCAAGCGGAGGTCAGTCACAATTTCTGTCAGCCTGCTGCCTGCGGTTGCCGTGATTCCGTAACGGGTAATGTTTTTATGTGTCAGTTTCTCAAACAGGGAGATCAGCTCACGTGTGCGCCCGCTGTTGCTGGCGCCGATGACGATAAATTGTCCTAATTCATATTCCGCTGCTTGCCGGGCGCCTTCAGTGCAGATCTGCCATGCCCCACCTTGCTTGAGAGAAAGGTCGATCATGTTCTTTGCGGGAAAAATGCGACTTGAGCCTTCTCCCGTGATCAGCAATTTCTTTTTATCTGCGATGGCCCGCCGCCAATCAGCCCCCTGCATTTCATCAAAATGGCGCAGCAGACCGGGAGCTTCCAGCATCTCGCTGACAAGAGAATAGGGCGATCCTGAGAACATAAAAATAGCTTACCTCAGAAATTTGACTTAGTATATAATATGTGTATGAAAAAGATATGCATAGTCTCTCCGCATCTCGATGATGCCATTCTCTCTTGTGGTGTTTTGATGCAGAGGCATGTGGCAGCTTCGGATGAGGTGTCTGTCCTGAATATTTTTTCAGCCGGGACGAATTCAGAGAATAGAAAACAAGAAGACTTGCTGGCCCAAAAACAAATCGGCGCCAGCCCTTTTTACCTTGACGAGCTGGATGCGCCGGATCGAAATTCGAAATATAAGCCGCTGAAAAATCTGTTTTTCAGCCCACTGACCACAGAGGATGAGTCGTATATTGACCAGCTAGGGAAGCGGCTGAGCGATTTTTTCTCCCTGAACAAAGTTGAGATCGCCTATTTCCCTCTGGCTGCCGGGACGCATATTGATCACCGAATCGCTTTTGAGGTGGGCAAGCGTATCAAGACCGTGCCGGTCAAATTCTACGAAGACCGGCCCTATATTCTCTGGCCGGGTGTTTTGCAGAGCCGGATGCAACAAATCGGCAGCAATGCCGCTCTGCCGCCGGTGACGGGGCAGATGATGCGGGAGTCCATTAATTCCTATTATTATCTTCGGCACTTCGTCCCCGATACGGGTAATTACCGGCGTGAAGCATTATCCCTCTACGTCGCCGCTCTGAATCAAGAATCTTCCGCGGCTTTTAAGGCAAGCGGCGATGTACTCATCGCGACGGCTGCGGAATTGAGAAAGCTTCATGCCTGTCTGTGCCTCTATACCAGCCAAATGAAATATATCTATAAAGACTACGATAATTTTATCAGAGACAGCTTCGCATATGAACGTACCATATCGGGTCGGGATGTTTATGCCGAACGGTCTTGGACAATCGGGTTCTAGTTTTTTCTGCCGGGCATCGCCAAAAGCTGGCCGCGCTTTTCCCGCTCCAGCGTCTCGATCAAAACTTCTGCCAGCCGCTCATATTGTTTTGGCGTGTTATAAGCCTGAGCAGAGATCCGGAATATGCGCCCCGACCCGAGCAGGGGCGGCATCGCCCCGATTTGGGTTACGAACTGCTCCCGTTCGCGAATATCATGGCGCAGCCGGTCAGGATCTCCGGGGGGAATAACAATCGTAGCCATGCTTCCCCGCATATGATCGGGTGCATGGGGTTTTTGTCCCAAGGCATCCAGCAACCGTTGATAGCCATGGTGCGCCAGCCGACGATTATCCGCAATCAGACCCAGCATCCCTTTGGGATGCAGGCCGGAGAGTGTTTCAAAAGCTATCTTGGGGGTAAACCAGGGTGTGGTGTCCCTGGTGCCCTGCCAGGCAAAAGCTTTTTGAAAGGCGGCAATATCGGGGTTGGGATCATTGGCCCCGTGACTGGTTGTCATGGGGCGGATACGGTCGCGGAAGTCTTCCCGCACATAAAGAAAAGCGCAGCCAGGTGCGGCACAGAGCCATTTGTGACCGTTCCCCGTATAAAATGCTGCGCCAAGCTGCTGTAGCCTCAGTGATACATGGGCGGGAGCATGAGCTCCGTCCACCAGCGTTTCCACCCCGCGCTCTTTCAAGCCCCGCACGATATCTTCGATCGGGAAGATGAGCGCTGTTGCGCTCGTGATGTGATCGACCAGGGCCAGCCGGGTCTTTTTTGTAACCGTGCCAAGAACGGCTTCCGTCACCTGAGCGGAAGTTTGTATAGGAAATGGCACAGGAGCAATAACGACTTTAGCTCCGGTTAAATGGGCAATTTCCTGCGCCACGTTATTACAGGCGTTATAGCCGTGATTGGTCAGGAGGATCTCGTCACCGGGCCGGAAATAGCCGCGTAATGCCAGCGACTTCATCACTGTATTGACCCCCAGCGTCGCGCATTCGACATGCACCAGGCCTTCCGGGTCGGCGTCAACAAAGCCTGCCCAGAAGAGACGATTTTCGGTCAGGAGAGAATCATTTTCATTGGCAAAATAATCCATCGGGTTTTTCAACAGGGTCTCGCGTTGCTGCTGCTGGAATTCTCGCACTGGCTGCGGACAGGCGCCAAAAGAGCCATGGTTCATGTAGTTGACGGGGCCGAAATCCCAGAAGCGGGAGATCTTGTCCCTATCCATATCCCCGCTAAACATATGCGATCTCTTCAGCCCGAGGGGGGTGCTTTAAGGCTTTGGCTTGTGAGCCTTGGGTTTTTTACTTTTGCACAGATGTCTGTTGTCATTGGCACAGACGGCTTTGAAAGCTTGCCTGGCGGTTTTCTTGCCGCGCTCCAGGGTGCGTGTCAGAACGCCAGGACGATCAGCTTCCGTGCGCAGATCGGCGGGTTTCTTGCCGGCGATAGGTTTTTCACGCAGCGGTTTTTTAGTGCGGAAGATGTGCATAATACGATCGAATGAACGGCTGTCACGCACCGACGCCATGAAGTGCTTTCGCTCGAGTGCACGCAGATCGTCCTGGCTGAGTTTAACACCGGGGCCGGCGTCATCACCGCCTGTCAAAACTTTTGCCACTCTCTCCGACACCACGACATCATAGGGCGTGGCCGCACCTTTCAGGTAAAAGCCGTCCACTGCCAGATCAATCGCGGCAAGACCTGCGGGGCCGGGCAACTCCATGTCGAACGGTTTTTCGGGAGTAAAATTTTTCGCCATCTCAAGCGCCTGGGCCTTTGCATCGGCCAGCAGGCGGGACTTATTCATCGTCACGCCATCGGTCTGGCGCAGGAAATAAAGGTCTTTCGCTTCAAAGGCAGAAGTGGCGACTTTCCCGGTACTGATGGTTTCAAATACCGTGGCCACGGCGGGTAGGGGCCCCCCCGGCAGTCTTTTGTTTTGTTTCGCGCGGGTCAGCATTTCTGTGCAGCCGCCCCAGCCGGGCAGCAGGCCGACGCCGACTTCCACCAGTCCGGCATAAGTCTCGGCATGGGCCTGGACACGGGAGCTGTTGAGCAGGATTTCACAGCCGCCGCCCAGCGCCGGCCCGGACGGGGCAGATACGACGGGGAACGGTGCGTATTTGAGGCGTTTCAGGGTATTCTGGCCCAATTTGACCAGTCGCTCCACCAGCCAATATTGCTTGGCTTTGACTGCGGCGACGGCCGCTTTCAGGTTAGCGCCGGCGGAGAAGTTTTCACCTTCATTATGGATGACGAGTGCCTTGTATTTTCCCTTGCCATCACCGATGGTATCGCAGGCATGGTTGATCATTTTCAAGATTTTTTTATCCAGCGTGTTTCCGGGGGTGTGGAATTCCAGGCACAGCACGCCATCGCCGATATCCCAGAGGCTGGCCGAGGCATTTTTTTTCACCGGCTTTGCCGCCAGCTTGACGTCAGAGAGCAGCAACACGCCGGGAGGACGCTGCACTTCTTCATAGTTGCCGTCTTTGTTAAGGAATTGCTGTTTGCCATTTGCAACGCTGTAGAACGTGCGTCCGGCTGCCTTCTGCAGGAAGGCGGGAACGGTATCGCCATCCGCTTTAAGGCGTTTGATGAAATAGTCCGTCCCCATCTTGTCGATCATCTCAAAGGGGCCGTATTTCCACCCATAACCAAGCTTCATGGCCTGATCGAGATTAGTGATATTCCCGGTAATCGTATGCACATGTTCGGCGGCATAGCACAGGGTCTGCTTCATGACCGACCAGGCATATTCCCCGTTTTTGTCTTTCGTATCCAACAGTCCGCGGATGCCTTTCTTTTCGGCATTGCTGACCGCGCGTAACTTGGATTTTTTCTTAGGCCGCGTTTTGCCGGTATTGAGGTCAACAGATAAATCTTCCTTTGCCTCGGTGCGGCGATAGAAACCCCCTGCCTTGGTTTTACGGCCTGTAAAACCATCCGCGATCATTTTGTCGATAACTGGATGGGCAACAGTACCCTTGCAATAGCCATCGTCAACGGGGAGTTTCGATATCAAACTTTTGCTGATATGTGGAATCAGGTCCAGCCCCACCACATCGAGCAGGCCGAATACGCCGGTCTTGGGAATCCCCAGCGGCTTGCCCATGAGGGCATCCGCTTCCTCGATGGTAAGATTTTTATTGTAGGCCTCATTGATCGCGCACTGCATCCAGAAGGTGCCGATGCGATTGCCGATAAAGCCCGGCGTATCATTGCAGGGGATAACGCCCTTGCCCATTTTTTCGTCCAGGAACTGAGTCAGCTCGGCCACTTTCCCTTGGTCATTATATTCGGAGGTGATCAGCTCCAGCAGCTGCATATAGCGCGGCGGGTTGAAAAAGTGTGTGATCACGAAGTCTTTCTTGAGGGCCTCGGACTGGCCATTGATCAGATCATGGAGCGGAATGGTTGAGGTGTTGGAGGCGACAATCGAGCCCTCCTTGCGGTTGGCGTCGATTTTCTGGAAGATGTCGAACTTCACTTTGGGATCTTCAAACACGGCCTCGATAATCAGGTCACACTCTTTCAGGCGCGCTGCGTCGTCTTCCATGTTGCCGGCGCGAATCTTTTTGATATTTTTAGGATGCATGAGGGGCGCGGGCTTCGTTTTCAGCAGCTTCTCAAGAGCGCCCTCCGCAATAGCGCTGCGGTTAGCGCCAGAGGGTGCCGGGCGGTCCAGCAGTTCTACATCATACCCCGCATTTGCTGCCTGGGCGGCAATTCCCGCCCCCATAACGCCTGCGCCGATAACCGCTATTTTTTTGATCGCCATGTTTCGGACTCCCTATATATTTCTTTTAAGGTTTCGGCGCCTTGTGACTGTTGTCGGGTTTTTTGAGGATAGTCGCAATACCCTGACCGCCGCCGATGCACATCACGGACATGGCATATTCGCCGCCCTCGTCATGCAGCAGTTTTGCCGCCTTGCCGGTAATCCGCGCGCCGGAAGCGCCGAGCGGATGGCCGAGCGCAATGGCGCCCCCTTGTTTGTTGACTTTTTCGGGATCGAGGCCGAGTTCCCTGATGCAGGCGATAGATTGCGAGGCAAAGGCTTCGTTCAGCTCAAAAATATCAATATCCTTGATGGTCAGGCCTGCCTTATCCAGTGCTTTGTTAGCCGCGCTCACGGGCCCCATGCCCATCATGTCCGGGTCGAGGCCGGTAACGGCGAAAGATTTTATTTCTGCAAGAATAGTCAGGTTGTGCTTCTTCGCGAATTCTTCAGAGCAGACCAATACTGCGGAGGCGCCGTCCGTCACTGGTGAAGAGGCGCCCGCGGTTACGGAGCCGTTTGTTTTGAAGGCCGGCTTCAGTTTTGCCAGACCCTCCAGCGTTGTTTCGGGGCGCAGGCAACCGTCTTCCGTCACGGATTTACCGTCTTTCTTGACGATAGGTACGATTTCTTCTTTGAACTTGCCCTCTTTTTTGGCCGCTGCCGCTTTGAACTGGGAAGACAGGGAAAACTTTTCCTGATCTGCTCGGCTCACGCCCTTGCGATCAGCCACGTTTTCCGCCGTCTCGCCCATGCCCATATAGGCTGCGGGATACTCTTTGTAGAGCTGTGGGTTCGGGAGCGGATTAAATCCGCCCATCGGCACGCGGCTCATGGATTCAACGCCACCCGCAATCACGGCATCGGCCATGCCCATGGCAATGGCCCCGGCTGCATCATGGATCGCTTGCATGGATGAACCACAGAAGCGGTTGATAGTGATGGCTGGAATCGTCGTGGGAAGATGTGCCGCAAATATCACGTGCCGCGCAACATTGAGGCCCTGCTCGCCTTCCGGCATCGAGCAGCCCAGCTTGAAATCTTCGATCAGGTTGGGGTCAACACCTGTTTGCTTAATGAGGCCAGCCACCGTTTGCGCCATCAACTCATCGGCGCGAACATCTTTTAGTTCTCCTTTGCCTGCGGGAGTAAAGGGGGAGCGTACATATCCGGCAATAACAACTTTTCTCGCTTCGGTCATGGGGAGCCTCTTTCGGTTGATGCGCTGATTCACGTCAGGTGGTTTTTAATTTCAGTAACATTATCAATAATGTTATCAATAGCCAATACTAATTTTCTATATGATAGATAATTTCTTTTTCAGAACTATAAAACCAAAGTAGACGGGAACCGTTTTTCTTTTTGGAATTCTGTGCCCGCTTGTCACGGAAAATATTCAGAAATTAAGCCGCCGTGACGGCCTTGCGGTTATTTCTGAAGACAGCCTTCGTTTGCTCTTCTGACAACTATTTTTCTGGGAATTAAAAAAATAATCCCAATGCCTATCCGTCTTTAAATGTTCTCGCCGTTATCACCAACGGTGGTGATTCGCTCTCAACCATTTTTCACGAGGCGGTAAACACAACGCCTTTTCTCACCAGGTCGTGGCAATCATCTTCACTGAAACCGAACTCCTGCAGAACATTGAAACTGTGTTTGCCTATCATGGGCGGACCATGCTGGAGTGTGGCGGCCGTGCGGCTGAAGCGTGGGGCGGGGGCTGGCTGCGTTACCCTGTCAGAAGAGAGGAATGTTTTTCGCGCTGCGTTATGAGGATGACCCGGTGCCTCGTCAAGGTTGAGGACAGGGGTAAAACATACATCAGCATCTGTCATGATATCGCACCACTCTTCGCGCGTCTTTGTCTTGAAGCGGCGGGCGAATTCGCCCTTCAGTGCGGGCCAGGCGGATGAATCGTATTGCTGGCCGTGATTACTGAGACCAATTTTTTCCAGCAGCTGCGCGTAAAATTGCGGTTCCAGTGCCCCGATTGCCACATATTTTCCGTCGGCACATTCATAGCACCCATAAAATGGCGCGCTGCCGTCAAGAAAATTTTTCCCCCGGGCATTATTCCAGGTCGCAGAGGCTTTCAAGCCATAGATCATCGTCATCAACAGGGCTGAACCGTCCGTCATCGCCGCATCCACTACCTGACCCAATCCCGACTGACGCGATTCCAGCAGGGCGCAGACCATGCCAAACGCCAGCAATAAACCGCCGCCGCCATAATCACCGACCAGATTGAGCGGCGGTGTGGGCGGCTGAGCGGGATCGCCCATCGCATAAAGGGCCCCGGACAATGCGATGTAGTTGATGTCATGTCCCGCCGTGCTGGCCAGTGGTCCTGTCTGGCCCCATCCCGTCATACGGCCATAGACAAGGCGGGGATTCCGTATCCGGCACACCTCCGGACCGAGACCGAGTTTTTCCATCACGCCGGGGCGATACCCCTCGAGCAGGGCGTCCGCTTGTTCAACTAACTTCAGGGCTATATCCGTTGCCGCCGGTTTCTTTAAGTCAAGCGCCAGAGACCGCCGCCCGCGACCTGTGATATCCCGGCTCATGTTTATTCCGTCGATGCCGGCGCCACCGGGGCGGTCTATGCGGATAACCGAGGCTCCCATATCGGCCAGCATCATCGCGCAAAAGGGGCCGGGGCCGATACCCGCGAATTCGAGAACCTTCAGTCCCTTGAGCGGGCCGGTCATCCCTGTTTCTGATACAGGGTAACAACGGCGGCACCGCCGAGGCCCAGGTTGTGTTGCAAAGCGATCTTGGCATTTGCCACCTGCCGCGCACCGCAGTTATCACGCAACTGTTGGACCAGTTCAAAGCATTGCGCCAGACCGGTAGCGCCGAGAGGGTGCCCCTTGGACAGTAGCCCTCCCGAGGGATTGGTCACGACCTGGCCGCCATAGGTGTTTTGTCCGTCCCAGATCCATTTTTCCGCTTCGCCGGTGCCACAGAGGCCAAGTCCTTCGTAGGTAATGACCTCGTTGGTCGCAAAGCAGTCATGCAGTTCGACGACATCCACATCTCCCGGGCTGACCCCGGCCTGATGATACACCTGATTGGCGGCAGCGCGGGTCATGTCTGAGCCGACCGCCTTGATCATGGACCCTTCCGTGAAAGACGAGGAGAAATCGGTCACCATTGATTGTCCCCTGATCACCACATCAGTGCGCAGGCCATTTTCGCGGGCGAATTTTGGCGAACAGAGAATGGCCGCCGCCGCCCCGCAGGTGGGCGGGCAGCATTGCAGTCTGGTGATATTGAGAAAGATGGGCTTCTCCGCCATCACATCTGCGACAGTGATAGGCTTGCGAAAGAGCGCGCGTTCATTGGTAGCGGCATGACGTGCTGCCTTTTCGCGAACCTTGGCAAAGGTCTCGGTCCTGGCACCGTATTTTTTCTGATACTCATAACCGGCGCCGCCAAACAGGCGTATCGCCATGGGTATTTTTTCCGCACCCTCGAACTTGGCGTTAGCAATGTCGAGGAATTTTTGCAGCGGGCTGGGACGATCGTGAAACACGACATCCAGCGCGCCGGGAGCCATCTGCTCGAATCCCAGTGCGAGCGCGCACTCCACGGCGCCACTCTCCACAGCCTGACGGGCCAGAAAAAGCGCCGTTGATCCTGTGGAACAGTTATTGTTCACGTTCACGACGGGGATACCTGTGAGCCCCAGGTTGTAGACGGCCGCTTGCCCCGCCGTCGAATCGCCGTAAACCCAGCCGACATAAGCCTGCTGGATTTTGCTGAAATCAATACCGGCATCCTTCAATGCCATGCGCCCTGCTGCCGCGCCCATGTCCGGGTAGGCGTCACTTGTCCCGGGTTTTACAAAGGGGGTCATTCCGACGCCGACCACAGCAACATGATTTACCATTGGAAGACTCCTTGTTAAACAGAGGCGCTCAGGCTTCAGCCATTAAGGCTTGTTCCAGCCGATATTATTATAGGGGGCATATTATATTGTATGCCCCGTCTGTCAATCTCTGCCTGGGGCTGCCCCCGAGATAGTTTAAGGGTTTTTGCGCTTCAGGGATTGGGGCATCGGGCGTATGGCCGCGGCTATTTTGGCGCGATAGGCCTCGGAGGCATTCTGATTGGCGGGGGGAGGCTGGATCAGGTCCATCGGCTTGACCGTGCCCTGGCGATTGACGGCATTGATCAGGGCATACAGCGCAATGTTGGCAAATGAATTGTTTTTCTCATCCGTCGTGAGGTAGTGCTGCAGTTCGTGATAACTGCGCAGCCCGGTCCAGCGTGGATAGAGGAGGCCGAAATGTTTCTTCTCAACCGGTCTGCCGCTGTCATCATATTTCCATTCATAATCAGAGGGTCGGACCGGAGCTGTAATATACACACTGGTATCTGACAGAGGGCGAACGGTCAGAGACCGCTGCTTGTTGGCATAGCCGGTGAAGGTTGTCCGCAGCAATGTCCCGGTTGTGCCCCAGATCCAGTTCTTGGCCCGCATCATACGGTCATTGGTGGCAGCCAGATAGAGCGTCGTAAAACGGTTCGCCTCTTTGGTATAGCGGGAAAACACGCCGGTGGCCACTAATACCACTTCGTTCAGTACTTCACGGGCGTCTTTTTCGTTATACCCGACGTCTTTCATCATTTTCAATGTGGCGTTAAAGGTTTCCTGCGCCACGATTGCACCTGCGCTATATCCGAAGAGAGTGACATTCATGACATTTTTCTTGGCTTCCTCGAGTGGAATCGGGGTGCCGGAAACATGCCCCCTTTTGTCGATTGCGAATCCCTTTGTCACGAGCGGCATCAACACGCCGGCGCCGATGTCATAGCCGGCCTGTGATGAACGCGAGGAGGGGAAGGTATTATAGACGGCGAGGTTGAAGAGATTGCGCAGGCCTGAGTGCGACCAGGCATAGACCTTGGGCGGTACAGGGCACTCAGGACGGTTCCTGAGCAGCTCTTCCATGCACTTAATGCCCCCGGCCACATAACCCGGACGGTTATTGTTAGTAAGAAAGCCGGACAGGTACACAATGGTCGGCTGGTCGATCTTGAGCTGACTCATGTCAACTTCACGAAGATCGAACTTTCCCTGATCGTTTGCTACTCTATGCCACAGTTTTCCCATTACCTGACCTGATATTCGTTGTAATTTTGCGATTCCATTATTATATCGGGAAAATAAATATGTCAATAAAAACTTGACTCGCCGCTCATCTTCTGATAAAAATTTGTCTTAATCATGATTGCGCGATGAGTTTTAAATGCACTTAACCTGCTATGATTACAGATTAATTTGGCCAATGTTTTAGGAAGAGAAACCATGACGATGATTCCCGACGATGCCTCTACGCCGCCCCCCCTGTCCCCGTGGCTCAAGTCATATCCACCCGGTATTGATTATAATTCGGAGATTGCCGCCAAGACGATGAGCGAGATGTTTGACACCGCGGTCAAAAACTATGGCGATCGGACCTGCTTGAACTTCATGGGCAAAAAATACACTTACCGCGAAGTCGGCCAGATGGTCGACCGTTTTGCGAAAGGGTTGCAGGATCAG
>JACQAA010000037.1 GCA_016195185.1 Pseudomonadota bacterium | reverse complement strand
GAAAGCGGTCGCCATCGTTCAGAACTGACGACGCCCGGCAAATCCTTGATCAGATCAATCTGGTCCCTGATCGGAATGCCATTGGTGTCTATTTCAGGAATCGACGGCTTTAATTTTCTGAGGTTTTCCATCACATTAAAGTGCACCCGGTACAGTACGTAGCCGCGCTTTTGATAGAAAACCAGAGCATCCGTATAGCTATTCTCGGTGGAGATCAGAAGCCGCGAAAAGTTAAGGCGCCGCGCCTCTTCTTCCGCAGCCGTCAAAAGCTCCGAGCCGATACCAAGCCCGCTCTGGTCGCTGATCAGGGTCATGACCTGAAAACAGTTTTCAAAAGAACGCCACGTAAGAGAACCGATCACCTTGTCGCCGCCATCAACGGCCACAAAACCCGGCAGCCCAAAGGTTTCCACCAGCGTGTCGATGTAACCCAATTTTGTTAAAGTCCAGTGATAACAGATTTGCGCGGCGACGGCATCGTAGTCCCTGGATTCAGTCGACCTAATGCGGTAGCTCATTGAGACATCCTTGTGACGTGTTCAAGAGGCATAAGAGAAGTCGTATAGATATGAATCCTAAGAAAAATTTTAGGTAATGTCCTATCGTTTTTTTGAAACATTTCTTTTATCTTTACATATGATTTTTTCAGAATAAATATTTTTTACGTATTAATGGCAAAAAGAGGAATCGTCTTTCAAACCGTGCTGATATTCCTATAATGAGACACCATAACCAAAACACTTTTTGAGGAAAGGCAGCGGCGTGCTTGAATTGCCACATAGCTCAGGCGACCAGGAACAAGCCTCCGGCTTGTTTTATCAAAGCGGCGTCACCCTGCCGACGGTAGCGCGCGGTGAGGGAATCTATATTTGGGATACCTCTGGAAAAAGATATCTGGATGCCTGTAGCGGCTCCTTTGCCGCCAACATCGGTCACGGCAACCGCCGCGTTCAGAAAGCCGCCATCGAGCAAATGCAAAAAATTTCTTTTGCCTACCGCACCCAATTTGAAAACGAACCGGCCAATGCGCTCGCGCAACTTCTAACAGAACTGTCACCACCGCATCTGCGCCGCGTTTTTTTGGTCAATTCTGGCTCGGAAGCGGTCGAATCGTGCATGAAGCTGGCCCGGCAATACTGGTGGGCACGCGGCCTGACGCAAAAAGCCAAAATCATTAGCCGCCGTCCCGCCTATCATGGCGCAACACTGGGGGCTCTATCCCTGACATCCTACCATGATCTGAACGCACCCTTTGAGCCTTTGACAGTTCAATCGCCAAAAATCTCTGCTCCCTTCTGCTACCGTTGCCCCCTCAGCAAAACCTATCCTTCCTGCAAAATGGCCTGTGCCCATGAACTGAAACAAGTTATCCGTGAAGTGGGGGCAGAGAATATTGCCGCTTTCGTAACCGAACCGATTGGCGGGGCTTCCACTGGCGGCGCCGTGGCGCCTGATGAATGGTTCCCGATTGTCGAAGATATCTGCCGCCGGCATAATATCCTGCTGATCGTCGACGAAGTCCTGACCGGCTGCGGCAGAACGGGGGCGTTTTACGGGTTCGAGCATTGGGGCGTCAAACCGGATCTCATCGCCGTGGCGAAGGGCCTGTCGGCGGGCTATGCGCCAATCGGTGCCTGTCTGGCGCGAAATGACATTGTCGATGTGGTCGTCAAATCCGGGGGATTTATGCACGGTCACACCCTGGCAGGAAATCCCCTTTCCTCGGCAACAGCTCTGGCCGTCCTTAAAGTGATCGTGGAAGACAAGCTGGTGGAAAACGCCCGCAAGATGGGGCCTTATCTGCAGGAGTGCCTGCGTGCCCTACAGGTCAAATATTCTTTTATCGGCGATGTGCGCGGGCGCGGATTGCTGGCCGGGATCGAATTTGTTAGCAACCAGAAAACAAAAGAGCCGTTTCCCAAAGAGTGGAACGTCGGCGGCAAAGCCACCGCCCTTGCACGCGGACACGGGCTGCTGATTTATCCACGCCGTTCGATCATGGGGGTCTCCGGTGACCATGTCTCGCTGTCACCCCCGCTGATTATTGATAAAATCGGGATTGATGAAATCATCACGCTGCTGGATAAAACACTGTCTGATACCGCTGCATGGCTGCAGCAACAACACGCTAAAAATGCCGCATAAGATCAAAAATATCGCGGAAGCGGTTACAGCCTATATCCGCTCCGGCCAATCCATGATGGTGGGGGGGTTTGGACGCGGCGGCGTCCCCTTTTCAATCATCGACTATCTAGCCGACCATCCCGAACAATATAAAGGCCTCATTCTCTACAAAAATGATGCCAATGAACCGGACCTCGGTATTGGACGCCTGCTGAAAAACCGGCAGGTAAAACATCTCTATACCACGCATATTGGACTCAACCCCGCCTTTATCGCCCAGATGAATGCGGGGGAAATTGCCTGCACGCTGACACCTCAAGGCATTTTTGCCGAGAAAATCCGCGCGGGCGGTGCCGGAATCCCTGCATTTTTGAGTGACATTGGCCTGCACACATCCTACGCCAAAGGCAAAGAGAAAATGACGCTGGATGGCCAAAATTATATCCTCGAGCGCGCATATCATGCCGATGTCGCCATCATTTGCGCCGATATGGTGGATCAGAAAGGAAATTGCTGGTGGCAAGGCTCAAACCGCAATATGTGCGTCGCGATGGGCACGGCCTGCGACCATGTCATTGTCGAAGCCAAAGAAATTGTCGACACCGGCCGCTTGCAACCTGAAAATATCCATTTGCCCGGCGTCTTTGTCAGTGCGGTGGTGCGGGCAGAGCCAAGGCGGCATCAGCAAGAGGCTGCCGCATGAGCTTTCACCGTCAGATGACCGGTAAAGATGAGATTATTCTGCGCCGTGCGGCGCAGGAAGTGCAGCAGGGACAAACGATCAATCTCGGCATTGGCCTGCCTACCATGCTGCCAATTTTTTTACCCGCCACTATCGACGTGATGTTCCACGCAGAAAACGGCTGCCTTGGCATGGGAAAACCGGTCGACAATGGGACACCGGACTACCCGGTGATTGATGCCGGAGGCCGCGCTTGCCATCTTGTTTCTGGCGCTGCCTGTTTTGACAGCGTTTTGTCTTTTACCATCGTGCGCGGCGGCCGGCTCGACCTCGTCATTCTCGGCGCTTTTGAAGTGGCCATCAATGGCGATCTTGCCAACTGGACAATACCGGGGAAATCCACTCCCGGCATGGGTGGCGGCATGGAGGTGGCGCAAAAGGCCAAACGCGTGATGGTTCTATCGCACCATCTGGATAAAAACGGGCGGGCAAAACTGGCAGAAAAGTGCAGCCTGCCCCTGACGGCGCCAGGGTGTGTGGACACCCTGATCACCGAGCAAGCTGTTTTCCGCCGCCAGAACGGTAGACTGACACTGGTCAGTCTACATCCTGACACGACATTGGAAATTGCGACTAGTCCTTTTGATTTCAAGGTTCCCGTTGCGCAGAAACTGGAGACATGGCGCGCATGACAGATAAAATCCCGGAACATAACGCTATTGCGCAGGCTATTTCTGCCCGGCAGGACTGGGTGGTTGAGCGTTTAAAAAAATTTGTTGCCTGCCCGAGCGTGCTGGGCGCGGAGAGGTCTGCGCAGGAATATATCGCCAGCCTATACGATGAACTCGGGTTTGCCGCCAAAATGCTGCCTGTCGAGGTGGATCGCATCAAAAATCTTGCCGGATATAGTCCTGTTGACTGGGACTATCATGACCGCCCGAATGTCGTCGCCGTGCATGACGTGAAAAACCCTGCTGGGCGCTCGCTGATCTTCAATGGTCATGTTGATGTGGTCAGCCCGGAGCCGGTCAAGTTATGGCGGCACCCCCCCTTCACTGCCTCAGTATCCCGCGAACAGGGCGAGACATTTATCTATGGCCGCGGCGCGGGTGACATGAAGGGCGGCTCCATGTGCTACCTCTGGGCCCTGAAGGCATTGCAGGATATGGGTCTGGAGCCGGCATCAAAAGTCGTTTTGCAATCTCCCATCGAAGAAGAATGTACCGGTAATGGCGCCCTGGCCATGCTCGCGGCCGGATATACGGGCGATGCCTGTTTGATACCCGAGCCCTTTCATGAAACGGTACTGTGCACGCAAATCGGCGTCATCTGGTTTCAGGTCCGCATTACCGGAAAGACCACTCACGTGCTGGGTGCGGGACAGGGCGTCAATGCTATTGAAAAATCATGGGTGATCATCCAGGCCCTGCGCGCGTTTGAACAGGAAATGAACAAACCAGAACGAATCCCCGAACCCTATCGCGCCACACACCACCCCCTCAATCTCAATGTTGGCGTGATCAATGGCGGTGACTGGGCGAGCACGGTTGCCGGAGAATGTGTCACGCGCTTCCGCTTTGGTCTCTTCCCTGGTGAAAGCATAACGGAACTTAAAAAATCTATTGAACGGCGTGTGGCAGAAGCAGCCTCTTCCGACCCGTGGCTGAAGGAATTCCCGCCACAGGTCGAATATATCGGGTTTCAAGCCGAGGGTTGCGGCTTTAATGATAGCGGCCCGTTTGGCAAAGCCCTGCAAGAGGCCCATCAATCCTGGCGGGGGGGGGCACCGCAAAAACTACACGCAACCTGCACAACTGATGTTCGCTATTTCAATCTCTACTATAATATTCCGGCCACCTGTTACGGTCCTAAGGCCGACAACATTCACGGGGTGGACGAAAGGGTCAGCCTGGACTCGATGCAGCGCGTCACGGAGGTCATGACCTCTCTGATCATACGCTGGTGCGGCATTCAGAAGAAAAAAAGGCCCATTTAGGCTATTGACATATCTTTTTTGGTCTCCATAATGGGGCTCCTTTGTTTATTTTTTCATGGAGTTTTTTTAATGCCCAAACATTCACAGCAGGCTCAACCATTCGACAAATTCGAGACCGCCAAAAAAATCAACACTCTGACGCTGGCTTTCGCCAAGGCGGTGGCCCAAAACCAAGCCGACAAGTCTGATAATCTGGTTGTCTCTCCCTATAACGCGCTCACCTGCCTTTCCATGGTCGCCGAGGGTGCTGCCGGCAACACACGCCAAGAGATGGCCCACACCCTGTTCGACGCCGGTTCGAAAAATCTCGACAAGGAAGTAGCCGACCTGGCGCAACTGAATACGGACATTCTGGCCGCCAACCAGGGACAGGTAGAGCTGAAAACCGCCAATGGCGTATGGACCAACAAAGAACTCATGACGCTCAACCAAAAATATGCGACTGATCTGCAAAAAATCTTTGGCGCGCAGATCAGCGAAGAGGACTTCTCCGACCCGACCGTTCCCGGCAAGATCAACGCCTGGGCTGCGCAAAACACCAATAATCTGATCCCTGCCATTGTCGACCGGTTGGATGCAAGTGATTCCTCAGTGTCGGCTAGCGCGCTTTATTTCAAAGGAAAATGGACGCACCAATTCGACAAAAAGGAAACGGAAGAACGCGGCTTTACCGCAGACGGCGGTGCCGAATCACTAACGCCCACCATGCACAAGTTTTTCAAGGAAGATCAGATCCAGTACCAAAACGGCACTGATTATGAGGCGGTTGCTCTCACCTACGGACAAGAGAGCGACGAAAAGTCACCCACCATGCGCCTCGTGCTCGTACGTCCAAAAGACGAGAGCATCAGCGCTCGAGATTGGCTAACACAGCAAGCCGGCGATGCGGCACCGGCCTGGCTGAAAACACATTACTCCGGCAGCGTACAGGGCACGGTCGAGCTGCCGCGTCTTGACATTAAACAAAAGCACGATCTGATCCCGGCCCTGAAGGACATGGGCATCCGTGACGCCTTTACGTCCGCGGCCGATTTCTCCCCCATGACCGCGCAAAGCGCCAAGCTGTGCATCAGCGGCGTCAGCCATGATGTTGTTTTCAAGACCGATGAAGAGGGCAGTGAGGCCGCGGCCGTGACGACCGTACGGATGAGATTCACCAGCGTTGCACCGTCGCCACAGACGATCGACGTCAAATTCGACCGTTCCTTCGTCTTCGCGTTGCAAGACATCAGCAGCGGCGCGGTGATCTTCGCCGGCGCGGTGAACAAGCCGAACGGCGACATGAAGCCTGCCGCCAAAGGTCCAAAACCGGGCATCTAGGCTATAGCGTTAACAGCCGCTCTATCGGCGCCCGCCGAACCTATCCCACCTCGATGTTTCGGGACAGCCGCAGCGTGGCACACAGGCCCGGGTCATTATCTGTCAGCGTCAACGTGCCATGATGCAGTGTGGCCACGGCATTGACGAGGCTGAGGCCAAGGCCGGTGCCGGGCGTATTGCGGCTTTCGTCAACCCGAAAGAATCTCTCCTTAGCCTGGTTCATAAACTGTTTCGGGATACCCGGGCCGTTATCTGACACCGTTGCAATAATGAAGCTGCCCTCGGCACGAAGAGAAACACGAATGTGCCCTCCCTCTGGCGTATATTTGACCGCATTATCCACCAGATTGACGACGGCCTGGCTGATCAGCTGTTTGTCCCCAGTCATCCAAAGTGGCGTCAGTGGTATATCAACAGTAAGCTGCTGGCGCTGTTCTTCCAGCAGCGCGGCGTAGAATTCTATGACATCTTCAACGATCTCATTCATATTGATTTCGACAAAGAGTTCGGTGCCGGTGCGCGATTCCGCCTTCGCGATGCTGAGAATATTATCGAACATCTCGACAATTCCATCAACGCGCATCACCGCCGCACCAATCTTCTCTCTCACCGCGGGCGAAATCCCCGGATCATCGATCAGCGCCTGAAGTTCGATGCGATGGCGGCTAAGAGGTGTGCGCATATCGTGCGCGATAGCATTGGTGGAATCGCGGACCGTTCCTAGCAGCGTGGCAATCCAATCCAGCATGCTGTTGATGTTGGCGCCGAGTTTATCAAACTGGTCATTAGCGCCACGCACCAGCACGCGATACTGCAGCTGCCCCCGCATGACCCGCTCACAAGCCCGATTGATAAATTGCAAATGGCGGTTCACCAGCCAAACCACCAGGATACTCAATGAGAAAGACATCAGCAGGGATAGCAGGATGTTGGCGATGGCAACACGGAGCAGCGTATCACGCAAAAAGTCCACCCGCTGCAAATCATAGCCGATGAGCAATGCCCCATTGTTTTTATAGGAGGTGGCCTTGACCAATAAATGAAGGGGGGGCTTTTCATCATCCTGTGGAATAGAAATCTCCTGCCAATGAAGTTTCAAGTTGATCTCCGACGGCCAGGGAGAAAGATTGCCAGAGAGGTGCTTCCCCTCCCGAAATACCAGGTAGAGGTGCTTATCCTGAGTGTCCTCGATCATGGCCTTGACCAGATAGTGGACGTAGGATATGCCGTATTTATCAATCCCCTGGCTGATCTCTTCTGCATGCGCATTGACAATGGCGCGGATATCTTCATAGGCAGTGGAGACAGACTGGTAATAAATGTGCACCCGCAACACGATCAGCGTCGTGCAAAGCGCGACAAAAAATAAAACACCGACCCGAAACGAAAACGAGCGCAAGGCGCTTTTGATTTTAACAGACAGAGATTCGCCCGGCACCGCCGGATCCAGTGCAGGGCCGGCTGGCGCCCGTTTAAACCTCTTGAGCACTGATTTTATACCCCGCCCCGCGTACCGTGTGGATAAGCTGCTTCTTGAAATCCTTGTCCACCTTCTGTCGAAGCTTGCTCATCTGTGCGTCAATCAGATTGGTATTGGGGCTGAAATGAAAATCCCACACCCCCTCCAGCAGCATGGTTCGTGTCACAACTTGATCTGGGCGACGCATCAGGAATTCTAACAGGCGGAATTCTTTATTCTTGAGCTCGATGAGGGAAGATCCGCGTTTTACCACACGAGTCAGTAAATTCATCTCCAAATCATCCAGCTTCAGAATTGTTTGTTCGCTCTGCTCCAGGCTGCCGCGCCGGACCAGCGCCTCAATACGGGCGATCAACTCGCCGAACTCAAAGGGCTTGGTCAAATAATCATCGCCGCCGGCCTTCAGCCCTTTGATACGCTCATCCACCTTACTCAGTGAACTTAAAATCAGCACTGGTGACTTGTTGCCGGAAGCTCTCAGCGCCTGGATAATGGCCAGGCCATCCAGCTTGGGCACCATGCGGTCGACGATCATCACATCGTATTTTTCTTCTGTCGCCAGAAACAAGCCATCCATACCGTCTTTGGCATGATCCACGGTGTGACCAGCCTGCTTCAGGCCGTCGACGATAAACTGCGCATGACTGTCATCATCTTCAACTAGCAGGATTTTCATCTGACCACCCGTTCAAAAACAATGTGAGCACCCCCAACATGAACAGCATATCTGTGTCAGCCCATGGACACGCCCGTTACCGTTCCCACTCGTAAAAAAACACCCGCCTTTTTAGGGGCGGGTGTTTTTTAAGTCATGATCCAGCCCTTACTTTTTAGTGGCTGGTGCTGCTGCAGGCGGAGCTGCCTGGGCAGGGACGCCGAAGCAGGCCTGAACAGCCTTCGCATCCGACGCCTCCTTAACACAGGACAGTTTTTTCTGTGCATCGGCAATGCCATCACTAAGGTTTTTGATGATCATCGCTTTCTGAGCCTCAAACGGCGGCGGCGTAGCTGGCGCCGCTGGTGTCTGCGCCATTGCCGCGGAAGACGCAGCAACGACAATGACTGCAGCCATAAGGATTTGTCTTATCTTCATAGTATTGTTTCCCTGTCTAATACGCCTTCCGTCAATTATTTATTGACGTCCGTCGCGGCTGGTGCTGCAGCGGGGGCAGCTTCGGTTTTCTCTTTTTTCATGCCATGGTGTTTTTTGCCAGCTGCTTTGTGTTCTTTATGTTCTTTGTGCTCTTTTTTCATCTTATGATGCTTTTTTCCGTCTTTTGCATCACCCATAGCATGGGCAAAGGAAGGGGCGGTAAAGGCGAGAGCCAGAACAGCCAAAAGAATGTATTTGTTCATAGTAGTTCTCCTAGTGGGTTGTTGTTGTACGAATCTTCCAAGGGAAGTACGCTGTTTTCAGCATATCTTCATCTTGACATAGAAGGCATTGCCAAGTCTTGCTGAAAAACATTAATTATTTGCAATATTGCCGCCCATGCCAGTTGTCAGAAGAGCGGGTGCCGCAAAATAACTGCCGAGTGGGGGGCTTTAAACAAGGGTAATACCTGCTATTTTATGATCTGAACTGAGGGGTATTCATGTTAAACCGCCTTTTTAAAAGCTTCTCCAGGACTTTGCGCGCTCTCCCCGCAGCCGGCCTTGCCTGTGGTATCTCCTGTTCTCAGGCAGCCTCGCTCCCCTTGCCCGATCCGGCAGTGGATCCGCCGCCAGCAGCACACACCCAAAACCAAACAATTGTTCTGGCCGGTGGTTGCTTTTGGGGCATACAAGCGGTTTTTCAACATGTCAGGGGCGTGTCGGAGGCCATTTCCGGCTACGCTGGCGGTGATGCAAAAACTGCCGCCTATGATGCTGTGAGCTCTGGAACCACCGGACACGCTGAGGCCGTGAAAGTCACTTATGATCCTGCACAAATAACGCTGGGACAGCTTTTAAAGGTCTATTTCTCCGTGGCGCATAACCCAACCGAACTTAACCGGCAGGGTCCGGATCGGGGCACACAGTATCGCTCGGGGATTTTCTTTACGACACCGGAGCAGGAGAAAGTTGCCACAGCATATATTGACCAGCTACAGAAAGCCGGGATCTTTTCTGCTCCCATCGTCACTGAAGTAAAACCCCTGCCTGCCTTTTATCCGGCAGAGGACTATCATCAGAACTATGCCACCAAACACCCGGTGAATCCTTACATCGTCATTAATGACCTACCAAAAGTGGTGGATCTAAAAAACCAGTTTCCTAGCCTGTACACTGATCAAGTACAGTAAAACAGGTGGTCCAGAACTTATGAATAATATTTTCATGGTGTATAAAAATATTCAATAACGCTATGTAAATATAAAACCAGGTGACGGAAATCCCTGGCTCTGGTACTGAATCTGAGTTCTGTATAAGAAACCACTCTGAACGTGAGACCATGAACTGGATTACTAACTTCGTCCGCCCCAAAATCAAAGCTCTGATGTCAAAGCAGGACGTTCCTGACAACCTGTGGCATAAATGCACGCGCTGCCAGACCATGCTTTATCATCAAGACCTGCAAAAGAATTTAAATGTCTGCCATCACTGCGGACATCACATGCGCATGGAGGTGCAGGAACGGCTTGAGATGCTGTTTGACGAAGGTCAATATCAGGAAGTGGAGCTGCCCAAAACTGTTGTCGACCCCCTGAAATTCAAAGACCGGAAAAAATATACTGATCGCCTGAAAGAGGCGCAGGCCAAAACCGGACATAAGGATGCCATTGTTGTCGCCCAGGGCATGATCGGCGGTGAAACAGCCGTGATCGCCGCGTTCGATTTCAGCTTTATGGGCGGTTCCATGGGAGCGGCAGTCGGCGACGGATTGTTAACGGCGGCACGGCTGGCTGTGATGCTGAGGGTGCCCTTCATCGTTATCCCGGCGTCCGGCGGCGCGCGCATGCAGGAGGGGACGCTGTCTCTCATGCAAATGCCGCGCTCTGTCGTGGCGGTCGAACTCGTCAAAGAGGCCCGCCTGCCCTATATTGTCATTTTGACGGATCCCACCACAGGGGGGGTCAGCGCGTCCTTCGCGATGCTGGGCGACATCACACTGGCCGAGCCAGGCGCACAAATCGGTTTTGCCGGTCGCCGCGTCATTCAGGAAACGATTCGTAAAGTGCTTCCTGAAGGATTTCAGACCGCCGAATATTTGCAAGAACACGGCATGGTCGACTTGGTCACGACCAGAAGCTATATGCGCGAGCAGCTGATCACGCTCCTTCAACTGCTGATGAAGCCAAAGACCGGCAAAGGCCAGCACAGCAGCGGAAAGCCGAGCTGAGCCGTGTCAAGCTGGACGTATTCTCCTGTTCCGGCAGTAGAAGAGTCTATCCAAAAAATCCGTCTGAAATATCCTGCGGACTACCCGGCAGGGCTGGGACGCGTTCAGGCCATTTTAGAAAAACTAGGCAATCCTCATCAGAAACTTCCCCATGTTTTTCATGTCGCCGGTACGAATGGCAAGGGCTCAACGCTGGCGTTTCTGCAATCCATCTATGAGGCCGCCGGGCTCAGCGTGCACAAATATATCTCCCCCCACCTTGTCCGTTTCGAGGAGAGAATTATTCTCAACGGCAAAATGATCGAAGCAGACAAGCTGCTGGACCTGATCAACGAATGCGAAGAAGCGGCCCGCACATGTCCCGTTTCATTCTTTGAACTGATTACCGTCGCGGCCTTTCTGGCCTATGCACGTTATCCGGCAGACGTTCTCTTGCTGGAAACGGGGTTGGGCGGACTGTATGACGCAACCAACGTGATCGATGGAAAACAGCTCATATCATTGCTCACGCGCATTTCTTATGATCACACTCATATTCTGGGCACCACCTTAGCGGAGATTGCCGTCAACAAGGCGGGCATCATCAAGCCGGGCTGCCCCTGCATCGTTGCGCCACAGATGGCGCCAGAAGTGATGGAGGTTTTCCGCCGACGGGCCACGGCCGTGGCGGCCCCGATTTTCGCCTGTGGACAAGAGTGGATGGTCAGTGCGGATGACAACCACTTTGAGTATAAGAGCGCAACCAACACATTCCGTCTCCCGCTGCCAAATCTGGTGGGACGGCACCAGATTGATAACGCGGGCACGGCACTGGCGGCCATTGAACATAGCCCTTACGCACCCCTGTTGCAGCAACACCATCTGGAACTGGCCATGCATCGCGTCAACTGGCCCGGACGCCTGCAACGTCTTGCCAGTGGGCGCCTGGCCGAACTATTGCCATCAGGGTGGGAGCTGTGGCTCGATGGTGCACACAACGATTCTGGCGCCGAAATACTTGTCGACCAGATAAAAGCCTGGGGAAAGTCACTGCCGTTGCACCTGATAACGGCTATGAAAAAAACAAAAGATGCGGCTGAATTTTACCGACCGCTTCTGCCACATGTCGCCACCGTGCAAACCGTGGACGTGAACTGGATCGAGGCGCCTATGACCTCTGCGGAAGCGTTATGTGATCAGGTACGGCAACTCGGCTGTCAGCGCACCACGATAACCCCAAATCTGGAAAGCGCGCTGCGTTCGCTTACCTTTCAATTCTCCTCCCCGCAACGTATATTAATCACAGGGTCACTATATCTTGTCGGCCATGCCCTGAAAGAGAAATAGTCACATGAAGCAGCGGATTGCGCTTGTGGATGATGACAGGAACATCCTGACATCTGTTTCTATGGCACTTGAAGCGGAGGGTTTTTCCGTCCTGACCTACACGGACGGGGAGTCTGCGCTGGCAACCCTGCTAAAAGACCCGGTGGATCTGGTGGTGCTCGACATCAAAATGCCCCGATTGGATGGAATAGAGGTCTTGAAAAGAATACGGGAGCATTCGGCGATGCCCGTCGTCTTTCTTACCTCCAAAGATGACGAAATCGATCAGCTGTATGGTCTGCGTCTGGGCGCGGATGATTACATCACCAAGCCGTTCTCGCAAAAACTGCTCATCGAACGCATCCGCGCCATACTGCGTCGTCATGAGTTACGGCAGGAAGCCACGCCCGGCTTGAATAAAAATACACTGACACTGGGGCAGCTCCGACTGGACGGCAACACCCAGTTCTGCACCTGGATGGGAAAGCCAGTCGAAATGACCGTCACAGAGTTTTTGCTGGTTAGGGCTTTGGCGGAGAACCCCGGCCACATTAAATCGCGGGAACAGCTCATGAATTATGCTTACGGCGATACGCTGGACGTCGAAGACCGGACGATAGACAGCCACATCAAACGCATCCGAAAAAAGTTCAGGGAAGTAGACCCGAATTTTGACTCTATAGAGGCCATTTACGGCATTGGATACCGCTATAAGAATGTTTAAACCCCGTCATCATGATGCCTGGTATGTCTCCCCGATTACACTGCGCATACTCGTCGTGAATATCGGGGCACTGATCATTCTGGGTGTCGGCATGTTATACACCGCCCAGTACGAAACAGAGCTGATTGGATCAGAATTACACGCTTTGCAGGCAGAAGGGCGCCTGTTGGCTTCCGCCCTGGCCGAAGGCGGGGTGCGGGAGACGCTCAGTGGAGATCCAATTCTGGCAGAGGATCTGTCACGACAAATGCTGCGCAAGCTGGTCGAAAGCAGCAAACTGCACACGCTCCTGTTCAGTAAAAATGGCCAACTCATGCTGGACAGCCACCAGCTAGTAGGTCCGGGGGGAATGGTCCAGATCGTCGAACTGGACAGCACCTTTGAGACCTGGAGCCCCAAGAAAAGGGCTTATTATTTCTTGCAGAAAATTCTTAACCTGTTTACGATCCGCCTGTCACTGCCTTTGTATCCCGACAAGATACAGGGTATCGAAACCTATCCCCATTTGATGGAAACGCTGGGCGGTGAGAATTCTGCCGGAGCCTGGCGAGATGTGGACGGCCGGATTATTCTGGTGGCAGCCCTGCCCGTGCAAAAATTGAAGAACGTTTTGGGCGCCGTCATGCTGACCCGCGCCGGTGATAACATAGAAAACGCCGTCCGTGGCGTGCAATTGACAGTTATCAAGATTTTCCTGTTGGTCTTGCTGGGAACCATCTTGTTGTCCATCTACCTCTCCAAGACAATCGCGACACCCCTCCTGCAACTCGCCGAGGCGGCTGGCCAGGTAGAGATGAGCCTGTTTTTAAAAAATTCCATACCGAACTTCTCATCACGGAAGGATGAAATCGGAATATTGTCAACAGCTCTGCGACACATGACGGAAGCGCTGTCAGATCGTATTGACGCCATCAGCAATTTTGCCGCTGATGTTGCGCACGAAATCAAAAATCCGCTCGCCTCACTAAAAAGCGCGGTGGAAACCTTCCCTCTTGTCAAAGACCCGGATCAGCAGGCGCGGTTGCTGTTAATCATCAAGGATGACGTGAGTCGCCTGAACAGATTGATTACGGATATTTCCGCCGCTTCCCGGCTGGACTCCGAACTATATCGCGTGGAAAAAACCACCTTTGATTTGGCCCCCCTCTTGCAAAAGATTGTCGAGATGGAATCGGACAGCGTCAAAATTGTCCTTCAGGTAGAAAAAAATCAAAGGCTCTGGGTGACCGGTAATGATGTACAGCTCGGCCAGGTTATCTATAATCTTGTTCAGAACGCCACTTCTTTTTTGAGTGAAAAAGGAAAAATAACCATGACCGGCCTGATGCAGGGAGACAAAGTTATTATCCATGTCGACAATGATGGTCAGGCCATCCCCGAAAAAAATCTCGAGGCCATTTTTGAAAGATTCTATTCGGAACGACCTGAAAAAGAAAAATTTGGCCTGCATTCAGGCCTGGGCCTGAGCATATCCCGTCAAATCATCCGCGCTCATCGCGGTGCGGTTTTTGCCCGAAACCTCAAAGATGCAAAAGGCCAGCATCAGGGCGTTCGGTTTACCATTATCTTGCCGGCGGAGGCTCCTCCAAAATGAATTCGACCCCAAAAGAGATTTTTTACGGAACAGCCGTCGCCCTTCAAACGCACGGCAACGCTGCATCTGCAGTGTTGCTACGGGGAAAATCCGGCGCCGGTAAGTCGGATCTGGCCTTCAGATTGGTCGAAACCGGCGGCACGCTCATTAGCGATGATCAGGTCGTGCTGGAGCGTTATCAGGACAAGATCCTCGCCAGCCCGGCTGAATCCATCTGCGGCCTCATGGAGGTTCGCGGAGTCGGCCTGCTCAAATACCCCACGGTATCTCTCACCCAACTCCGGTTAATTGTAGACCTGGTACCCCGGGAGGATGTTCCACGTCTGCCAGAATGGAAAACTGTGGACATCCTCGGAGTTGCTGTGGCCTGGCTACAATTATATGCCTTCGACGGTTCTACACCCTTTAAAATAATCAAAGCAATAGATCTGGTACATAAGCCCGATCTGCTGGTAAAGTAGAAAAATGGAGAGGAAAAAAAGATGATCGGTCTGGTTCTGGTGACACACGGAAATCTTGCAAAAGAATTCATTGCCGTAATGGAACATATCGTGGGTCCGCAAAAACAAATAGCCGCGGTGTGCATGGCCCCTGAAGACAATATGGAGCAAAAACGCCAGGAAATGATCAAGCGAGCGAAGGAAGTCAATAGCGGCAAAGGCGTGTTGATTCTGACGGATATGTTCGGCGGCACCCCGTCCAATCTGGCCATTTCCATCATTGAGGATAAAAAAATTGAAGCCCTCGCCGGGGTCAACCTGCCCATGCTGATCAAGCTGGCTTCCGTACGCCAGACAGAAAGCCTGCAGCAGGCCGCTCTGAGCGGACAAGAGGCGGGACGGAAACATATCCACGCCGCCGCGGCACTGCTGAATGCTTCATAGCCTTCATGACTGCCTTGCTTGAAAAAACCGTACAGATCCGGAATCAGCGCGGGTTGCACGCCCGGGCGGCCGCCAGATTCGTTAACCTGGTGGAGCGCCTGAAGGCCGATGTCACGGTAACCAAAGACAACACCTCGGTTACAGGCTCCTCCATCATGGGGTTGCTGATGCTCTCTGCCAGCCTCAATACACAGATCCGCATTATTGTGAAGGGGGCCAACGCCGAGCAGGCCCTGCAAGAATTGGTCTCCCTCGTCGAAAGACGTTTTGATGAAGAATGAACTCGTCCTGACCGGATTTGGCGTTTCTCACGGCATTGCCATGGGCCTTGCTTATCTGGTGCAAATTGAACATCCGACGGTTCCGGAATACACTCTGCCCCCCGAACAAGTACCGGCGGAGATCGACCGTTTTATTCATGCGGTAGCCCAAGCCAGAAACGAACTGATTACCATGAAAGTCAGATCTCTTGAGCTGCCCGAGGTGGCCGCGGAAGAAATAAGTCTGCTGCTGGAGGCGCATTTGGCCATGCTGTCCGGCTCACGGCTCGTGCGCGGCGTGTTACAGAGGATTGAAAAAGGCCACGTCAACGCAGAACGCGCCATTGAGCAAGAAACGCACGTGATTACTGAGCAATTCCGGCAGTTGCAGGACCCCTACATCGCCGCACGCAGTGAGGACGTCGCAGCGGTCGGGTACCGGCTGATTCGCATTCTTATGAATGTGCCCTATCTGTCCCTGAGCGCCGTTCCGACCGGAGGTATTGTCCTGGCACAGGAGGTGTCACCGGCTGAAATCGCCCTGCTCGACCCCAGGAAGTTTTCCGGCATCGCCACCGTACACGGCGGGATCACCGGCCATACGGCAGTCATGGCCAGGAGCATGGGCCTCCCGGCTGTACTGGGCGTGAATCCCTCTCTGCTGGACAGCGCACATCACGGCTGTCTGGCCATTGTCGACGGCATTGACGGTAAAATAGTGCTCAACCCAACCCCCACGACTCAAAAACGCTATGAACAAAAACTTCTGCAACTCCGTCGTGATCAAAAAGAGCTGAAAAAACTCGCCACTCTCCCCGCAATGACATTGGACAATACCGCCATTACCCTCAGCGCCAATCTGGAGATGCCGCGCGATCTGGACGACATCCTGGCCTCCGGCGCCCAGGGTATCGGTCTTTTCCGTACCGAGTTCATGTTCATGAACCGTGACACTCTGCCGACGGAAGATGAACAGTTTGAAGCCATAGTTGAAGTGGTGCGCGCTATGAAGGGTGCCCCCGTCACATTCCGCACCCTAGACATCGGCGGCGATAAAATGGCCAAATGGGTCGGCGCCTATCTGTCTGAGGCTGCCAATCCGGCATTGGGCCTGCGCGCTATCCGCTTGTCGCTGAAAGAACTGCATTTACTCCGCGCTCAGTTCCGCGCCGTGCTGCGCGCAGGTTATTTTGGTCCGGTCAGGCTGTTGCTGCCCATGGTGACCATGGCCTCGGAAGTTGAGCGCGCCCGTAAAACCCTCAAGGAATGTTATGTCGAGCTGCAAAAAGAAAAAGTCCCTGTTTCAGCAAACCTGCCCCCGCTCG
>JACQAA010000053.1 GCA_016195185.1 Pseudomonadota bacterium | reverse complement strand
ACCGGGAAGCTTTTCTGGTGATGCTTGTTAATATACAGATCAACCAGCTCTGTGATCGTCAGGTCCGGCGATACTGTCACGACATGATTATGCATGAAGCGTGACACCTTCTCCAGACTGAGCAGCGAAAGTGACTCCATCTGGTTCACGGCATAAGCCCCGGAACTGTGCATGAAGAATCCCAGCAAACCATACCACATCCCGGAGAGCAGATCGTTATGGACGACAATGCTGTAACAAGCAAATGCTATCAATCCATAGGCAAAAATGGAACCACATTCCGAAGCAATGCGCGTGGCCACCACCAGGTTATTTTTGCAATACCAAATAATCGCGCGCAAGGCACGTCCCCCGTCCAAAGGAAAAGCAGGAACAATGTTAAATATTGCGATCAGCATATTGAGGTCGCCGAGGTAATCAAGCACATGGGAAACGGCGCCGACTCCCACGTAACCACCGTAGAGAGAGGCCACCGCCCAGAAGAAAAGACCCATCAGGGCGCTCATCACCGGGCCGGCCACCGCCATGAAAAATTCCCCCTTTGGGTGACTCAGCTCTCCTTTCATTTCAGCGACACCGCCAAAAATGAACAAAGTGATGCTGGCAATCGGCATATGATAATATTCAGCAATGACGGCATGTGCCACTTCATGAATGACTATAGAAAAAAGAATGCCGGCAACGGTCGCAACGCCCATCACCTGGTACACGTCCGCCGGCTGGCCGGAGTAAAGGCTAGGATAGAAATGGCTAGACATGGTCCAGCTGATCAACACAGCCAGAAAAAACCAGCTGGCGTCAGCCTTGACCTTAAAACCAAAAAAGCGAAAGAGGGTGACACGCCTTAAGAACACGGAAAAGCCTTTACCTGATTGAACGTTCCATTATAATCATAATAGCCTAACCATCGCAAAAAACAGAGATAGTTTTGAAGAGATGCCGCCAAAAACGCTCAAATTAGCCATTGCAGTCATTCTGGCACCCTGCCTGCTTTTGATCGGAGGCTGTCTGCCGAATCTCGGTGTACCAAGGCAAACGCTGGCGGTAGAACTACCCCCCTCCTCACGGTCATCTGGCCAGCACCAAGGGCCACCGCTTTTCTGCAAGGCAGGACGCGGCACCGCCCTGTTTGGTGCCGACTGGGATGATTTCTCCGATGTGTTATTTATGTTATACTCCGGCGAACGCGCCTCTGTCAGGGTCGTCCGCGCCCACAGCTCAGAAGGAATAACCATACAGGCATTTTTTGACCACGATGGACAAAAATTGATGTTTTGCCCCGTTATGGACGGTGCGCCAGACCAACGCATTGCCTGCGCCAGTCTCTATGTTCTGGACGACGATCTGAATGCCGGTATCAAACGAACCTTTGACATTCCCAATGCCCTGCGCGGTGGGGCGATCACCTGCGCCTATCAGCAATCCCATCTGAGGAAACTGATCAGCTATTCCACTGGTGCAAATTAAACATGACAAGCCAGCCACGGGTCACGAGGCCTGACTTTTCATTTGAAGATCAGTATCAAGACCCCGTTTGCGGAATCGATGAGGTGGGTCGAGGCCCCCTGGCGGGGCCTGTTGTGGCGGCGGCAGTTGTCATCCGACGGGATAAAATGCCTCGCGCCATTCTTGAACAAATCAATGACAGCAAACAACTTACTTCTAAAAAAAGAGAATATTTATTCAAGAAGATATATGAGTTTTCTGATGTATCACTTTCTGAATGTAGTGTCGGCGAAATTGATACAATCAATATTCTACAAGCCTCTTTGTTGGCCATGGCAAAAGCTTTTGAGGGATTAAAAATACGCCCAGCCGTGGCACTGATCGACGGTAACCAGAGGCCAAAACTGTCCTGCACCATGCAAACAATTATTCAGGGGGACAGCAAAAGCCTCTCAATCGCCGCCGCATCCATCGTCGCCAAGCACTACCGTGATCGTTTGATGATCGACATGGCTAATGAGTTTCCGCATTATGGCTGGAACACCAACGTCGGGTATGGTACCCCGCACCATCTAAAAGCTATTGAAATTCATGGCGTTACAGTTCATCACCGCCGCACATTTTCCCCTATCTCTAAACAATTAGTTAAAGAATCTTCTACAAATAATTGATCTATTTGATTCTTTTTTCAAGATTTCTGTTGACGCAGAGTCGCGAATGAATCATGATTCCAAATATGAAGACTAGTGAAAAAGACACTGTTAAGTCACAAAAAACCTCTCTTCCCCGCAATGAAATTCTGTCGGGAAGCTGCATCGAGGTGATGAAGAAAATTCCGGCCCGGTCAATTGACCTGATTTTTGCCGACCCCCCTTACAATCTCCAACTCCAAGGCACACTCCGCAGGCCAGATCATTCGAAAGTGAACGGCGTCGAAGACGAATGGGATAAATTTTCTAGTTTTGCAGAATACGATAAATTTTCAAAGGAGTGGCTGCTCGAGGCCAGGCGCCTGTTGAAGGACGATGGTGCAATTTGGGTGATCGGCAGCTACCATAATATTTTTCGCCTTGGCGCGACCATGCAGGACCTTGGCTTCTGGATTCTCAACGACATCATTTGGCGCAAGACCAACCCGATGCCGAATTTCCGTGGCCGCCGCTTCACCAACGCTCATGAAACCATGATATGGGCCTCGAAATCCGAGAACTCCAAGTACAGGTTTAACTATGACGCCATGAAGGCATTGAACGAAGACCTGCAGATGCGCAGCGACTGGACAATCCCGCTGTGCACCGGCAGCGAGCGCCTCAAGAACAGTGGCGGCGATAAGGCCCACCCCACTCAAAAACCTGAAGCCCTTCTTCACCGTGTGATCCTTTCATCGACCGAAATCGGCGATGTTATTCTCGATCCTTTTTTTGGCACGGGAACGACGGGCGCCGTCGCTAAAAAACTGGGCCGTGATTTTATCGGCATCGAAAAGGAAAAAGAATATATCGCCCATGCCAGGGGACGTATTGCCGCGATCAAAACCGGCGATGATGAAAGCCTGCTGAAAACGATTGAGAAGCGCGCTGAACCGCGCATCCCTTTCGGACAAGTTGTCGAACAGGGCATGTTGCAACCGGGCTCAGTACTCTTCGATCATTCCCGCCGCTACACCGCCCGTGTCCGTGCTGACGGAAATTTGGTGGCGCGCAATCACAGTGGTGATCATAAGGGCTCCATTCACAAGGTGGGAGCCGCATTGCAAGGACTGCCCTCCTGTAATGGTTGGACATTCTGGCACTTTGAAAATAAAGGAAAAATCTGGCCGATCGACGTCCTGCGCCAAGAAATCCGCTCACAAATCCAGATTCCGTGATGCAATACCAAGCATCATCTTGACAGCAGCACCGAACCTATGGGCTGAGTCAAGCCGCTATCCAGGAAGAAATCGATGGATGTAATATCCCCCTTCAGCTCGGCGCGCACGAACCTGCCCTCTTGCGCAGACACCAGCCCAGCAGCATCCAGAACGCGAAACCTGATCCTGCCATAGATCAATCGCCGCGTATTTTTCAAGCGGTTCATGCGCTCCAGAAGGTTTTTTGCCTGCTCCACAGTGCTCTTGAACACGCTTAAAGTGAGCGGTCTGTTCAAAACCAAAGTGATGGTGGCTGGAAAAAAATCAGATGGTCTTCCGATGCCGCAATAGCTTTTCCATTCATTGCCAGATGAAAGAAGAAGGGACCCGACGTTGACCATAGCGGTGTTTCCTGATAAAGGAAAAAACTGACCTTCCGGATCATATCGCCCCAGTTGAAAAGAACTGGATATTTCGTAGAGAGTACGATAGTATATTCTCTTTGCCTGCACACGGGTGGTGATCATCTTTCTGAAATCATACAGATCAATGTCATTTTTGAAGATTTTTTTATATTGTTCGCAATAAAACAATTTGGCGTATTCGTCTACTGCATCCTGATTGTTGACGTCGATGCCGCCCATCAAGGCCATCGTTTGAGATAACTCTTTGAATGTGACTGGGGCATATCCGTCGCCACCGTACGCTCTCCCGCCAGTTGCCCAAGCGGATGACAGGTCAGTGACTGCGAATACCAGAAGCAACAAACAGATCCGGAAATATTGTTTCATCTTTATACTACCCAGAAAAACCATCTGTTCCAGTTTAAGGATAAAACTCTTCTTTCTCAAGCAACCTGTGTTTTTGCACAAAGTTTTATGGCTTTCTGCATCAGTGTCGGCAATGCATATCCGCCAATATCCTCCATGAATACAAAATTGCCGCAAGGGGCTTTGACCGGGTTTTTCGCCGCCGCCGTCCATATTTCCAAAACAAGATCAAAATGCGTAAAACTATGCCGTATTTTTTGATTCAAAGGATAAAAGCGAAGCTGGGAACTATAATAAGGCGCCGCAAATTTTTTTGCTATCCTCCTGTCCGCCACCCATTCGGAGGTTGGCAGCTGATACATGCCCTCATAAAGACCCTTGGCCGTCCTTTTTTCGATGAGAAAGGCCCCGGATTTTTTCTGAATCCAGAACACCTTGCCATAGCGGACAGGTTTGCGAACTTTAGGCGATTTGTTTGGTAAGCCCTCAGTTATTCCGAGTTTATTGGCGCGACACTCTCTCTGCCATGGACAGAACATGCATCGTGGTTTCCGAGGTGTGCATACCGTGGCGCCCAATTCCATGAAGGCCTGTGTAAAATCTCCCGGATGCCGGTTGTCCCCCGCCAATTGCGCCGCACGCCCACGAATAATTTCTTTGGAAGATGGCAGCGGTTCCTCAATGGCAAAAAAACGGCTGACGACACGCTCAACATTGCCATCCACCGCTACCGCCTGCCGACTGAATGCAATCGAGGCTATCGCCGCTGCCGTATAGGGGCCAATTCCTGGTAACTCCCTTAATCCATCTACGGTTACCGGAAATTTCCCTTTAAACTTTTCTGCAATAATCTGGGCACATTTATGCAGGTTGCGAGCCCGGGTATAATAACCAAGCCCTGCCCAGGCCGTCAGCACTTCATCCAAACTGGCTCCAGCCAATGCCGCAACCGTGGGCCATTTTGCAATAAACTTGGTGAAGTAAGGAGTTACCGTTACCACCGTTGTCTGCTGCAGCATGATTTCAGACAGCCACACACGGTAGGGATCAGGCTTTCTTCCCCTCTCCGCCCGCCACGGCATGACGCGCCGATGTCTCGCGTACCAGCTTAAAAGCTGCTCCTGCAGTTTTGAAATATTGAGTCTGGACATTATGTGAGTAAATAAAGATACTCCTCCTAAATGTCAAAGCCGCGTCCACTTTCTGACCTGGTACCGGGCCTTACCAAGGACATCCTTGGCAAGAAAAGCCTGCTGTTTGGCAAAATGCTGGCCGATTGGCCGCATATTGCGGGTGCGGAGATTGCAGCAAAAACTGTTCCTCTTGAGCTTAAATTCGCCAAAAAAAACAACCAGCAAAATCAGGCCCTCTTGCATCTGGCCGTGGACAGCGCCTATGCACTTGAAATCAGCTATCAAAAATCCCTGCTCATTGAACGCCTGAACATGTTTTTCGGCTACCCGGCAATCAAGGACATCAAGATTGTTCAGCAGTCCGATATTATGAGTAGTAAGTCGCCTGTCGCCAATACCCTCCGTCGAGGAATGATCATTGAGCACAATAGCAAACTCTGGATGGTTGTAGAAAATGAACTGCGTTCTCCGGGTAAGGGGGCCGCCGTAGCGCAAGTTATCATGAAAGATATCGTCGCCGGCAACAAAATGGATATCCGGTTTGCCACGCAGGATATGGTGGAGCGTGCCATCGTCGAAGAGCAGGAATTCCAGTTTCTATATGCCTCTGGCGACGAATATACGTTCATGAATCAGCAGTCCTATGAACAGATGACCGTCAACCGCGAGTTGATCGGTGATGCCGCCGCCTTTTTGCAGGATGGCATGATTGTCAAGGCGCAGATGCACGAAGGCAAGCCTTTGTCGATCTTGCTGCCTGAAACCGTCACCATGGAGATTGTGGAATCCGATCCAGTCGTGAAAGGGCAGACGGCTTCATCCTCCTATAAACCGGCCAAGCTGGAGAACGGTGTGCGTATTATGGTTCCACCGCACATTGGGTCCGGCACCCGGGTTGTTGTCCGCACCATCGACTCTACTTACGTTGAACGCGCAAAGGACTAACAGATCATGTCTGCCCGCCGCTCTCCGCATATGAATGTCATGATCGAGGCGGCTGAAAAGGCTGGACGCGCACTGATCCGCGATTTTGGTGAAATCGAACAGCTGCAGGTCTCCAGAAAAGGCCCCGGGGATTTCGTCTCTGCTGCCGACCATAAGGCCGAGAAAATCCTGAAAGAAGAGCTGCTCAAGGCCCGCCCCTCCTTTGGGTTTCTGCTGGAAGAAGGCGGTGAAATCAAAGGCGAAGATAAAAGTTATCGCTGGATTATCGACCCTCTTGACGGCACAACCAACTTTCTGCATGGCATGCCTCACTGGTCTATCGCTATTGCCCTGGAGAAAGACAAGGAAATCGTGGCCGCCGTTATTCATGACCCGATCAAGAATGAGATATTCAGCGCAGAAAAAGGCGGCGGCGCCTTCTCGAATTCCAAACGTCTCCGCGTCGCGGGGCGAAAATCCCTGGTCGATGCACTGGTGACCATCGGGGGCGATTGTTTCGGTGATCAATACTCTCTTCCCGAAGGCTGTAGCGTACGATGCATGGGCAGCGCTTGCCTTGACCTGGCCTATGTCGCCGCCGGTCGCTTTGATGCTTTCTGCGAACCCCGCCTGATGCCCTGGGATATAGCCGCCGGCAGCCTACTGGTCAAGGAAGCGGGTGGATATATCTCGGAAATGGACGGCGGCAAGAACGTCGTCTACGGCAAAGGCGTTGTCGCCGCCAACCCCGCGCTGCATACCGAACTCATTAAAAATATCAACAAGTCGGATAAAAAAGAGACTGTCGTCAAAATGGCGACTTAAGAGGCATTTCGTGAAAACATTCCCGCTGATCTCTTTGTCCCTGCTGTGCGGCACTGCCCTGTTCATCGGCACCTTCTCTGCCGCCTTTGCGGCAGAGGACGGTTTCTATGAATACAGATCAAAAAAGCCAGATGTGGAAATGGCCCCCAATCCGGACAATGAATCAACTTCTTTTCAAACGGTGCATCTCCAGCCGCCCATACGGCCGCTGCTGACTCCTCCTGCGGCCGCGCCAGAACCCCTGCCAGAGGCCACTCCGCCGCAGCCACAGCCGAAAAATGTGAAGGCGGTACCAGCGCCTCCTCCACCGCCACCAAAATATCTATTGAGCCCCTTCTTTACGCAGATGTCCGAGATTCCAGCACCCCCCAGTGCAGCCGCAGCCCCAGCGCCAGTAACAGAAAAAATTGTCACGCCGCCAGGCACCCCTGTTCACGTTGATAGGCCCGAGAATCCAGTTCAGGAGAATCCACAACCCGCGCATAAGCCTGAAACGGTTAAAAGAGTTGAAAAGACTGCTCAAGAAATTCCTCATCCTGCTGAGACAACCAAAACAGCCGAGAGCAATCAAGCGCCCGAGAAAGTTGTTAACCCGCCTGTTAACAAGGCAAGTGACAATCCTCCTACCCATGATACCGCAAAAGCTCCCGGGACAGCCCCCGCCGTCCCCACTCACGCGGATTTATCGGTTGTTTTTGATAAAAACTCCAGTACGCCCCCGCCCGAAGCAGAAAAATCTCTCGACACCATTGTCGCTCAGATGAACAGCCTGCCTGATACCCGGTTACAGATCCGCGCCTATGCGACGGGTGAGGACGGCAATTCCAGTTCGGCGCGACGTATGGCCCTCTCCCGCGCCCTGATGGTACGCGCCTATATGACTGATAAAGGCATCAAGCCGATCCGCCTCGATGTCCGCGCCCTTGGCTCCGAAACCGACAAAGCCCCCACTGACCGGGTGGATCTGGTGTTTGTGAGATAACAATTCGATCGTAATGGCAGTGAGCGCATATAGCTCATTACCCTGGTTAGTACGAGTAGCTCCGGTTTGTCCGTTTATTTCTGCAATAGGCAACACCACCCCCGGCAGCGGCGCCGACACCCGCACCAAGTAGCGTGAATAAAACAACATTCAGCCATTTAAATGGCTCAACGTCAAAACCATTTTCAAAATTTTTCTGATATATATCCGTAGCAAGCTGCATGACCTCACTTCTCAGTTCGTTGGCATCACCCGGTTTCTTATCAAGTACAACAGAGATATATTCTTTAATCTTTGCATCAAGAGCGGGAACGCCTTCTCTTGCGAATTGGATACCGTCGATAATTTTCCGCGCAGCATTATAAATGGTTTGCCCTTCTTCTGAGGCTGAATTCGCCACTTGAAATTCCCCCGGTCCATCATCAGAGTGAGAGTAGGTCCTATACTCATCGCTCTGGGCGGTACCTTTGGCTGCATTCCAGACAGGAGAAAGCTCTGCAAGGGAAGCATGGTGAGAAACGATAACAGGAAGATATTTGGTCAATGTGGAGCCGGTAGCCCACGTATTGGAGAGAGCGAGATACTCTTCTGCACTTAACCTTTTCCCGTCCAGTTCGCTCCTTCTGCTTTTTTCTATGGCATATTCATTGTCGGCTTGTGTGCTGGCAGCCAAATGCAGGCGTTCTTCAACATTCAGATCCGGATGATTTTTCAGGAATGCATCAAGCAATCTTGCTGCACTCTCTCCATGTTCCGGATAATAATTATAGGTATGAATGGTGTAATCGTAGACTTCCTCCGAATGTTCTTCATCATGACAGTTCTTGCCATCGGCATCGCATTCTGTGGTGGTCCAGGTGTGCGTATGAGTAACATCATGATGGTTCTCATCCCAAGCGCTGGAAAATTCTGAAGTGACCGCAGGCAATTCTGTGGCCGCATCCACGATCTTGTGAAGGGACTGTAGCGCCGCATCCGCATCTTTTGGCAGTTCCGGTGCATATTCGCTGATCAAAGGGTAAACGCGGAGAGCCCGATCTCTCCTGGTCTCCAGTTCACGCGCAAAAGCGGTATTCCCAGCACTATGCTCCCGCGCGATGTTATTAGACTCAAACACTTTCATGGGGACATCGTTGACGACGGAGTAATAGCGAGTCAACGGCGGCACCGGTTGACCCAGACGATGCAAATCTCTGGTGTTATGTTCGATTTCCGAGAATGCGAGGGGAATCTCCCCAGCCTTGGAGCTATCGCTGCGGTAGCGCATACCACCAAAAATTGAACCTACGATAAGGGCACCTATCCCGACTTCTACCAGCGAGTCGCCAAGCAATTGCTTGACCTTCTGTAGCCAAGTGTACTGCATCACGTTATTCAAAAAACCGCTATTCATTTCTTATCCTATTGAATAAATTGATAGATTTATGCCTGTCTCAACTGTTACTCCAATGATTGTAATGTATTTTTTGTTATATGTAAATATAAATCTGGCAAGCGGGGCAGGCGTCAACCGTGCCATAACCTGGTTTATTACCTGGGGGAAAGAGGCATCACAGGATAACGTTCGCCAGCTCCTGGCGCAGTGCCGCCTCGGGATGTTTGGTGAGATCTTTATTAATTTCGGCAATGACGCGGGCCCGAACCCGTTTGCTGAGAGACTTGCGCAAATTGCCCAGCATGCGCGGCGCTGCCACCAGAACAAGCCGGTCAAAAGCATTATCATTGACCGCTGTATCCAGCCATTGCGCCAACCGAAGAGTAAAAAAGAATCCCTGATGTTGACTGGCTTTGGCATGCGGTTCGTATTTATGATGTATAACGCCTCCTCCGGAGCTGACAACACGTCCGACTGACTTGTTGGTCAGGGAAACATGGTTCAAATCCGGAGACGCTTCTCCCAAACATTCCAAGTGCGGGCCATTCTTCCTAAAAATCTTGGCGATATGTTCATCAGCAACAATGACCCAGACAAGCGGAATTTTATGATGGCTGGCAGACAACTGCATCTCGCCAAAATCCCTCAGATCGCCGGTCGCGATTTTTCCTGTCAACTGCATGCTTCCTTCCTCCCTACCTGTAATGGCCCAGAATGTCTTGAACTTCTTTGTCAGTGGTCTGCGAAAAATCCGCATACCACTGTCCAACGCCATAAAAGTTCTCTGGCGCATACGGGCAGATAACCTCGTCAGCAATGAACGACAATTCCCTGCAGGCTGACACCGAGCCGACCGGCGCCGCCACAATAATACGCCCCGCTTGTAATTGGCGCAGCGATTCCACGGCGGCACGCATCGTTGCCCCCGTTGCCAGACCGTCATCAATGACAATGACCGTTTTTCCCTGGAGCTGCGGAAGGGGTCTCCCCTGCCGATACAAGGTATCCCGACGTTGCAATTCAATTTCTTCCTTTGCTATCACCCGTTCTATTTCTTGTTGTTCAAGTTGCGCTGCCAGACTGGGATTGAGGTAGTGCACACCGCCCATGGCAATGGCGCCCATGGCGAGTTCTTCGTGGTCCGGCATGCCTAGCTTGCGGACGAGCCATACATCCAGCGGCAAGGATAAGGCCTTGGCCACCTCATGCGCGACGGGAACGCCGCCGCGAGGCAAAGCCAGCAGGACGACATCCGGCCTTTCTTTGTAGACCGCCAGCGCCTTTGCCAGCTCCTGCCCCGCTCCTGCCCGGTCGCAAAAAATCTTGCCCATTCAATCACCCAATATGCTCATCAAACCATTCAGCCGCCATCTGCGACGCCGCCTCCAGCGCGCCCGGTTCCTCAAACAGGTGGGTGGCACGGGGGATGATGCGCAGCACGGAGTGCGTGTTCAGTTTTTGCAATGCTTTTTTATTCAGGGATAGCACCTCCGAATCATGGCCGCCCACAATGAGCAGGGTTGGGGCTGTAACACGCGGCAAAAATTCACCGGCCAGATCTGGCCTGCCGCCACGTGAAACAATCGCCTTCACCACATCGGGGCAACGTGCTGCCGCCACCAATGCTGCGGCAGCGCCGGTGCTGGCGCCAAAATAACCAACGGTAAACCGTGCCGTATCGGCATTATCCTTTGTCCATTGCGTGATTTTTTCCAGTCTTTCCGCCAACAACGGAATGTCAAAGCGCAAATGCCGTGTCTCCTGGTCAATACTCCCCTCCTCAGTCGTCAGCAGGTCAGCCAGCAGAGTGGCAAAGGCATGTTCGTTCAATAGCTCCGCCACTTGGCGATTACGGGGACTCAGGCGGCTGCTGCCGCTGCCATGCGCGAACAAAACAATGCCCTTTGCACCCTCAGGGATGCTCAGATCGCCCACCAGACAATCCGTATCCAGCGGGACCTGCACCGTACGGCGGCAAACGGTCACAGCTTTTGTTTTAGCAAACTCTGGCATATTCACACCACTACAAGGCCAGTAGCATGCTTGACAATGCCCGCCATCAGTTCTCTTGCATGCGAAACAGAGAATGTAACCGTCATGCCCAACTTCTCCTTTGCCTCAGCTGCCCCTGTTCTGACAATAACACTTCCTTTTTTAAAGCAGGTGAGATCGACATTTATTGTTCTCCTTTTCCGGCTATATTCCGGATGGATATGTTTCATCCATTTCCCCACGATGAACCTGCATAGCAGTCGCCAGAGGTTCTACGGCTGTTGTGTTGTCCAGATGAATCATGAAATCAAATTGTTCCGGAAGCCTGGAAAAAAAGTAATGACTGTATCGCTCGGTGTCGGGTCGATAAACAACACCAATGGCGCGCTGTAAACGGGGCGTTCTGAGCAGATCAACAGCTGCATTATTTTGCCGCAGGTCCAGAAAAAACCGCTTATGATTCACATGGTGAAACACCTCTTCATAACTGCCCACAAACGGCTCACTCACTTTTTTGGTTTCCGCTGCCTCGTCCCAGTTCGATGCCGCCGTCACCGTACCACGACAGGTAGAAAAACCGATCAGCAACGAACGGCTGGCGTAATGGGTGCGTACCAGTTGGCCGATATTGAATTCCCCCCGCTCCGCCATCTCGGTGGCAGCCGCATTCCCAACATGCGAATTATGCGCCCAAACAATAGCCCTGGCCTTGCGGGGCAGGCGCTTGCTCCGATGCTGCACCAGTTCCTCCAACGTGGCAAACATATGGCGGTCGCGCAAATTCCACGAGCTGGGGCGCCCCCTGAACATAGAGCGGTAATACTGCTCCGAATCCTGCACCAACCGCGCGTTTTGTACAGCACAGAAATATTCATCCTCCGCCACAAAACCGTCTTCACGCATATACACCAAGGCCTTGCGGCGCATCTCCTCCAACTGCAAAACAATCTGGCTTTCACAGGAATCAATAAGGCCAAGCTCCGTGGCATAGCCATAGGCCTGCGGTTTTTCCATGAAGTGATCCAGGCAGGAATAACGATTGCGGGCACGACGCGCCGCCAGAGGATCCACCTTGTTGAGGTAGGCGATAATGGCGCGTATCGAGGTATTCATGCTGTAGAGGTCGAGTCCATAAAAACCGACCGGATGACGGCGCTCCGTATTGTACGCCCGGAGCCATTCAACGAAATGCTCTACTTCGGTGTTCCGCCACATCCACGTTGGGAACCTCTCAAAATCCATCAATGCCTCATTGGCATTCACATCTTCCGATTGCCCGCACACGTAGCGATTAACAGTATAGGCATCTGGCCAGTCGGCCTCGACCGCTACCATGTCAAACCCGTGCTCTTCAATGAGACGTCGCGTTATTTCCGCCCGGATAAGATAAAACTCTTTAGCACCGTGCGAAGCTTCCCCGATTAAAACGAAGTCCTTATCTTCTGCCGCTTTGATGATGGGAGCGAAATCGTCCGCACCCTCCCCGAACGGATACGCCTCCTTTTCAACAGCGGCGACAAGCGCGCGATCGACAGACCATTTTGTCATGACATTCTCTTCGATGATACCGGATCCATTGTGGACAGGTCCAGCTGGATTTGAATTGACCAATGTCAAAAACAGAAAAATTGTTTTTTAGGAGATTGTGCGACCTGTCTATTATGAATAATATTTAGAGCGACGCTTCCTGGCCTATGTTCTCCGATTTTTTAGGTATTTTGATACATGTTTGGTTTATCATGATGGGAGCACAAAGCGGACAGTCGAGGTCAGAATTCATGGCAACAGCACATCAAAAAAAACATGGCGTCGGTTTTTCAACGGCTTTTTACCAACAGGTCCCCCCCGAAGACATCGCAGGCTGGAAATCCGACGACCTCCATGCTGTGGCAGACTCCATGCATGATTTTGCCCTGACACGCTCTCCCGGCAAACAAAAATTACGTGTATTCACCCCTTCGCTCCAGCGGGACGGCTGGCACGCACCGCATACGGTGATCCAGATCATAAACGACGATATGCCATTTATCGTGGATTCTATCGCCGCAGAACTGGCCGCGCAGAATCTCACCGTGGACGTTCTGTTTCACCCGATTTTGAAGGTAAAACGTGACAGGGCGGGCAAGCTGGAAGGCATGGGTAGTGACGGCACCTGCCTGGTTGAATCATACATGTTTATCAGGCTGGAACAGGTGCTGAGCGACGCTCTGACCACCCGGTTGGAAAAAACGCTGCACAATATTCTCGACGATGTCCGGTCTGCAACAAGCGACTGGCGTAACTTGATCGCCAAGCTTGATACCGTCATTGATAGCCAAAAAGAAAATCTGAATGAAGCGCAGGATTTCCTCAAATACCTGAAGAGTAATAACTTTACCTTTCTCGGCTACCGCAGTTTTTCTTTCTCCGGCACCAACGGCAAAATACAATCAAGGGCCGTTGCCGGATCTGATCTCGGCATATTACGCAATAACAAAACCATCGGTTTTGGAGAGAGCAATCGTTCCCCGGAGATACAGGCCCTCAAGAATTGTAAGTCTCCCGTGATGGTCAGCAAGCTGATTGATCAATACTCTACCGTTCATCGCCGTGTACCCATGGATGCCATCAGTGTCAAAATTATCGATGGCGACGGCCAGCTGACCGGCTTCCATCTTTTTGTCGGGCTATTTACGTCCAGTACCTATTCTTGCCGGACGGAAGAAATTCCCATGGTGCGCCAGAAGGTCAGCGATACCATCAAGCGGGCAGGGTTTCCTTCAGGAACGCACGACCGTGCGGCACTGGAGCACATCCTTGAAAAAATGCCCCGCGATGAGCTGTTTGAGGTTAGTAGCGACGCGCTCTATACAACGGCGCTCGGCATCCTGCGGCTCCAGGCAAAACAGCGTGTGGCGCTATTCACCCACATGGATCCAATGCAGCGCTACATGTCCTGCCTGGTTTACGTGCCTCGCGACCGCTACAACACGAAATTCCGCCAGGCCGCAGCCGCCGTTCTGGAGAAATCTCTGCACGGGAAATCGACCAACTACTTCACCACGCTGGATGACAGCCCTTTGGCGCGCGTCTTATTCACCATACATCTTCCGCCAAAATCCGACATCTCCTTTGATCACGCTGCCGCCGAACAGCAGCTGATCGACATCGGCCGTGAATGGGATGAACGTCTGAAACAGGTGCTGATCATGGCTCATGGCAAAAAGGCCGGCACAGAACTGGCTTATACCTACGGAAAGGCCTTTACCAGCTCCTACCACGAGTCCATCGATGTTAAAAACGCCGTTCACGATGTGCGCCATCTGGAAGCCCTCCTCCGGGGAGAGGAGGCAATCCGCCTTGACCTCTACCGCCTGAATGACGCCCCGGCGGGAGAAGTGCGCTTAAAGGCATACCACAAAAACACTCCGGTCCCGCTCTCCGATATTTTGCCGGTGCTGGAAAATATGGGCCTCAAATGCCGCTCGGAAATGCCCTACGAAGTGCACCCCCAGGGAAGAGATAACCCGATCTGGATTCATGACTTTGTCCTGCTCGGCGCCCCAGACGTCAAGATCAGCGACGTCAAAGAAAATTTTGAGGAGATGTTCTTGCAGGTCTGGCACGGCCGGGCCGAAAATGACGCGCTCAACCAGCTTGTCCTGCTTGCCAATCTGACATGGCGGGAAGTCATGATCTTGCGCACCTATAACAGTTTCATGCGGCAAGAGAAGTTTCCGTTCAGCCGAGCCTACATCGAACAGGCACTCAGCCTTTATCCGCAGATTGCACGGGAGCTGGTGCAACTGTTCAAAGAAATGCATGATCCAAAACTGAAAACACCGGCAGGATCACGGGGCAAGGCCGGCAGTGCGCGGATTCTGGACATGCTGCAATCCGTACAAAAGCTTGACCATGACCGGATCCTGCGCAGCTTCAAGACGCTGATCGAAAAAACCTTGCGTACCAGCTACTTCCAGACAAATGAGGGTGGACAGCCAAAATCACATCTGGCCATCAAACTGGACAGCAAGAATATTGCCGACCTGCCGCTACCACGCCCGCATGTGGAAATTTATGTCTACTCCACTCGCGTCGAGGCCATTCACCTGCGTGGCGGCGAAATTGCCCGCGGCGGCATCCGGTGGTCCGACCGTCACGACGACTTCCGCACTGAAGTGCTGGGGCTGATGAAGTCGCAGATGGTGAAAAACGCGGTGATCGTTCCAGTAGGCGCCAAGGGTGGCTTTATTGTCAAGCAGCCCCCCAAAACCGGCGGACGCGAGGCCTACCAGCAGGAGGGGGTCGAGTGTTATAAGGTCTTTATACAGGCGCTGCTGGATCTCACCGACAACAATATTGACGGAAGGATAATCCGCCCGAAGGGCGTGGTCTGCCATGATGGTGCCGACCCTTACCTCGTCGTTGCCGCAGACAAGGGAACTGCAACTTTCTCCAATATCGCCAATGAACTATCGCTCCGGGCCAATTTCTGGCTGCAGGATGCTTTTGCATCCGGCGGTTCGACGGGTTACGACCACAAAGCGATTGCCATTACCGCCCGTGGCGGGTGGGAATCGGTCAAGCGCCATTTCCGCGAGATGGGGAAGGATATTCAGAAAGAGAACTTCACATTGATCGGCGTCGGCGATATGGCCGGTGATGTGTTCGGCAATGCCATGCTGCTGTCGAAAAAGATTCTGTTGATGGGCGCCTTCAACCACGTGCATATTTTCTGTGATCCCACTCCCGATGCCGAGGAAGGCTTCGCCGAGCGTGAGCGTCTTTTTAAGGCACGGGGCGGTTGGGATGCTTACGACAAAGAAAAGTTGTCAGCCGGGGGCACGATTTATGAGCGCTCGGCCAAGTTCCTCAAGTTGACGCCGCAAATCAAAAAATGTTTCGGCCTCCAGAGTGATCAGGTGACACCTGACGATCTGATAAAAGCAATTTTGAAAGCCAACGTCGAGCTGATCTGGTTCGGCGGGATCGGCACCTTCTTAAAGAGTTCCAGGCAAAGTCACGCTGATGCCGATGATAAGAGCAATGATGCCATTCGTATTGATGCCAACGAGGTCAGGGCTAAAGTGATTGGCGAGGGCGCCAATATGGGCGTTACACAGCTGGCACGGATTGAATACGCGCGAATGGGCGGACGCATTAACACGGACTTCATCGACAATTCCGGCGGGGTCGACTGTTCAGACCACGAAGTCAACATCAAGATTCTTCTCGCCGACGTCATGGCCCAGGGAAAAATGACTCTCCCGCAACGGAATAAGCTGATGACACAAATGACCGACGAGGTAGCTGCCCTGGTGCTCAGGGATAATTACCAGCAAACCCAGTCACTCAGCCTGTTACTGTTCAAAGCCAAAGAACAAGTGGGTATGCACGCCGAATTCATCCGCGACCTGGAAAAATCCGGCCTGATCAAACGCCAGCTGGAAGGCCTGCCGGATGATGAAACACTGGCCCGGATCATACGCGACGGCGGTGGGCTGACGCGGCCTGAACTTTCCATCCTGCTGGCCTACGCAAAAATGACTTTGTTTACCGAGATCATGAAATCAAAAATTCCGGATGATCCAGCCATGGACTCCCTGTTATTTGATTACTTCCCGAAGGTATTGCACAGATTTGACGCCGAAATCAGGAATCACAAGCTAAAGCGCGGGATTATCGCCACCCAGATCGTGAACATTTTGATCAACCGCATGGGGCCTGTCTTCGTCCAGTCCCGGACCCTGAAAACGGGCGCTTCAGCCGAAGAAGTGATCAGAGCTTTTGTGATTGTTACCGATTCCCTGCAGATCAGCAATACATGGGGTGCCATTGAGGCGCTGGATAACCGGGTACATAGTCCCGCGCAGATGACTGCACTGCATGAAGTGTCACAAGTGATCAAGCGCGCCGTGACCTGGTTCCTCAGATTCGGCGGCGGCCACCTCAAGGTCAAGGAAGAAATCTCCGCCTTCAAGCCCGGGATTGAACTGCTCAAAAAGAATATTGAGAAGACCCTGCCGGACAGCACATTGCAGGCACTGCAGCAAAACGAGAAAAAGCTTGTCGAGCGCGGGATGCCGAAGGAGATTGCCGAAGACATTGCCGTGCTGAACGTACTCTCCTCCGCGAATGACATCATCACCATTGCCCGCCGCACCAAGGGCGACATTCCCGTGATCGCCCCGGCTTATTTCCAAATCGGCGAAAAACTGGGCTTAGACTGGCTACGGCAGCAGGCTTCGCACCTGTCACCAGAAAATGCCTGGCAAGCCCGTGCGATCAGCGGTCTGATAGACGACTTCTACATCCAGCAAGCCGCACTCACCTCGGTTATCCTGGAAACCACCAAAAAGCCTGCTACAGACAAAAGTACAGCAGGACGCTCTGCCATCATCAATGAGTGGTTTGATCAGCGCGGCGGAACAGTCGGCAAGATCATGCAACTGATCAACGATCTAAAACAGGAGCAGAAAATCGAGCTCGAAATGCTGACGCTGGTAAGCCAGCGGATCGGCCAGATGGTATATCAGGTCAAGTAAGAGGATAAACTCTAAATCGCCATCAAGAGCAATACCAGCCAGCCATACAACGTGTTTGATTTGAACACCCGGAGACAGGACTCCGGATCATTGATGTCCCATGTTTTCATTTGCCAAACAACCTGCGCCAAGGGAAATGACGCCAGCAGCGGGGTCAGGATGCTGGGGCTTGCTGAATTATATCTGGCAACAATCAGGAATATCAGAGACGCAACGTAGGACAGAGTAACAAAGACACGACTTTTGTTCCCGAACAACCGCGCCGTGGATTTTATGCCAACCAAGGCATCATCATTTTTGTCCTGATGGGCATAGATGGTGTCATAGCCCAGAGTCCACAAAACGCCCCCGGCATAAAGCTGAAATGCCTCGGACCCCAAGTGCCCCGTCGTCGCCACCCACCCCAGAAGGGCGCCCCAACTAAAAGTGAAGCCAAGGAACAGCTGCGGCAACCACGTTATCCTTTTCATCTTGGGATAAATAGCCACCAGCGGCAGAGACAAAATACCCAGACCAATCGTCCGGAGGGAGAAGGTCAGGAGAAGAGCCAAGCTCAGCACCAGCAAAACGATCAGGAATTTTTGAGCATTGATAACGCCTATTTCCCCCGTGGCAAGAGGGCGGCTTTTTGTCCGCTCCACGCTGGCGTCCAGTTGACGATCCCACAGGTCGTTGATAATGCATCCGGCTGAGCGCATCAGAATGGCACCCACCGCAAATTTTGCCATATCCTTCCACGCCTCTGCCGGCATGTTCACAATTCCATCGCTGGCCAGTACGACCGCCCACCAGCATGGAAAAAGAAGAAGCCAGATACCGATGGGACGATCCAGTCTTATCAGCCTGATATAAGGCCGCCAAGATTCTGGAATTTTTTTAATGACAAATTGTAAAGGATGGGTGTCCGGGAGCATAATTTTATTTTGTTCCTCTACGCGTTAGTCTCGGCTAGCATCATAACTATTCAACACAAAGTCGCAAGGCTCCCGTATTTTGACCGTAGATACTTACAAAAAACTTGTGCGTCTTTATGTTCCTGAATCGGAATTAATTTCAGGAAAAAAATGTTTTTTATCAAATGGTCAAACGCATTATTTAAGAAATGTGATGAGAAAAACGGCGGGTGATGCCCTGCGTGTCTTTAATGGGCATGACGGAGAGTGGGTAGCACAGATTGAAGAATTAAACAAAAACAAAATATTAATTAATCTAGATCATAAAATACATGAGCAAAAAAACAGCACAGACATCTGGGTTTTAGCCTCTCCCATCAAGAAAGAGTCGCTGGATTTAATGGTACAAAAATCCTGCGAGCTGGGAGCAGCTAAATTTATTCCTCTCATCTGCGAGCACACCGTGGTGCACAAAATTAATCAGGAACGTTTGCAAGCCATCTCTACCGAAGCAGCAGAGCAGTCAGAACGGCTGGACGTTATGTTGGTCGAACCGCTGACAAGTTTAAGGAATTATTCAGGTTTAAATGGTTACGATAGAAACCTGATAGTTTGCCTTGAAAGGACGGGGGAGGCTTCTTTGGTAAAAGTGGCTCAAACACTGTCGGGCAAGCCCGTGGGGATTTTGGTGGGACCGGAGGGAGGATTTTCTTCTCAAGATATTGATTTCATTAGAAATTTAAAGCATGTATATCCGGTATCGTTAGGGCCACGCATCCTGAAAACAGAAACTGCCTTAATATCAGCATTATCTTGCATTCAGCTCATATCCTAGTGTATATACAGAATAGTGAATTACGCTTACAAAGTGAAGAGAGATTAAAGTGTCCAAGCCTAGCCATAGCGGCAGCAAGGTCGTTGAAAGCAAGGCGGAACTTGTTGAATGGTTTCGGCAGGGCTGCACCCCGGCAGACAAACTGCTGATTGGAATTGAGCACGAAAAGCCACCATTTTATCTGGATAACCATGAGCCAGTCCCCTATCAGGACGTCCCGGATGGCAGACCTGCGATTAAAGAGGTTCTGGAAAAATTAGCCGATGATTGTGAATGGAAACCTGTATACGAACAGGAAAATGTCGTCGAACTGCAAAAAGACAACATGAGCTGGACACTGGAGCCGGGCGGGCAGATGGAAACGGGTGGAGCACCGCTCAAAAACGTCCATCAAAACGCCAAGGAAACGGATAAAGCCCTGCAAGAAGCTATTGAGGAGGCGGAAGAGCTTGGGATTGGCCTGCTGGCGTTGGGCTACCACCCGACATGCAGCGGCGCGCAAATGCCTTCCATGCCGCGATCACGTCACAGCACGTTCCGCGAATATGTCGAAAAGAAAAAATTCGCGCATAGCCTGGAAGGGATTTATTGCACCTCCACCGTGCAGGTTAATCTGGGCTATGAATCCGAAGAGGATATGGTGAAAAAGCTGCGCGTGGCCCTCTCATTGCAACCGGTCATTGCCGCCTTATTCGCCAACGCCCCGTTCAGCGAAGGCCAGCCTAGCGGATATCAAAGCTACCGCAGTCATGTAATCCACAATTACATGGGTGGCCGCTACGGATTCATGTTGCCAGTGGCTTTTGAACAGGGCTTTGGTTTTGAAAAGTTCGTTGATTATGCCATGAATGAAATGCCGCTGCTGGGCATTTACAAGGATAATGTTTTTATCGACGCCAAGGGCGGCAAGTTCAGTGACTTCATGGAAGGTAAGCTCGAAGTATGTCCGGGTCAGAAGGCCACCATGGCTGACTGGGAAAACCATCTGAACACTATCTGGCCGGAAGTGCGCCTGCGCCTCTTCCTGGAAATGCGCGGTGCCGACAATGGCCCCGCCGAGATGATCAAGGCCCTGCCCGCCATCTGGGTTGGTCTCCTCTACGACAAGAAATCCCTGGATGCGGCTTATGAAATGGTGCGCAACTGGTCAAATGAAGACCGTGAATATCTGCGCACCACAACGCCGCTGAAAGGGTTGCAAACCCCCTTCATGAATGGCGCCACCTCCGTGCAGGAACTGGCAAAAAACTGCCTGGCTCTGGCCGAGGCAGGATTGAAACGACGCGCCATTCTGGATGAGAATGGCAACGATGAAAGTATTTATTTGAAACCCCTGCACGAGATCGCACAAAGCGGCAAGAACTGGGCGCAGAGATTGCTGGACAGTTACAACAATGAGTGGCACGGCGATATCAGCCACTTATTCAATGAAATGAACTATAAGAATGGGCCTTCTGTCCTGAAGCCGAAGAAAGCACAGAAACCGGAATCTCCCTAAAAACTACATCAAATGTTTATTAACAAATAACTGAAGGGTTCTCTCATGCAAAACTGGATAATCTGGGCCACGCTGGGTGCGGCAGCAGTCTTTTTTATCGTACTTTACAATCGTATTATTTCCCTGGTGCAGGCGCGTAAAAATGCTTTTTCAGACATTGATGTACAGCTGAAATTACGCCATGACCTGATCCCCAACCTCATTGAAACCGTCAAGGGCTATGCCGCACACGAAAAAGGCGTCCTCGAAAACGTGACGGCAGCGCGGGCAAGCGCCATGCGCGGAGGCTCGATCTCCGACCGCGTACAATCTGAATCTGCCCTCAGCGCTGCGATGATGCAACTGATGGCGGTCGCGGAAAACTATCCACAGTTAAAAGCCGATGCCAACTTCCGCCAATTGCAATCCGAATTATCCGACATTGAGAACAAGATCGCCGCTGCACGCCGTTTCTTCAACAATGCTACCAACGAATACAACACGGGCATCCAGCAGTTTCCCTCTGTGCTGGTAGCGCGTCTGTTTGGATACAAGGAAGAGGTTTTCTTCGAACTCGGTGCGGAAGCACAGGCCGCCCAAACCCCGCCCAAGGTCAGTTTTTAAGCGTCCCGCCTGGGGAGATCGCATAAAAAACCTTCCACGCCGGATGTGGAAGGTTTTTTTGTTTTTACTCTTTTAGTACTGAATATTTTTCAGCTTAGCGATTTTAATTTTCTTGAGAACCCCTCCCGGTTGAGCTTCAAATTCAGCAGTCAGCTGGGTCGCAACCGGAATGGCTTTCTTAATTTTGTCAGCAGCGGTGCTGCCGGTTTTTTCAGCGATTTCCACCAATTTGTTGAGGCTGGTCAACCACCCTTCAAACTGGATCCCCGCCTCCTCGCAAGCCTTCTTCATAACGGACTTGCCAGTGGTGGCAAAGCGAAACGCCATTCTCAACGCAGAACCCCCTGTGCTTGCTTTCTGATTCAACAGGTCTTTCATTTGCACTTCGGTATAATCACCAACGTCACGAATAAGTTCATCTAACTTGCGAGGTAATGAGGACATTTTTTGATCTCCTAATAAACAATATGGATTGAGGTGGATGGGTAAACTAACAGCGCTAGAACGATATGTCAATCACTGGTCATAAAAAATAAAGCCTAGCTTTATCAATAAGTTAAAATGACTTATACTCCTCAGATGAAAAATAAGAAAATAGCCAAAACTGTTATTAAGGCCAAAAATCCGCGGGGTCTGCAAAAAAGGGTGCGTGTCAAAACGCGTAAAAAACGCTCCATTTCTTCATCACGCTGGCTGGAGCGACAATTGAATGATCCATATGTAGCCGCCGCCAAATCCGAAGGTTACCGAAGCCGTGCAGCCTTCAAGCTGATCCAGATGAACGAAGATCTCAAGCTTTTCAAGCCCGGCCAGAAGGTCGTTGACCTGGGCGCGGCGCCCGGCGGCTGGACACAAATTGCGGTTGAACTGGTTAAACCCGGAAAAACTGGCGGACGGGTGGCGGCCATTGACTACCTCGATATGCCGCAGATCGACGGTGCCGAATTTATCTGTCTGGATTTTATGGACAACAGTGCGCCAGAAAGATTAACGCAAGCTATTGGCGGCATGGCAGATCTGGTTCTCAGCGATATGGCACCACCGACCATCGGCCACAAGCGCACTGACCACCTGCGCATCATGGCCCTGGCCGAAGCGGCCTATGCGTTTGCCCGTGAGGTACTTGTCCCCGGCGGTACCTTTCTGTCGAAAGTATTTATGGGCGGGGCGGGGCAAGATTTACTTAACCAGCTTAAAAAAGATTTCACCAAGGTCAAACACGTCAAACCACATGCCAGCCGCGCGGATTCATCCGAAATGTATGTTGTGGCTCTCGGCTTCCGGGGATAGAATTTATAAACAGTCAGGAGATACCATGAAAAGAAACGCTGTCATTCATGAAGCCCTCGGCTTTGACGATGTCTTGCTGGTGCCCAGGGAAACGAACGTCAAACCGGCGGATGTCAGCACCAAAACACGCCTGACGCGAACGATAGGTCTGGGAATCCCGCTGATTGCGGCCGGGCAAGACAACGTCACTGAAAGCACAATGGCGATCGCTGTCGCGCAGCTAGGTGGAATCGGCATCATTCACGGCAATATGCCTCTGGGTAAACAAGTTGAAGAAGTCCGGCGTGTCAAGAGAGCGGAAGGTGAATTCGTCGCCAACCCGATTAGCATCGCGCCGGAAGCCAGTGTCGCTGAGGCACTTGATTTGATGACCAGCTATAAGATCTCCTGCCTGGGCTGCGCGTAGGCGCCTCTGTCGGCATGGGCAAAGATGCCTTTGACCGTACCGCGGCCATGGTCGATGCAGGGCTGGATGTTGTCTTCATTGATGTGGCGCACGCTCATACCCGGGATGTCATCGGCACCGTCAGCCATATTCGCCAACAACGCTCCAGCGAGGTGCAGATCGTGGCTGGGAACGTCATGACCGCCGATGCCGCACGCTCTCTGGTCGATGCAGGCGCCGATGCGATCAAGATCGGTATTTGCAACGCCGGTAGACAAATTTCCGGGGTCGGCATGCCACCATTCACGGCGGTGCTTCAGGTGGCTGAACAATGCGCTATGATGGGCGTTCCGGCCATCGCCGGCGGCGGGATAAAAGATGCCGCAGCACTGGCAAAAGCCATCGGCGCCGGTGCAGAATCCGCAGTCATTGACCATCTGTTTGCCGGGGCGGATGAAGCTCCGGGACAAATCGTTTATCACGGTGACCATGCCTATAAGCTGGTCCACCCCGCTAGTAAAGCTCCATCCCGCTCATCAGCGCCGTCCACCGCGCATGACCCCTATCTGTTCGATGGAGAAATGGCCGACATCTCTACCCCCTATCGCGGCGATGTTGCGCATGTTGTCCAACAGCTGCTCGGAGGATTGAAATCGGCCATGGCCTATTCCGGCAGCAAGGATGTGCAAGCCATGATCGAAAACGCAGAGTTTGTGCGTATCAAGTAACAAAAAAAGGATACAACGGATGATCCCCGCTGCCAGAATACAGGCGGTTATAGAGCTTTTGGCAACAATCATTGCCACACCACGCCCGGCAGATTCGTCAGTCAGCGCCTATTTTCGTGCCCGCCGCTTCATTGGCTCCAAGGACCGGGCCGCCATCAGCACGCGTATCTTTCGCGTCATGCGCGCCTGGCATCGTCTTGGCTGGTGGATCAGGCGCTGCCATTGCGATGTTAATGCGCGCACCCTGGTCATTGCTGACCTGATGTTCGAACGGGAACACAGCCTGGACTCCATCATCGCAACCTTTTCTGGTGAGCAATACACGCCTCGCCAGTTGAACGAAACCGAACTGAAAATGGCCAAGTCCATGGACCGACAAAACCTCGAACATCCCCATATGCCACCGCGCGAAAAATCTGAATGCCCGGAATGGGCTTTCGACATGCTACAAAAGGGGCTCGGCAAAAAATTTGAAGAGGAGATGCGCGCCATGCTGGTGGCGGCGCCCATGGATCTGCGTGTCAATACGCTTAAAAGCACCCGTGATAAAGTACTGGCACAACTTATTAAGGACGGCATCAAGGCAGAGGCAGGACGGCACTCCCCCCTGTCCATCCGGGTCTTTGGCCGCCCGCAGGTGGCCCAGCACCCCCTCTATCGCGACGGCTCCTTTGAAATTCAGGATGAAGGCTCGCAAATGATCGCCCTGCTCGCCGATGCCAAACCCGGCGAACAGGTGGTGGACTTTTGCGCCGGCGCGGGCGGCAAGACGCTGGCGCTGGGCGCCGCCATGAACAACAAAGGCCGTATTGTGGCGATGGATGTGCTCGGAGAACGCCTCGAAAAAGCCAAACTGCGTTTCCGCCGTGCCGGGCTTCATAATGTCGAAACGCGCCATCTGACCAGTGAACGCGATAAATGGATCAAACGGCATCAGCATCACTTTGATCTGGTGCTGATCGACGCCCCCTGCACAGGAACCGGCACCTGGCGGCGCTCCCCTGACCAACGCTGGCGCGTGCTCGGGCCTTCTATCGACGAGTTGCTACCCTTGCAGCGTAATATCCTTGATAGTGCCTGCCGGATGGTCAAGCCAGGCGGGCGGATCGTCTATGCGACCTGTTCTCTGCTGCAAGAGGAAAACGAACACCAAATCGAGGCTTTTCTCAAGACCCACCCCGAATTTGAAATCAAAGGGGAATTTATGAAGCTCACCCCCGCCTCGCACGACACCGACGGATTTTTTGCCGCCGTACTGACACGCAAAAACATGATGCAGGCGTCATGACACAGAACAATGATAACCTTTCCCGCGCCGGGATGCTGGCGGGTCGCCTGCCAGGGCTGCTGCTGGAGGCAGAGCGCGTTGCGCATAGTTTCATGAAAGGTATTCATGGACGCCGCCAGGTTGGAACCGGCGAAGCCTTCTGGCAATTCCGCCCCTGGCAACAAGGCGACGCCAGCCGCGACATCGACTGGCGGCAAACCGGCAAGCGCGAGGAAATCTTCGTGCGTCAGACGGAGTGGGAAGCAGCACAGACTGTCTGGCTCTACCGCGATGCCTCGGAATCCATGAACTATCACGCTAAAAAAGACTACGCTGAGATTTTGTTGCTAGCCCTCGGCATAGTGCTGCTCAACGGCGGTGAACGGGTTGGGCTGCTGGGTACAAATCTATTGCCGCAAACCGGCTATGCTGCTGTTCAAAGAATTTACGAGAGTCTCTCTGCCCAGACGCACTTGGTGGAAAGCGGCCACACCGTGGCAGCAAAATCCTCCGTCATCCTGATCAGCGACTTCTATTTCCCGATTGAACAGCTGAGCACCTTTTGTGAAAAGCTGGCATCCCGCGATGTGACGGGAATGCTGGTGCAGCTCTTCAGCTCCGACGAACAAACTCTGCCCTATCGCGGCCGGGTTCGCTTTCAGGATGTCGAAGACAGAGCATCCGAACCCCTGCTAGTTCAAGAAGTTGAAGCCATCCGTAGCGCCTATGAACAGAAATTCACCGCCCATCAGGAAAATCTTGCCGCCTTGAGCAGGGGATTGGGGTGGAAATTTATCAAATTAAGTACCGAAACACAGCCGGAAGTCGCCATAACCAAATTGTATAACAGTCTCTCCTCTCAAAAATAGCCATGTTCGCTGATCTAATATTTTTGTCTCCTTGGGTACTGACAGCGCTGGCCGCCGTGCCAGTTCTATGGTGGATGCTCCGCGTCATACCGCCGCGCCCGAAAACGATCAACTTCTCGGCCTTTTTCTTCCTCAAGGGGCTAGATACCAATCTGAAATCTGCCGCACGCACGCCCTGGTGGCTGTTACTGCTGCGCTCGCTGGTGGTGATTTTTTTCATTGTCGCTTTTGCGGAACCAGTCTTGCATCCCACCCAGGACCTGCCCGGCGGCACCAGAGGCGAGGTGCTGATGATCGTCGACAACGGCTGGGCGGCAGCCAGCAACTGGAAAACCCGTGAGGATAAGTTCCATGAATATCTCCAGAAAATCCAGAGAAGCGGCCGCACTGTCGTTTTTCTGCCCACCTCGCCATCTCCCACAGACGGACGTCTGCACTCATACGGCCCCACGCCTGCTGAAAAAGGGCTGGAATGGGTCAACAGACTGCGGCCCAATCCCTGGCCGGCAGATTATACAGATGCAGTAACTCTCGCCCAAAAAATAAAAAACGAACATCCGGTGACCCATACTGTGTTTTTCAGTGATGGTCTGGCGGCACCCTCAGAATTGCTGGAACTGGTTCAAGCGCTGGTGACGGATGACAGCACCAATAATCCATACGTTTTACAGCAAACAACGCAAAATACAGGGCAGATCGGTTTTTCTTTGGAGCGACTACACACGACGGTACAAGACACACCCTTGCGACTTTTAGCCTATTCAGATGAGGGTACTGTGCTCGACGACGTGAAGATCAATTTTCCTGCAGACAAAACCGAACACGGCTTTATATGGGACACATTGCCGGAAGTGCGTAATAAGACATCCCGTCTGGAGTTGCGCGATCCACCAATGGCGTCTGGCGTTTTTCTGGTCGGTACGCAATGGCGACAACACCCGGTCGGCATTGTGGCAACCGCAGAGCAGAAGGAAAGCCGTGATTTTCTCAGCGAAGCCTACTACTTGCGGCGAGCGCTGGAAGGTAATAATCAGGTCACCATAGACCAGCTGGAGGTGCTGTTAAAGCTGCCCCTCTCCGCTCTGATCTTGCCCGACAGCACTCCGCTGACTGCCGCTGAAAAAACCACTCTACTCGCGTGGGTCCGTCAGGGAGGGTTTTTGATCCGTTTCGCCGGTTCCAACCTGGCGGCCCAGTCAGAGGATACACTGCTGCCAGTGATGCTGCGCAGCGGGCAGCGAACAATGGCGGGGGCCATGACCTGGGAAAAACCAGCACACCTCGGAACGATCGCAGAGCAAAGCCCCCTGTACGGCTTACCCGTACCGCAGGACGTGACGGTCACGCGGCAGCTGCTGGCCGAACCCTCACCGGAAACATTTGAGAAAACCTGGCTACAGCTTGAAGACGGTACGCCATTAATGACCGGCAGCAAAATCGACAAAGGGACGATTGTACTTATTCATACCTCCGCCGGTCCTGACTGGTCAAACTTCTGTTATTCCGGCCTCTATGTGGAATCCCTGCAAAGAATGGTGTCATTAAGCAATGGCATCAGTGATCATAAGGTGCAGACGACACTGCCGCCACTGCTTCTGTTGGATGGATTTGGCCGGCTGGCGACACCAGATAGCCAGGCGATAACCGCCTCCATCAGACCAGACCACGAATTCGAACCCTCGCCCCTGACACCCCCCGGAATTTACGGCAACAGTCAGGAGTTTCAGGCATTTAATCTGGGCAGTTATTTGCCCAGATTGGAGTCCCTGAAAGAGGTTCCGATGAGCATCACCACGGAGCCCTACCAGCAGACGGGTGAAACAAATCTGAAACTTCCACTCATTCAGGCGGCTATCATCTTGCTACTGGCGGAAACACTCGTCACGTTCTGGTTGCGGGGCATTATCGCCTTTGCAACAGTCCTGCTGGCAGCGGTCATTTTCTCAACGCCGGCCACGGCGGCCCAAGAGGAAAAAGACCTCGTCTCTGGTATCTACCTCGGATATATCACAACAAGTGACCAGACGATTGACCGCACCAGCTTTAACGGTCTGACGGGACTTGGGGAAGAGATCAATAAGCGCACGAGCGCAAAAGTCAAGGGCGTGAGCGCGCTGAACCCGGAGAGTGACCAACTCTCTTACTATCCGCTGATTTACTGGCCCATGACCGAACGGCAGGACGAATTATCTGTCGCGGCTGCCCGCAATATTCAAAATTACCTCAGCCAGGGCGGCATGATCATTTTTGACACACGTGATGGACAATTTGGCGGCAGTCAGGATAGTGCAACACCCGGCGCCCGCCAGCTGCGTAAATTGACACAGCGTATCCAGATCCCCGAACTGATAGTCGTTCCCAGCGACCATATTCTCACGCGCAGCTTTTATCTTCTTGATGAATTTCCCGGACGCTACAGCGGAGGAAAACTGTGGGTTGAGAAAGAGCCCAGTCCGCACCACGATTCTGTGACTTCTGTGGTGATCGGCGACAATGACTGGGCGGCTGCGTGGTCTAAAGACGCCGGAGATCAGTCACGCTATGAGATCGAGCCGGGCGGCGAAAGACAAAGAGAAATAGCCTATCGTTTCGGAATCAATTTGGTGATGGGCGCTCTCACCGGCAGTTATAAGGCAGATCAGGTCCATGTCCCCTATATTCTGGAGAGGATCGGGCAATGAGCGCGCTTCTTGAGTGGTCACCTCTTCTGCCCCCCGCCATCATCGTTCTGATGGCAAGTCTGGCCATCATTATTTTGATAATAGCCCGTCGCAAAAAAATTCCGGATTTATATGTCCGCGGCTTATCCTTTTTCCTGTTCTGCCTGATCTTTTCAAATCCCATCATGCTCCATGAGGTCCGACAGCGGTTGCCGAACAAGATGGTGGTCGTGGTTGATGAGTCGCCCAGTGAAAGTATCGCCAAACGCGATGAAACTGCCGACAAGATACTGACCTATATCAAGTCGCTGCGGTTACAGGCAGAGCCAATCATCATCCGCGCCGGCCGCGACCCCGCCAGTCAAAAAAATCAGAATACATCCCTGTTCACCGAACTAAGAAACAACCTGATGAACATTCCGGTTGAGCAGGTCTCTGGCACTGTGCTGATCACCGACGGGCAGGTTCACGATGTGCCGGATAATCTGGGCGCACTGGAAAAACTGGGCCCCTTCAATGTGATCCTCACCGGCCGGAAAGATGAATTCGACCGCAAGATAACCGTGGTCGAGGCTCCAAAATACGGCCTGGTCAATCAGGACATCTCCCTCAAGGTCAAAGTTGAGGACAGCGGAACAGCGCCCCCGACTCCCATCGTCCTCAATATCCTGCAGGACGGAAAACCGGCCGGACAATATACGGTCCAGGCAGGAGCGGTGCAGGAGTATCCCTTCAAAATTTCCCATGCCGGGCAGAATATTTTTGAATTTTCGGTCACCACTGAAAAGAACGAATTGACAGGGGCGAACAACACGGCCGCAGTCATCGTGAACGGCATTCGCGACCGTTTACGAGTGCTGCTGGTCTCGGGGATGCCGCATATGGGGGAACGCGCCTGGCGCGACCTTCTGAAATCCGATCCGTCCATTGACCTCATTCACTTTAATATTTTACGCTCCCTCAAATCCATCGACCAGACGCCCCCCCGGGAAATGTCCTTGATCGCTTTTCCGGTGGAGGAATTATTTGAAAAGAAGATCCATGATTTTGATTTGATTATCTTTGATAAATACGTGCAGTACGGTTTTCTGCAGCCACAATATTTTGTTAATATCGCTTCGTACGTCAAGAATGGCGGCGCTTTCCTGATGGCCATGGGATCTGACCAACCTGAACAGAGCCTATTTGCCACTGCGGTTGGCGATATTTTACCAGTGGAACCCAAATCGGAAGAGACAAGCATTCTCTCTGGCCCTTACTTGCCCCAGCTCACCGACATCGGCAAGACCCATCCCGTCACCGCCGATCTGCAGGCAGGAAAAAATCCTTGGGGGTCATGGTTTGGTCAAACCGATGTCAACCAGACCAAAGGACAGGTTCTGATGACCGGTGCAGAGGGACGCCCCCTGCTCATTTTGGATAAGGTGAGTGATGGACGGGTTGCGGTGCTGACCAGTGATAATATCTGGCTGTGGTCAAAAGGCATGCATGGCGGCGGGCCCTACACCGAATTGCTCCGCAATGTAGCGCACTGGCTGATGCGTGAACCCGAGCTGGAGGAGGATTACATTAAGACTGAGGTCAAGGGCAATATGATCACTATTTCCGAACATGACCAGAGCGACGGGAAAACGGATGTCACGATGATCCGCCCTGATGGGCATGAAGAAATCATCTCCCTGTCTACACGGGAACAAGCCTGGAATGTGGCAAGAGTGGTCGCCGATCAGAACGGAATCTATCGCTTCTCCAATAGCAACAGAACTGCTTTTGCGGTTCTCGGCACAGCCGCCAGCCAGGAATTTTCGGACGTCCATACCACGGGAGAAAAACTGCAACCTCTGGTCGACAAAACAAAAGGGCGAATTCTCTGGTACCCTGAAATGCCGCATTTCACCCGGAGCGACCTCCGTCTGAAAGATCACATGGCCTATAACATCACCAGCATCGACAGTGCCCCGATCTTACCGAACTGGCTATCGATGTTGATTATTTTTGGTACTCTGACATGCGTCTGGTATTCAGAAGGAAAAATTCGGAAGCCAAGATAGCTATTTTTTTAAAATCAGCTCGCAAACGACGCCTTGCCGCTAAAACATGTGGGGAAACTTCTCGAAGCCATGCTGAGAAACGACGAACAAATAACAAAGAGCCATCATAACAATGGACCACACAGCCCGTCTGACCGATTCAGACCCCGCAACTCGTTTCATGTGAAACATTTGTCTTACCCTCTCGTTGAGCTCTTAAGGTCTGTATGTTGCCATAATATCCACATATGTGCAACTATTTTCTTTAAAATTGGCGGTATTGGGCCCAGAACGCCCAAAAACCCTTACCAAACTGCACCTGAAGGCTTATTTTTAATACTTACCTGTTTCACCGTCAATATGCTTTTGAGGAGACCTTGATTCGCTTGCAATTACAGTACTCTCAGCGCCGCTCTACCCCCACCCCCTTCTTCCATGCGGAAGTTGTTAAATCAGTGCCTGTTGCATCCATTGTAAAGCTTTACAAGGCAGGGGGCTGGTGGGAGGAAGGCAGCTCCCAGCGTCGATCAATACCGCAGATGGTAAAAAACAGCTTTGCCTTTGCCATCGCCAGAAACAGGCGGGGGGACATCATTGGAATGAGTCGTGTTATATCCGACGGCGTTAGCGATGCCTATATTCAGGATGTGGTTGTCTTGCCAGGCTACCGCGGCAAAGGAATTGGCGCTACCCTCGTTAAAACCCTGACCGATTACTGCCGCCGTAAAAAAATACCCTGGGTGGGCCTGGTGGCTGAACCAGGAACTTACCCGTTTTATCGTAAACTAGGCTTTAAAGATAAAAAAGGATTCCAATTGATGTTGCTGG
>JACQAA010000036.1 GCA_016195185.1 Pseudomonadota bacterium | reverse complement strand
GATGCTCAAAAATCTGCTGCGCCGAGCCTTGTTCAACCAGCTTGCCATTGCGCATCACCAAAACCTGATGTGAAATGGCTCTCACCACGCGCAGATCATGACTGATGAACAGATATGCAAGGTTATGTTTCTGCTGTAAGCCCCTCAAAAGATCAATGATTTGTGCCTGCACCGACATGTCGAGGGCCGAAGTTGGTTCGTCGAGTATCACAAACTTCGGTTTCAGCACAATGGCCCGGGCAATGGCAATCCGCTGTCGCTGCCCGCCTGAAAATTCATGCGGGTAACGATGACGCGTTTCCGGATCAAGCCCAACCTCGCGCATCACCTCAATCACCCACTTTTCCCGCTCGGTTGCCGGCAGTTCCTTGAAATGCACGAGCAACCCCTCCTCAATAATCTGCGAGACGGATAAACGCGGCGAGAGGGAACCATAAGGGTCTTGAAACACGATCTGCATGTCTTTGCGAAGGGGCCGGATGTCGTTCGACGCCATCCTATCCAAAGGCTGGTCATTAAAACGAATGACGCCCTGACTCTGGATGAGCCGCAACAGCGCCAATCCCAGCGTCGTCTTGCCTGATCCTGACTCGCCGACAACGCCCACTGTCTGCCCGGGCCGGATATCAATATCGACCCCATCCACAGCCTTCACCGTGTCGACCACGCGACGGAAAATACCTGCCTTGACCGGAAAATGCACTTTGAGTTGTTCAGCATGAAAGATCGTTGGCTTGCCGGTGTCAAAGGGCTGCGGCTCTCCCCTGGGCTGGGCCGCCAAAAGCATTTTGGTATAAGCATGCGACGGCGCTGAAAAAATCCTTGCCGTCTTGTCGCACTCGACCAGCTCGCCCTGATACATCACAGCCACGCGGTCGGCCATCTTCTGCACAATACTGAGATCATGCGTGATCAGCATGATCGCCATGCCGGTCTTCTGCTGCAGCTCTTTCAACAGTTTGAGAAGCTGTGCCTGCACCGTCACATCCACCGCCGTTGTCGGCTCATCGGCAATCAACAGATCGGGCTCGTTCGCCAGCGCCATGGCGATCATCACCCGCTGCCGCTGCCCGCCCGACAGTTCATGCGGATAGGCTCCCAACCGTTGCGTCAGTTTTTCCAGCCCAACCATTTCCAACAGCGCGATGACCCGTTGACGGGCCTGTACCGGCGACATGCGCTTGTGAATGAACAAAGCTTCTGCAATCTGCTTTTCAATCGTATGCAGCGGATTTAAGGAAGTCATCGGCTCCTGAAAGATCATGGCCACCTTGTTGCCGCGAATACCGCGCAGCACGATGTCCGGCGCACCCATCAACTCCTGCCCCTTGAATTTGATTGAACCGCCGGGATGCTGCGCAATCGGATATGGCAAAAGTTGCAAGACTGACAATGCCGTGACAGATTTTCCCGAACCTGACTCGCCGACTACTGCCAGAATTTCGCCTTTCTCAATCGAGAAAGAGATATTTTTTACCGCATGCGTCACTTGCATGCCGTTCCTAAAGTCAACTGAAAGGTTAGCTATTTCCAGTAACACCATCATTTATCCTCTAAATATCTTTCTTGGATCAAAAGCATCACGCACCGCTTCTCCGATAAAAGTAAGCAGACTCAGCATCACGGCCAGCGATAGAAAAGCTGTAATTCCCAGCCATGGCGCCTGTAAATTGTTCTTTCCTTGCGATAAGAGCTCGCCCAGCGATGGCGAGCCCGGCGGCAACCCGAAGCCCAGAAAATCCAGTCCCGTCAGCGTCGTGATCGATCCCGTCAAGACAAACGGCATCATGCTGAGTGTTGCCACCATGGCGTTGGGCAAAGCATGTTTGAACATAATGACAGGTGTCGATACGCCGAGCGCTTTGGCAGCGCGGATATAGTCAAGGCTACGCGCCTTCAGAAACTCTGCCCGCACAACATCCACCAGATGCATCCAGGAGAACAGCAGCATGAGCAGCAAAAGCGTAAAAAATCCGGGCGTGATCACGCTCGACATGATGATCAGCAAAAAGAACACCGGCATCCCAGACCAGATTTCCATGAAACGCTGCGATAGCAAATCAAACATGCCGCCGAAATAGCCGCCCATCGCGCCAACCACCACGCCGCCGATGCTGCCGAGGATCGTCAGCGTCAGGCCGAACAAAATGGAAATGCGAAAGCCATAGAGCAGCCGTGCAAAAACATCCCGCCCCTGATCATCAGTGCCAAGCAGGTTTTCAGTCGAGGGTGGCGACGGTGCTGGCACATCAAGACTGTAATTGATGGTCTGGTACGAATAATGAACCGGCGGCCACAACATCCAGCCCTTGTCTTCAATGAGTTTTTTAACAGCCGCATCGCGGTAATCCGCCTGCGTCTCGAACTCTCCGCCGAAAACCGTTTCCGGATAGGACTTGACGATTGGAAAATAATATCCGCCGTTATAGGAAACCACAATCGGCTTGTCATTGGCAACCAACTCGGCGCCAAGGCTGAACAGGAATAGCGCCATAAAAATCCAGGCAGAGTAATAGCCGCGGCGGTTACGCTTGAACTGTGAAATACGACGCTGAGCTATTGGAGAAAGCCGGAACATCATCTTTCTCCCTGTCCGCTAAAATCAATGCGCGGATCAACCCACATCATGGTCACGTCACTGATCAGCTTGATCAGGAAACCCAACAGCGTAAAAACATACAGGGTTCCGAACATAACGGGATAATCGCGGTTCAGCGCCGATTCAAAACCAAGCAATCCCATGCCATCCAGAGAAAAAATAGTTTCGATCAGCACCGAGCCGGTCAGAAAAATACCGATCAGCGCGGCCGGAAATCCGGCGATGACGATCAGCATCGCATTCCTGAACACATGCCCATAGAGCACCCGGTTCTGCGCCAGCCCCTTGGCGCGCGCGGTCAGGACGTATTGCTTGTTGATTTCCTCCAGAAAGGAATTTTTGGTGAGAATGGTCAGACCGGCAAACCCGCTGATCACCATCGACAGCACCGGCAGCATGATATGCCAGAAATAGTCAATAATACGGTGCGGCCAGTCCAGCTCGTGCCAGTTATCAGAGACAAGACCACGCAGCGGAAAAATATCCAGATATTTTCCGCCCGCAAAAATAACGATCAGGAAGATGGCAAACAGAAACCCGGGAATGGAATGGCCAGCAATCACCATGCCGCTGGTCCAGATGTCGAATTTTGTTCCATCCCGAACGGCCTTTTTGATCCCCAGCGGAATGGAGATAAAATAAACGAGTAATGTCGTCCACAGTCCGAGCGAGATGGAGACGGGCATTTTATCCAACACCAGATCAATAACCTTTTTATTCTGGAAGTAGCTCTCGCCAAAATCAAATACGAGGTAATTTTTAAGCATCAGCACAAAGCGTTCACCAAGAGGCTTATCAAAACCGAATTGTTTTTCGAGCGATTTGATAAATTCCGGGTCAAGCCCCTGCGCGCCACGGTATTTACTGGCGCCACTGCTGCTGGTGAGCTGCTGTTGCATCAACTGGGTTGTAGCACCGGCATCGCCTCCCCCGCCGCTGAAACGCTGGGTGGCGGATGTGTCAAGCCCCTGCAGCTTGGCAATCATCTGCTCGACAGGACCGCCGGGGGCAACCTGCACGATCAGGAAATTGATCAGGATGATCCCGAACAACGTCGGAATCATCAGGAACAGACGACGAATGATATAAGCGGCCATGGAGATATTTTATTTTGCTTCGGGTTCAGGGGGTGTTGATCTTCGAAGCAATTTTAGCAGCCTTTTCCGCGTCGTACCACCACGTATCCACGATCCCAAGGCCGTATTTGGGGGAAATGGCCGGTTTACCGAATTTGTCCCAATAAGCCACCCGGAAATAATCCAGATGCCACTGCGGAATCACATAATAATTCCACAGCAGCACACGGTCGAGGGCATGGGTACGGGCCACCAACTCGTCCCGGTCAGGCGCGCTGATGAGGAGGTCGATCAGCTGATCAACAACCGGATTTTTGATGCCAATCAGGTTGCGGCTGCCCTTCACATCCGCCTTTGCGCTGCTCCAGAAATCACGCTGCTCGTTGCCGGGAGACAATGACTCGCCAAAGGTGGTTACTGTCATGTCAAAATCAAAATTATTCATGCGGTTCTGGTATTGCGCTGTGTCCACATAGCGCAGTTTGGCCTCAATCCCCAATTTTTTGAGGTTGGCAATCATGGGGTTAATCCAGCGCTCGAACGCCTCAGTGTCAATCAGGATTTCAAATTTGAAGGGCTGTCCATCTTTTTCAAGCCCCCCGCTCTTGCCCATCTGCCAGCCGGCTTCGGCCAGCAACTTTCTAGCAATGGTCAGGTTTTGCCGCATATCCTGGCCGGAGCCGGAGGTTTTTGGCAAGCTGAATTCCTTGTTCAACGCTTCATCCGGAATCTGCCCCTTGTATTTTTTCAGGATCTCCAGCTCACGCCCGCTGGGCATGCCCGCCGAAGCCAGTTCTGAGTTGGCAAAATAGCTCTGCGTGCGCTTGTAACTGCTATAGGCAAACTGCTTATTGGACCATTCGAAATCGAAAGCATGGCCGAGCGCCTGACGCACCCTGACATCCTGAAAGAGCGCGCGCCGCAGATTAAAGGCAAAAGCCTGCATCCCGGCCGGCAGGCTATGATGTATTTCTTCTTTTTTGATCAAACCTTGGCGGACAGGCGGCTGGTCATACTCGGCATGCCAAGTCGGCAGCACCGGCAGCTGCCCAACAATAATGGGTAATTCGCGATTGCCCGCCATGTTAAAGGTGAACCTGACGCGGGTCGGCGTTTCGGCGACGGCGGATTTCACATTGGCATAGTAGGCACGGTAATGCGGATGCCCCTTGCTCATCAACGTGTCAAAGCTCCACACCACGTCATCCGCTGTGATCGGCTGCCCATCATTCCAGCGCGCATCGGGGTTGAGATTGAACACAACCCAGCTGCGATCTTCTGGCATTTCGATGGTTTTGGCGATCAAGCCATATTCCGACAGCGCCTCGTCTTCAGTATTGGCCATCAATGTCTGATAGACCATGCCGATCCCCGGCGCCGCAACGCCTTTGATAATGTAGGGATTAAGACTGTCAAACGTGCCCGCGGTCGCCAGATGAATCTCACCGCCCTTGGGCGCCTCCGGATTAACGTAGTCGAGATGCTGGAAACCGGCGGCATATTTCACCTGCCCATGCATGGCCACGCCGTAAAGGGGTTTGATATCTTCAGCCAGGGCAAAGGTGGAAAGGGACAGGGCGGCGAGCAGCACGCCGGCAACAAACGGTCTGGACATTGATTTTTTCCTTCACGAGCAGTTTACACTGTGAGGGATGCAGTGGCAAGACAGGGGACCTGTGGAGAAGAAACTTATGGAGCCATTCCGGGCGCCGCTGGCACCAGCGCTTGCACTGGAGCCGGCGACGGTGCCTCGACAGTAGCTTCTGGAGCCGGTGCCGGTACTTCAGGAGCAGGGGCAGCTTCTTGATTGAATGTCTTTGCCAGGCTGCCATTCTCGGGCAGGTTGCTGGTGCCCTGAGAAGGTTGCGGCTGCGAACGGGTGACGCCGGGTTGCTTTTTGTCAGGCTTTTTAGCTGCCTGACCCGGCGGCCGCCCCAAGATGGTGGCAATCGCGGTGCTAACGAGACGCACAGCAAACAGCAGTGTATTCTTAATAACCTCAGCTATCGTTTTCAGTACAGCACCCATATCCCGTTCCTCTCTAAAACCCGGCTACACGACAACTATTCCATCTTACATGATGGTACAGATTTTTATAGTTTATGTCAATATATTTTAAAATCACCTCTTGCCGAGCGCATCAATCATTTGCTGATGCCTTTCTGCCTCTAGGTCCCCCGCAGCCTTATCGCTTTGCTGCTTCTGCACACCCTGGATTCCGCCCGAAACGGCTTTCTGCCCAGCCTGCATGCCCTGACCCGCAAGCGTCGTTCCAAACGCATCGCTGATATAGGCAATAAAAGTATTGAAAACCAGCATGGCGCCCACGTAACCAAGAACTGTCAAGATCGGTCGCAGAAACACGTTCAACCACAAAATCCACACATTCCGGACCTGCCCGCCCATCCCTTCTCCCTCTGTCGAAATGTGGGTGAGTGCCGCTATCGGCACCATCACGACCGCCTCAAACACGGCAATCATCCAGGTCAGCACCGCAAAGGCGACGCGGATCATCGGGAGGATGGGGATCCAGTAGGCCAGCAGGACGCCTGCTCCGAACAGAATCCCGACCAGCGATGTAAGCATGCCCGCAAGCGGGCTGAATATGATAGCTATAGGCAACACAGGATCACCATTACCAAGAGCCTCTATACCAAGCGTTGCAGAGGCAAGCATCAGAGCCGTCTCAAGAGTCCACATATCTATCGCTATAGCTACCAAGGCGTTCCCCAGGTTGGCCAGCCGCGCCATAGGATAGAGGTCCGTACCACTGACCCCAATCCATGACGAAAAAGTATATTTCCCCAGAACATCACTAACCATTCCCGTAGCCTTGCTTGCGTCGCCACCGCCATCGGGGATTGGCGCCTGAAGCGTCCGGCCAGGATCCGATTCCATCACTGCTGCGCCTGGTATCGCCGTTTGCCACCATGCCTTGTATCTGTTAATGACACATTTCACCTTGGCATCCTGACCTGCGCTGGCATCTGCGCAAGCAGCATCACTAACATTCCCGGCACCAATGGCGATGGTCCCCTCGGTAATCGTGATCGGCAGCGTCGCCATCGACCCCGCCATGGCGGCTATCTCGCTAATTCTGTGGAACCACATGCCCATACCGGCCCATCCACGTTGTTTCATTTCATTTTGTAACTCATCGCCGATACTGGTCTTAAACGTGCTGTAGGCTGTCTGTTTAGTCGTATTTATGACATCATAAATACCCGACCTGTAGAACGTAACCACATTGGTTCCATCGACAGGCGTGCTAGGAGGAGTGGCAAGACTGAAATTACACTCCTGAGTCCCGCTTAGCGGTCCATAGCTCAAGGTGAGCCCATAGGGGTCTGCCACCCCCCAGATATACCGCTGAGAAAATGGGCAGGCAAATGCCGTCATGGCAAAGGAGGTTACACCTCCACTGTCATTGTCATCGTCAGGGGGGGCAGGATTCGTCGCACC
>JACQAA010000051.1 GCA_016195185.1 Pseudomonadota bacterium | reverse complement strand
ATCCGTATCAAGAAGACGGTTGTTTATCAGGAAGGTGATAAAGAGGTTGTTTTAAGTCCCGCCGACAGCCAGTATTTTAGCTTCGAGATTGCCTTTGATAATAAACTGGTTGGTCGCCAGAAGTACACTCACGAGATGTTGGATAACACCTACCGTCGGGATATTGCAGCAGCGCGCACTTTTGGGTTTTTACATGAGGTTGAGCAGCTTCGTAAAATGGGGCTGGCCTGCGGCGGTTCCCTGGAGAACGCCATTGTTATTGATGGTGACAAGGTGCTTAATCCCGAGGGTTTGCGCTTTAAAAATGAGTTCGTTCGCCACAAAATTCTGGACGCGATTGGCGATCTCTATCTCGCCGGCATGCGGCTCATCGGCCATTACCATGGCGTCAAGGCGGGGCATGCCATGAATAGCAAGATTCTGCATACGCTGTTCAGTCAGCCGGATGCCTTCGAAATCATTGAGTTGGGGCGGGCATCGACGTTTCGGCGTCGGGCGTCGGTTTGTAGGATTTATCCGGTGACCGTCACGGCCTGATTTCAGCCTTTCCCAGCCATACTTAGTCATGCTATAAGAGCAGGAGCTCTGTTTCACTTTTGTTCTTGAGTTATTATCATGACAAACCGTCATCGTATTGTTGCTATTCTGTGCCTTCTGTCCCTGTTGACGCTGGGCGGCTGTGCTTCCAAAAAGGATGATTCAGCCGAGAAGCAGGAACCGGTCGAAACCATGTACAACAGGGCGGCCGCAAAATTGGACGCCGGTAGTACTGCCGAGGCGGCCAAGGAGTTTGATGCGGTTGAGCAAAACTACCCCTATTCACAATGGGCGACGCGTGCCCAGCTCATGGCCAGCTATGCTTACTACAAGGAACTGAAATATGACGAGGCTTTGATGGCGTTGGAGCGATTTATCGATCTGCACCCCGGTGATGAAAGCAGCGTCTACGCGTATTACCTACGGGCGCTGTGCTACTACGAACAGATCTCGGATGTTCGGCGTGACCAAAAAATGACTGAATTAGCCCTTGATAGCCTTCGTCAGGTTAAGACACGCTTTCCAGATAGCCAATATGCCAAGGATGCTGCATTGAAAATTGATCTAACTCTTGATCACCTGGCTGGCAAAGAAATGGAGATTGGTCGTTATTATCTGTACCGCAAGCAATATCAGGCGGCCATCAATCGTTTTGAAAAAGTGGTTGAGCAATATCAGACGACCTCACACGTTCCCGAAGCGTTGGAGCGCCTTACAGAAGCTTATACGTCGCTGGGGATCATGGATGAGGCGCGCAAGACCGCGGCGATTTTGGGTCAGAATTATCCGCAGAGCAGTTGGTATAGAGACTCTTATCGGCTGGCAGGAGACCCGTTGCCAGAACCGCCAAAGAAACCAGAGGATCCTGCTCCGCCGTCCGTTAAAGTGATTAACAACTGATTGGGCCCTATAAATGCTCGCCAGTCTGACTATTCACAATATTGTTCTGATTGATCGCCTAACATTAGAGGGCAATGCAGGTCTTTCTGCGCTGACTGGGGAAACCGGAGCTGGAAAATCCATACTGCTGGATGCGCTGGGACTGGCGCTGGGTGGCCGTGCCGAGGCGGGACTAGTGCGCCATGGTGAGTCACAAGCTAGCGTTACTGCCTGTTTTGATATTCCTGCCCGGCATCCGGTCTTACAATTTTTGAAAGCGGGTATTGATGGTGAAATGGCAATGCTACGCGAGGCATGGGACGATTGGCGCTCCTCCTGTGAGAAGTTGGAGCAAGCCGCCGCTGATATCGAAGCTGCGCGCCAGCAGGAAGAGTATCTGAAATATGCTGTTGCTGAACTGGGGGAACTGGATCCGCAGGTGGGGGAAGAAAAAATACTCGCCGAAAAACGCATCGTGTTGCTCAATCGCGAAAAAATGCAGGGAGCTTTTGAACAGGCAGCGGAGATTCTGGAGAGTGAGCGTGGTATCCAGGCATTGCTTGGAAAACTGCAGACATTGCTGGATAAATCCGGCATCAAAACCACAGAGGTGACGGAAACGTTGGGGCGGGCAAAAAATGAAATTGATGAACTTTCTTATCAGGTTGAGCGCCTCAAAAATGGCGATGTGGGTGGTGACGACAGTCTTGAAGATATCGAGGAGCGTTATTTTTCTCTCAAGGAATGTGCCAAAAAGCACCGCTGTACTTCTGATGATCTACCACGTATCCATGCCGAGTTATCACAAAAACTGCGCTTGATCACGCATCAGGAAGATGCTCTGTCAGAATTGACACAATCTGTCGCAGCTACACGGAAGAATTTTATGGAGCGGGCGGAAAAAGTCAGTGTCAAACGCCAGAAAGCAACACAAAAACTGAGCAAGGCTGTCAATGCGGAGTTTCCTGATCTGAGGCTTGATAAAGCCAGATTTGCCGTTGATTGTTCCAAAAGCTCCGCAGAGTCTGATTGGAGCCCATGGGGTTTTGATGTTGTGCGTTTTGTTGTTTCTACAAATCCGCAAACTCCGGCGGGACCGATCCATAAGATTGCCTCTGGTGGCGAGTTGTCGCGTTTTATGCTCGCCCTCAAGCTTATTCTTGCTGAAACCAGCTCCATTCCCACACTCATTTTCGATGAAGTGGATAGCGGTATTGGTGGTGCCACTGCAGATGCGGTCGGCGAGCGTCTTGCGCGGCTTAGCCGCAACTATCAGGTATTGGTTGTCACCCACAGCCCGCAAGTGGCCGCTCGGGCCGCCCATCACTGGATCGTGGCAAAAACTGAGCAAAAGGGTACTGTCATCACCAAAATCACGGCGTTGCAAGTGATGCAGGAACGGCAGGAAGAAATCGCCCGTATGCTCTCCGGCGCCAAAATAACGGTTGAGGCGCGTGCCGCTGCGGCGAAACTGTTGGAAAGTCATGCCGCATAAACAGAAAAAGCTTCCCGGCGTTAGTACACTTAGTGCCGACGAAGCAGCTGCGGAATCCGCAGAACTGCGGCGACAGATCAGGCACCACGATATTCTTTATCACCAGCAAGATGCGCCAGAAATTTCCGATGCAGAGTATGACACTCTGAAACGGCGTCTAGAAGCAATAGAAGCTGTATTTCCAGAGCGCCTTCGCCCCGCTCTTTCCTTTGATAGCCCTACGCAGAGCGTTGGCGCAGCCCCTCGCGAAGATTTCGCTAAGGTAATACACGCCGTCCCCATGCTCTCTCTCAATACTCGCTTCAGTAGCGAGGATGTAATGGATTTTACAACCCGTGCACGGAAATTCTTGCTGTTGCCGAATACAACAAAACTGGAAATTCTGGCCGAGCCCAAAATAGATGGTCTATCTTGTAATCTTCGCTACGAAGAGGGAACCTTGGTACAGGCGGCCACGCGTGGCAAAGACGGGGTAGGAGAGGA
>JACQAA010000046.1 GCA_016195185.1 Pseudomonadota bacterium | reverse complement strand
CCATCGTTCTGGTAATCGCAATACTCGCCATGTCTCCTCCTGTGCTTTTGCACAAGTGAATCACATCCTTAACGCTTTGGGAATCCCCTCCGAGTCAAAATTTTGGGCCGTTGGTATAAGGCTTCATAGATATCCATTCCAACCTTCAGCATATCGTGATCGTCCGGCATATTGGCAGAAAGCCCCCTGCTGATGGCCAGAAGTCCGGCTGCTTCCGGCGCATTGTCAAGCGTATCCGTGTCAGCGGCCCGGACGATTTTGGCAAGACTCAACACTGCTGGGTCTTTAATATTGTATTTCTTTATGATCGCATCAAAACTGCAATAGGGGCCGTCATGCGTCAGCTCAATCCCGGGAACATCATAAGGAATGGCATCCTGTTCCTTGGCCGCTTTTAAAACAATATCCTTCGACACATAGAGAAACTCCGCCGTGGGATCGACGAATTTCCGGATGAGCCAAGGACAGGCGATGCGGTCAATCTTCGGGCGCTCGCGTGTAATCCATTTCATCGTTGGTATTCCTTTCAGTGTTGGGCGGCGTTGAAACGTTCTGTAACGTTATCCCAATTAATAATTTTGAACAAGTTGTTCAGGTACTCGCCGCGCTGGTTCTGGTACTTGAGGTAATAGGCGTGCTCGAATACATCCAACAGCAGCAACGGCTGCACACCCCAGGCAGTCAATTTGTGGTGGTTCTCGCATTGCAAAATCATCAGCTTTTTGGTGACAGGGTGGTAGCCCAGCACGCCCCAACCGGCGGCTTCGACAGAAGTGGCAGCGGCTATGATGTGTGCTTTGAATTTATCGTGGGAGCCAAATTCAGCCGTAATAGCCTTCGCCAGATCACCTGTCGGTTCGCCGCCCTTGCCCGAAAGGTTAGTCCAGTAAATCGTATGAAGAATATGACTGGAGAGCTGGAATGCCAGTTCTTTCTCATGGTGTTTGACAAGACTGAAATCGCCAGACTCTCTTGCTTTGGCCAGAGCTTCCTCGGCTTTGTTCGCGGCAGCTACTGCCGGAAGATGGTGAAAGGTATAATGCAATTCAACGGTCTTGGCGTCGATTACCGGTTCAAGCGCATTATAGGCGAACGGCAACGGTGCGGCTGCATATTTTCCTGAGGTATTGGTGAGCTTATCCATGTAACAGACTCCTTAAACTTTATGATAAAAAACTAATCCTGATACGGCGGCAATGACGACGATCAAAGGTTCGGGCAGTTTCTTGATTTTCCACAATAGCCCTGCAGTAACAACCGCCAACACGGCGGTAGGAATATCGACGATGGCACGCTGCGCCAGTACGATCACCGATCCAGTGATGGCCCCCACGGCGGCTGCCGTCACGCCATCCACAAAGGCGAGGAGTGCTGGCACCTTGCCGTACTTTTTCATGTAAGGTGCTGGAATGATCGTGAACATATAGCAGGGAAAAAACGCCGCCACCGCCGCCACGACAGCGCCTTTTACACCAGCAATCAGATAACCGATAAAACCCACCGTAATGACAATTGGGCCTGGAGTGATCATGGCAACGGCGACAGCATCAACGAATTGTCTTTCAGTCAGCCAATGGTGCTCATGCACAACGCCGCCGTAGAGGAATGGCACAATGGCAAGGCCACTACCAAAGACGAAAGCTCCGGCCTTGGCGAAGAAAAGTGCTATCTGGATCAGCGTTTCGTTTTGAGTGCTGCTCATGATCGGAATGACAGCGGCGGCTGACATGAGCTTTCCGTTCTTCCATGCCTTTGGCGGACACCTCCATAACCACACAATAACTCCGGCAGCAATAAACAGCCCCGCCACCTCGCTCTGCGTGATAACCGTAACGGCAGCCAGAAGCAGATAAATGGCCCACAAGAGCTTATCCTTGCCGATGCATTTTTGAGTGAGTTTCTTTGCGCTCAGGGCAATGATGCCTATAACCGCCGCACCAACCCCGTAGAACACGGCTTGCATCGACGGCAACCCGCCGAAACGTACGTAAGCCCAGCCGATGGCAAGTACCATCAGGAACGACGGCAACACGAAAGCCAGTCCCGACAGTGTCGCGCCCAGAATTCGGTAATGCACATAGCCAAGATAAATAGACAGTTGCGCAGCCATTGGCCCCGGCGCCATTTGAGAGAGCGCTAGACCCTCTTTATAATCCGTTTCATCGATCCAACCACGCTCTTCTACAAAGTCGCGGTGCATATACCCAACAAGCGCCACCGGCCCGCCAAAGCCGATTGTTCCCAGCTTGAGCATATAAGCCATGAGTTGCCAGAGGGTATAATGCGGCGGAACCGATTCTATGGAGTTGATCGATGTGGTATTATTCATCACAGGAAACTCATGATCAGCGCTCTATACCAGTTGGTATTGCAAGTACTGAGGATCGGCCACATCAGTTTTTCTCTCCGGCAAGCGCCACGTGCAGCCCGTCAAAAAACAACAGCCCGCGCGATTCCAGTTCGGCATCGGAGATATCAGATTGTCGCCAGCCTTTCAATACGAGCTCTATCCCTTCAATTGCGGGACGGTGGTATCTGCCATCACGCAGGTCAATTTCATGGATAAGTTCGGCCAAAGCCTTTATCCCGTCCTCTTCAAGGCCAAAAGAGCGCATTATCACCTCGAACGAACAAAGATTGCCGCGATGACCGAATACTGCTTCTTTCATATCGAAGGATAGTTCGTTTTGTTTCGGTGTGTCGCTGTAGCGGATAACGGCCTTGGCATCGATGAACCGCCGTATCAGCCAGATGCAGGCCAGTCGATCAACATATGGGCGCGGGCGCGTTACCCACACCCGTCCTTTATAATTCCGGATATTGAGTGCAGGTATGTCCAGTGCTTTCTTAGCGCCTGGATGCAATTCTGCTTCGATATCGTCAAGCAATTCCTTGATTGATTCGGCGGTCGGCGAACGGAAAAAATCCACTATGGTGATTTCCGCAAAACGCTTGCGCAGTTTTTCCAGGCGGTCCAGATCCTTTTGGTCTTGGCTCTTGGCTTTTCTTATGTCCTTTTGCAGCGTTTTCACATCGGGCAGTAGTTCATCATAATCTTTCTTGCGAGCGGCATGAAAAAACGCGATCACCTGTTTCTCGCTCAATCCCTCAAAACGCTCGACCTTCATCACCAACGCTTCGCCCTTGGATTGCTGGATTTCCTGCGCCATCCACTGGAAAGATTCCAGGCAATCGTCCTGATCCGGCAGGATAAACACGCTGCTTTTTGGCGACACGGCGCCGATGCGTTTTAGTCTGCGCCACAAAGAAACGCGTATGCTTGAGTTCTTTCCCAGCGGCAGAGAGTATGTAAATACTAGCCAGTTCATAGCTACCTATAAATAAAATTTGCAAATATTTGTAACATATATTACAAACAAAAGAAACTAAAATTACATCACCATTAAGGATGAAGAATAACGTGCATTTTTAAGGATCAGCAACCGTGTCCCTCCCCGTGAGTACTGAGAAGTTCAAAAACCCCGTGATCCAATGGATCGACGACCGTCTGCCCATCTTCACGATGCTCACCAAAGAATATGGCGTTTTTCCGATGCCGAAGAACTGCAACTATCTGTGGAGCTTCGGCGGGATTGCAATGACGATGCTGATCATCATGATCGTAACGGGCGTGTTCATGGCGATGAATTATACGCCTAACACAGGGCTTGCTTTCGAGAGTGTAGAACGCACAATGCGCGATGTGAATTATGGCTGGCTCCTGCGCTACGCCCATATGAATGGAGCGTCATTTTTCTTCATCGCAGTCTATATCCATATGTTCCGAGGGCTTTGGTACGGTTCCTACAAAACCCCGCGCGAGTTATTGTGGATTGTCGGTGTCGTTATTTTTATTCTGATGATGGCCACCGCTTTCATGGGGTATGCCCTGCCATGGAGTCAGCTGAGCGGCTGGGCCACCACAGTCATCACAAGTCTCTTTTCAGCCTTTCCGCTGGTGGGGGATGGGCTTGTGACCTGGCTCTGGGGAGGGTTCTCAGTCGATAACCCCACGCTGAACCGTTTTTACGCACTACACTTCCTGTTACCTTTCGTGATCCTGGGCGTGGTTTTCATCCATGTCTGGGCACT
>JACQAA010000045.1 GCA_016195185.1 Pseudomonadota bacterium | reverse complement strand
CCAAAATTCAATGGCCAACTCCTACTCGCTTTACGGCCTTTGATATCGACAATTTTGGTTATGAGGACTCAGCCACTTTTCCCATCGATGTGACCCTGCAAACGCCGGGAAAACCAATCACCCTTAATCTCAAGCTTGATCTGTTGATCTGCAACAAGCTTTGCGTGCCAGAATCGCACTATCTGTCTCTCACCATGCCCGCCGGGGAAGCGCAAGTATCCCCAGACCAGAAAACACTGGCGCTCGCACTCAAGAAAATCCCTGCGACCGGGGATAGCACCAGCTTCTCTATACAGGATGTCTGGCTAGCGGAGGAGGATAACAAAAAAACCTACCTGCATGTCAACGCCCTTTCCGAACACAGCTTTGGTGCGGGCACCGATCTGTTTGTCGAATCGTCACCTTTTATCAGCGTCGGCAAACCCGTGGTTAATTATGACCCGCCAACGCAGCAATTGCATTTGCAAGCCCCCGTTCGTTCTACCGAACCCCTGGAAACCCTGAAACAAAATCTGGCTCAAGGCACGATCGTCCTGACCGTCACGGATTCAACGCAGTCCTTTGAGCGACGCTTCGTGTCCGCCAGCGCCGCCCCGCCGACACACATTGCTACAACCGTCAGCAATCTGGCAGAGGAGAATCTAAACCCGGACATCCTGTTGCTGGCGTTTCTGGGCGGCCTGATTTTGAACCTGATGCCCTGCGTGTTGCCTGTTCTGTCTCTGAAAATATTGTCTGTGCTCAGTCATGGCGGTAAGGATCACCACGTTCACCGCTGGACCATCTTCCGAAACTTCATGGCCTCGGCTGCCGGCATCTTATGCTCGTTCTGGATCATGGCCGGAGCTCTCTCTCTGCTCAAAGCCGGCGGCCAAAGCCTGGGCTGGGGTGTCCAGTTTCAAAACCCGCTGTTCCTGATCTTCCTTATTGCCGTACTTATTGCCTTTGCCTGCAATTTATGGGGAGCCTATGAAATTCCGCTGCCCCGTTTCGTTGCCAGAAATCTGCCAGCCCGGCACGAACATGACCCAACATTGCTGGGACACTTTTTGACCGGCGCCTTCGCCACCCTGCTCGCCACCCCCTGCACCGCGCCCTTCCTGGGCACGGCTATCGGATTCGCCCTGGCGCGGGAGGCAACGGATATTTTTGCCGTCTTCACTTTCCTCGGGCTTGGCTTGTCCTTCCCTTACATTGTTCTGGCCCTATCGCCAAAAATCTTCAAATACATGCCGAAGCCGGGGCATTGGATGGCCGTTCTCAAAAAAATACTGGCTGGCGCTCTTGCCCTGACCGCCGTTTGGCTGATCAACGTGCTGATTACCGTCTCGACCCAGGCGACACTGGATGACGGCTGGACAAATTTTGACGAGGCTCTGATCAAACCCGCCGTGGAGGAAGGAAAAACCGTCATCGTCGATATCACCGCCGACTGGTGCCTGACCTGCAAGGCCAACAAACGTCTGGTGATTGATCAGCAGGACGTCGAAGAAGCCCTTTCCGGCCCCAATATCCTGCGTCTGCAGGCGGACTGGACACAGCATAATGAAGCCATCAGCGCCTACATGCGCAAATACGGCAGATACGGCGTGCCCTTCAATATCATTTACGGCCCAGGTGCTCCCAATGGGATCATTTTGAGTGAACTCCTATCCAAGCAGGAAGTGATGCGGGCCCTTGCCGAAGCAGCGGACGAATAATACCGTCTCTTACTCGTCAGTACGGCTCGTCCGCGGCTGAAAAGCCGTCTAATACAGACCACCCAGCCCGGTATCCGCCCCCTCCCCGGCATGGGTCATATCTGAAACAGGGTTGATGCCGTGGCCTGTAAACATAGTCGGCTCGTCGCCAGGCTCTGTCCCCGCTACAAAAGCCTCCAAAATGTCTTTGGCATCACCCGGCTTGGCGCGCGTGCCCGTCTGGGCATTGATCTGCACCAGACGGATGCCCTCCGGCACGCGGAAGGGCACGGGAGGCACCTCCCTGAGGGCCTGTTCCATGAACTCTTTCACCACCGGCACTGCCACACGAGCACCTGTTTCTTTGGCCCCCATCGGCCGCGGATCATCATAGCCGATATAAACACCCACCAGGATGTCCGGCGTAAAGCCAATAAACCAGGTATCTTTGGAATCATTCGTTGTGCCCGTTTTTCCGGCAATAGGCCGGCCAATCCCTTTCATGAGAACGCCTGTCCCACGCTGCACGACTCCCTCCAACATGGAAACGATCTGATACATATGGCGCGGATCGGCAATCTGTTCCCGGGTATCCGGTATCTCGGGGGTTGGCTGAGTGTCCCAGGCGATCAACGAACCGCAATCCGGGCAAGACGTCTGATCATGGACATAGACTGTCTTGCCATTTCTATCCTGAACACGGTCAATCAGGGTTGGCGTTACCCTTTTTCCGCCATTAACGAAAGCACTATACCCCGTCACCATACGCAGCAACGTCGTTTCTCCCGCTCCCACAGACATCGACAGCAGGGGCGGCATGTCGTCAATAATCCCAAAACGCTTCGCGGTCGCCGACACCTTATCCATGCCAACATAACTGGCCAGCCGGATTGTCATCAGGTTGCGCGATTTCTCGATCCCGACCCGCATGGGAGTCGGACCCAAAAAATCATCCGAGTAATTTTTGGGCCGCCACTTTTCCAGACCCGGACCCTGATCAAATACAAAGGGGGCATCCATGAGCAAAGTGGCAGGAGTAAACCCGTTTTCCAGCCCCGTCAGGTAAACGAAGGGCTTAAAGGCAGAGCCTGGCTGGCGAATGGCCTGGGTCGCGCGGTCAAATTGGCTCATTTCATAGCTGAAGCCGCCAACAATGGCAAAGATACGGCCTGTATGAGGATCCATAACGATCATACCGCCTTGCACATGCGGAATCTGGCGCAGCCAGTAAATGACCTTGTCACCCTCTTTACCGTCCGTAGCTTCGACAAGCCAGACCTCACCTACCCTTAAAAGATCGCTGACCCTGGCGGGGGTTACCCCATCCTTGCGCGCCCACCTCATTTTATCGTAGGGAATAATCCCTCTTTTACCGTTTGAAAATCCGATCGTGGCTTTTTTCTCTCCGCTGTCCAGCACCACCGCCAGATTAAAATCACCGATACCGGCCGGATGCGGCACGCGACCCAGCGCCTCTTCCCACTTGCCTCTGACGTCAATAGTGGCAACCGGTGCGTCATGAAGACCAAAACGGCTATCGTATCCGATCAAGCCATTGCGCAAAGCCTTCTCGGCTATTTTTTGATACTCGGGGATCAACGAAGTGTGCGCAATCAATCCACCTTCATAAAGACCTTTTTCGCCATACAGTTCCATCAGCCGCCGCCGCACTTCTTCAGCAAAATACGGATAATTCGCGTATTGACTGCTATCACGGTGCACGATGGTGATCGGTTTAGCCATAGCGATGGCGCCCTCAGTCTTGGTCGCGTAGCTATTCTCAACCATTTGTCCAATCACCCAGTTGCGGCGGGCCAGGGCAGCCTCATAATGCCTCTCCGGATTGTAGTTATTCGGCCCTTTCGGCAGGGCAGCGAGGTAGGCTGTCTCTTCCAGGGTCAGCTCATCCAGCGGCCGGTTGAAATATTCCAGTGACGCGGCTGCAACACCATAGGTGCCTGAGCCCATAAAAATTTCATTGAGATACAACTGAAGAATCTGACTCTTGGTATAGGCCCTCTCGATCCTGAAAGACAAAATGGCTTCCTTGATTTTCCGGGTATAACTGACCTCATTGGTCAATAAAAAATTCTTCGCCACCTGCTGGGTAATGGTGGAAGCGCCAACTTTCCGCTTGTGAAGATGGCTGACATTAATGACTGCCGCCCGGACAATGCCGGCAATATCAACGCCAGGGTGTGTGTAAAAATTTTTGTCCTCTGCCGAAATAAAAGCGTGAATAACGCGCGGCGGCACCGTTGAGATCGGCACATAAACACGTTTTTCGGTGGCGAACTCTGCCAGGAGACGGCCATCACTGGCATAGGCGCGTGTGACAATGGGCGGCTCATAGTTCGCCAGCGCATGGTAATCAGGCAGATCGCGGCCAAAGTAATATAGCAGGGAGACTACAGTCGCCACCCCCCCAATCGCACCGACAGTGAATAATGAACAGAGCGCCATCAAAACGCGTGTGACAATGCCAGATTTTACTTGCTCGCGCACCTGTTCTCACACTTCCATGGTAATGGGGCCTTCAGCGCGCCCCCGAATGAACTGGTCGACATACTCGTTGCCGGAATGATCAATATCCTTGGCGGCGCCATGCCAGATGATCTTTCCTTTATAAATCATGGCGATATTATCAGCGATTTTGCGCGCACTCGCCATATCATGAGTGATAGACAAAGTCGTTGCACCAAGACCCTTGCTGGCTTCGATAATCAAATTATTGATCACATCGGCCATGATCGGGTCCAGACCGGTGGTCGGCTCGTCAAAAAAGATGATCTCCGGATTGGTCGCCACCGCACGCGCCAAACCCACCCGTTTTTGCATACCGCCGGACAGTTCCGCCGGAAACAACCCTGCCACCCGTGGCGACAAGCCAACCGAGCGCAACTTTTCTATCGCGATGTCGCGCGCATCTTTTCTGTTCATTGCCCTGCCCTGGATCAGGCCAAAGGCGACGTTTTCCCAAACCGGCAAGCTGTCGAACAAGGCGCCGCCCTGAAACAGCATGCCAAACTTTTTCATCAGAACATCGCGCTCATGCTGGTTCATGTTTGTCGTTTCCTGACCGTCAATTTTGATCGACCCCTTATCCGGGGTGACGATGCCAAGCACCGACTTGATCATCACAGACTTTCCGGTACCCGAACCACCGATCACCACCAGCGATTTGCCCTTCTCAACCGCGACATCCAGCCCCTGCAGCACATGGTTATTGCCGAAGGATTTATAAACACCCTTGAGTTCTAGTTTTGCAACGGCAGCCATGCGTCACTTACCCGTAAAAAACAGCTGTGTCAGGAAGTAGTTGAAAATCAAAATCAGAATGGACGAAGACACCACCGCATTGGTTGTTGCCGTGCCAACTCCCTGCGCGCCGCGGTCGGAATTAAAGCCGTTATAGCAACCCATCAGCGTCACAATAAACCCGAAGACCGCGGCCTTCCAGAGACCGGAGATGACATCCATCCGTTCCAGGTATTCCCAGGTTTTATGCAGATAGTTTTCCGGCACAAACTTCAGCGAATAGATACTGACAACATATCCGCCAAAAACACCGATGATATCCCCGATCAGAACCAGCACCGGCAACATCAGAGTGCCTGCAATCACACGCGGCGCAATCAGATATTTGTAAGGGTTAGTAGACAAGGTGGTGAGCGCATCAATCTGCTCCGTCACCCGCATTGTGCCAATTTCCGCCGCAATCGAGGCGCCGATACGCCCCGCCACCATCAACCCGGCCATTACCGGCGACAGCTCGCGTGTAATGGATAGCACCACAACGGTAGCAATAGCTCCCTCAGCCGAAAACCGCGCAAAACCGTTGTAACTTTGCAACGCCAGCACCATACCGGTGAATAGCGTGGTAAGTCCGACAACCGGCAAAGAATAAAAACCAATATTGATCAGCTGCTGCAGCAGGAGTCGCGGAAAAAACGGCGGCGTAAAGCAGTGATAGATACTATGTCCGGTAAACTGCGCCAAACGCCCCACTGCGGCCAAAAAGGCCAGAGTGGTCTGGCCCATTTTCTGAAGCCAATCGAGGAAGCGGTTGGTAACCAAACTGGCATTATTTTCCGGCTGATCTGCTTTTACCGCACTGCGCATGAGTATCCTTGTCCCGAATAAATTCTCTTATATTTCCCGCCCAAACTGGTCAGGATTTCGTAGCCGATCGTTTTCGCCGCAGCCGCCAGATCGTCTACACTCTGGTGCTCGCCGATGAGCTCTGCCCACCCTCCCTCATGCGGCGAAGGCGTGACCTGAGTAACATCAGCGACAATCAATTCCATCGATACGCGGCCAACAACCGGGCATTTCTGCCCATTGATATAAACCACACCGCCTCCCGCGAAACTTCTCAGCAGGCCGTCTGCATATCCTGCCGAAATACTAGCCAATTTCGCCGGGGATGACAGCTTATAATTCGCCCCGTAGCCGACGGTCTCTCCACACACCGCATCTCTGATTTGCAGAATCCGCGCCTTCAATGCCACAGTTCCCTGCATCGGGTTTGGCAAGGAAATTTGTGGGTTAATTCCGTAAATAGCACAGCCGGGGCGCACCTGATCGAAGTGATAATCGGAGCCTAAAAAAATCCCCGCTGAGTTGGCAAGGCTAAGTCGGCACGGCAATCCCAGTTGACCTATCAATTCCACAAATTTTTTTAACTGTTCCGGGTTTTTGGGGTGTTCTGGCTCATCGGCACAAGCCAGGTGGCTCATCACGTAGCGGATGTCCAGAGATTTGAGAAGGGTAAGATTGCTTTTCAGTCGCGTCACATCCACCGCCGATAAGCCCAGACGGTTCATGCCCGTATCCAGATGGATAATGGCGGGTTGCCGCTGACCGCCGTCTCGGGCAAAACCCGCCCAGTACTCTATGTCACCCAACGTGTTGAGGGCAGGAATCAGATGGTTTTGAGCCAACTCTTTCGGTGCGGCACCATAGGGGCCATTGAGAACATAGACATGCGCGTCCTGCCCTTTCAACGCGGCACGGACGGCCAGCCCATCGTCAGCCTTCGCCACATAAAAGTGCCGGCAATTCGCTTTATATAGCTCGGGCACAACCGCAGCCGCACCCAGGCCATAAGCATCCGCCTTCACTACCGCCGCACAATCAGTGCCTTTTTTGAGTTTTTTTTGCAGGTACAGGTAATTACGACACACCCGGTCCAAATAGACTTCAAAACGGGAAAGAGCCTCTGCATACCCGGCGACAGGATTACTCGTGGGACTCAACACTACAATTTTCCCGGCTGGTGAAACGCGTAAACTCGCCGTCGAAATGGAGCTTGATGGTGCCGATCGGCCCATGGCGCTGCTTGGCGATAATGCACTCGGCGATATTATGGCTGTCTTCACTGATTTTGCGCCAGTCTTCATAGCGCTGGTGAAATTTATCTTCGCTTTCTTCAGTCCGGCGGGAAGGTTCCCCCCGTTCCAAATAGTATTCCTCCCGATAAACGAACATCACGACATCGGCATCCTGCTCGATAGAACCCGACTCCCGCAGGTCCGCCAACTGCGGGCGCTTGTTATCACGCTGCTCAACGGCACGGCTCAACTGCGACAACGCCAGCACTGGTACCCCCAGTTCTTTGGCCAGCGCTTTCAAACCACGGGTGATCTCAGACACTTCCTGTACGCGATTATCCGAATTGCCCCGTTCCGTCCCCTGAATCAGCTGCAAATAATCGATGACGATCATGCCCAGCTTGTGCTGCCGCTGTAAACGCCGCGCCCGGGTACGAATGGCGCTGACGGTCAGAGCCGGCGTGTCATCAATAAAGAGCGGCACTTGGGCCAGTTCATGGCTCGCCTCAACAAACTTGTGAAAATCGGTGTCGCGCACTTCGCCACGGCGAATTTTGTCGGAAGGCACGTTCGATAAATCCGCCAAAATACGTGTTGCCAGCTGCTCGGCCGACATTTCCAGCGAGAAAAATCCCACCACCGCTCCTTCTTTTCCGTGATGTTTCACATGGGAACGCGCCGCATTGAAGGCAATATTAGTCGCCAGCGCCGTTTTACCCATTGACGGTCGTCCGGCCAGGATGATCAGATCAGATTTTTGCAATCCGCCCAGCTTTTTATCCATATCAACAAGGCCTGTGGTCACGCCCGTCACCAAGCCCACACGCTGATACGCCACCTGCGCCTGATTGATGGCACGTGCCAAAGAGTCGTGGAAAGCAACGAAGCCACCCCTGAAATCTCCGGCGGTCGCCAACTTGAACAGGCGTTGCTCTGCCTGCTCGATCTGCTGCTGCGCATCCAGATCGACATTGTGGTCGTAGGCGTCGTTGACCACATCTTCGCCCATCGCGATCAGGGCACGCCGGAGATGCAGTTCGTACACGATACGTCCATAGTCAGCAACATTCGTCACGCTGATAATGCTTGCCGCCAGGTCGGAAAGATATTGCCCGCCCCCGACATGGGACAGATCCGCATCTTTCTCAAAGTAACTTTTGAGCGTTATCGGACTGGCGTCTTGCCCGCGCTCCACAAAGGTAACGATGGCCTGATAAACCCGTCCGTGCACCGGATTAAAAAAATGCGCCGACCGCAAAAATTCTGAAACTTTTTCCAGCGCCCTGTTGTTGACCAGCAGAGCGCCCAGCAGTGCCTGTTCCACCTCCTCATTGTGCGGCATCACACGGTAATCCGTGTCATTCAACGTGCGGATGTCGGCAATCTCGGCGAGTTTTACGGCGTCAGCTGTCATGGCTGCGAGAGTAGCAAAATAACCATCGGGAATGAATGATTCTTGAGTGAAATTTTGTGTCTTTTTAGAATCATCGCGCGGGGATAAAAAAACAGCCTGCTTTTTAAGGGCAGGCTGTTTGATATGGAATGGATGGTGCGGGAGCCGCTAAACCGTGGCGGCCCCGGACTCCTGCTCAACCGCTTTTTCAACAGCCCAGCGGGCTTTCTCTTCAGACTCGACTTTTTTGATCGCCGCTGCAGCCAAAGATTCGGCGGCGTCTTGCTGCTCAGCCGTTTTGGTGATCAGCGCCTCACCCTTCTCTTCCTGAATCTTCGCTTCTTCAGCCGAACGGGCAATGTTAATTGTCACCCCCACCATTACTTCCGGATGGAGATAGACCTTCACCGGATACAAACCGAGGATCTTGTAGTTACGATCCATACGAACCTGCGTACGGTCGACCTTAAGCCCTTTAGCCGCGATGCCATCAGCAATGTCACGCGCTGTAACGGAGCCGTACAGCTGACCGGCTTCAGAGGCCTGGCGAATGATCGCCACTGTCAAGCCGTCCATCTTTTTAGCAATCTTTTCAGCCTCAACCTTGCGCTTCAGACTGTCCGCCTCCAGCGCTTTCTTCTGGCCATCAAAGTACAAGACGTTTTCTTTCGTCGCCCGCAGCGCTTTTTGGCGCGGCAGCAGGAAATTGCGTGCATAGCCGGACTTGACGTTCACAACGTCTCCCATCTGACCAAGGCTTTCAACGCGCTCCAGCAAAATAACTTGCATTGTTCATGACTCCTTAATTTGACACGTAAGGCAGCAAAGCGAGGAACCGGGCGCGTTTAATCTCGCGCGACAGATGGCGCTGTGCCTTTTGTGATACTGCCGTGATACGGCTAGGAACGATCTTGCCACGCTCGGAAATATACCGGCTCAGCATTCTAACGTCTTTATAGTCGATCGCCGGCGCATGCTCACCCTGGAAAGGGCAAGTCTTACGGCGTCTGAAGAATGGACGGCGGCCACCTGCACCACCAGCCTTCCCGTCACGGTCGCCACCGGGTTTACGTTCGCGGTCACCGCCTGAGAATGATCTTTTTTCGAAAGCCATTTATACGCTCCCTTCTCTTTGAAATCTTGGTTTGTCGTCTCTGTCTCTGGAGAAGCCGCCGCGCTCACCCCGGTCATCGTCCGAAGACGGTTTCAGGATGGCAGAGGGGCCTTCCGGCAGTTTTTCAATGCTGACCGTCATGAAGCGTAAAACATCTTCATGGTGGCCCATCTGGCGCTCCATTTCGGCAATCGCCTTGTGCGGCGCATCGAAATGCATCAGTGTATAATGGCCTTTGCGGTTTTTCTTGATTTTGTAGGCGAGGCTACGCAAGCCCCAGCTTTCAGTATTCTTCAGCTGGCCGCCATTGTCGTTGACGATTTTGCCGAAGGAGGCAGCCAGATCTTCCACCTGCTTGGCGGAAACGTCCTGCCGCACGATAAATACGGTTTCGTATAAAGGCATTTTATATTCCCTTGGTTTTATCTGGACCACCGCTGTATTGCCAAACCATTTGACAGCCAGCCGCACGGCCCCTAGCCCACCGGACATCCGGCAAGCGGGGTTCGTACGTATCCGTACGAGGAGGCCATTTGTAGAGATTCCCGGCGGAAATGCAAGAAATTTATACATTTCGTAAACGTCATTAATTAATTGTCATAAACATAATATTCTGGCTTTATAAAAATATACGGAAATATCTTGTTCTTAAGTATTTCAGCTATATAATGGCGGACAGGTTTACCCACAAAATACATCTGGAAGGATTTCACGACATGACCGCTCAAAACAAACTGGCCGCTCTCCGCGCTGAAATGACAAAACGGGACATTGATGGCTTCTTTGTGCCTCGCGCTGATGAGTTTCAGGGCGAATATGTCCCTGAATGCAATGATCGTCTGGCCTGGATCAGCGGGTTCACCGGTTCGGCTGGTGCAGCTATTGTACTCAAGGACAAAGCCGCCTTTTTTACCGATGGTCGCTATACACTGCAAGCACGCGATCAGGTCAATGCCAAAAATTTTGACGTTTGCAGTACCGCGAAAGACCAACTGCCAACCCCCACCATCTCTCCCACCGAATGGATTGAGAAAAACCTGCCCGCCAACGCCAAGTTCGGCATCGACCCCTGGGTGCACACCCCCAACGATGTCAAGAATATCAAAGCCTCTGTCGAAAAAGCCGGCGGTACTCTTGTCTTTGTAGACAGCAACCCGCTGGATGCCGCCTGGGCAAATCGTCCGGCCACGCCACAAGAACCTGCCGTACCGCATCCCTTGCAATTTGCCGGAAAATCGTCTGAGGAAAAGCGCGACGAACTCGCCGATCTTCTCAAACAAAAAAATGTCGCCGCCCTGGCCATCACCCTGCCTGAAGAAGTTTGCTGGCTGCTCAATGTGCGCGGCGGCGATGTGCCTTGCACTCCCTTCGCGCTCTCCTATGCAATTGCCAATCAGGACAGTACAGTCGACTGGTTTATCGATCAGAACAAGGTGGGCAGCGATGTCAAAAAATGGATCGGCGCTGATGTACGCCTGCATGACCTGGGCGAATTTGCCGATCATCTGAAGTCTCTCGCCCAGCACGGCCGGAAAATATGGCTGGACTCCGGCTCTGCCCCCATCAAGGCGCAGGATATCATCACGCAAAATGGCGGCAGCCTCCATGCCGAGCGCAGCCCCCTGCAAATGATGAAAGCAATCAAGAACCCCGTTGAAATCCAGGGCACAATTGAGGCGCATATCCGCGACGGTGTCGCCCTCACCCGTTTTCTGGCTGCCATTTCCGAACCGGGCGCTGCGGCAAAATTTGACGAACTCTCCGCCTCCGACCTGTTGGAACAGATCCGCGCTGAAGGCGACAATTTCCGCGGCCTCAGCTTCGACACCATTTCCGGCGCCGGCGGCAACGGCGCGATAGTGCACTACCGCTCCTCACCGGGTACCAACCAGCCTCTGCTGTCCGGCCCGATCTATCTGGTGGATTCCGGCGCGCAGTATCTCGATGGCACCACCGATGTCACCCGCACCGTGGCAGTGGACAAAGTCACGCCCGAAATGAAAGAGCACGTCACGCGCGTGCTCAAAGGCCATATCCAAGTGGCCATGGCGGTATTCCCCGAAGGCACCACCGGCGATAAGCTGGATGTCAAAGCCCGCGCCTCCCTCAAGGAAGTCGGGCTGGTTTATGCCCATGGCACTGGTCACGGCGTTGGCAGCTATTTGTCTGTACATGAAGGGCCTTGCAGCATTGGCCCAAGCTCAAATACTGTTCCGCTCGCCCCCGGTATGGTGATCTCCAACGAACCCGGATATTACAAGGAAGGCGCCTACGGCATCCGCATCGAAAGCCTTGTCACGGTAGTCGACGCGGGCAAGAAAGATGCCGCGGGCAAATCCCTGCTCGCCTTCAAGACCCTGACTATGGCGCCAATCGACCGCAATCTCATCGAACCCTCTTTGCTGACGGACGATGAATTGAAATGGCTGAATGACTATCACGCAGAAGTGCGCAGCAAGCTGCTGCCCAGACTCGACAAGGTCGATTCCAAGGCCGCTGAGTTTTTGAAAAAGGCCACTGCTCCTTTACAAAAGCCCAGCCAGACTCAGCCTAACCCAAGGAAAATAGACGGTTTTTTTCTTTAAATCGCCGCGCTGGATTCTATTGACATATCCATATTGATTTTCTATAGTTCATTTCTGTAATAAATGATCTATGGAGGATTCGATGGCTGACAAGAAATCACAACAAGAGAAGTTTATTGAAGCCGCTGCGCAGGGTGACATTCAACTGGTCCGTGAATCACTCGACAAGAACGTCGTTGATGTCAACCAAAAATTATGGCTTGCTGGCTACTCACAATCCGCAACAGCTCTTGGCCTAGCCACATATTATGGCCGCTCGGAAACAGTTCAACTTCTGCTGGAGCGTGGAGCGAGCATATATGCCATCGCAGATAGTAACGAACGAACGGCCTTACAAATCGCGACAATCAGGGGGCACGACCACATCCATGCCCTGCTGAAACAGGAAGAATTCACACGCCTGGCCAAAGAAACCGTTGAATGGTCATTGTTCGGCTCCACAAAACTGGTTCATGTCGAGGTCTCCCCTGTCGCTGCTCGCAAGTTGACGGAGATTTTTAACTTCGAAAGCCGCGAGCGCCTGATGATCAGCGAAAATCTTCAGACCGGCGTTGAAGCAACCATGCCCCCGGTCAGCTTCGAGACCTTGACCGAAGTGGCGCTCGACAAGGCATGGGAGAAATTTACCAGCCTCGGTGGCGTTGCTGACAAAGATTTTACCGTGAGGGGCACACGCAGACTCGAGAAAAGCCCTCAATAGGAGATTGACATCTTGTTCGGACTGACATTCAATGCCGCTGAAAAGTTCAGAAAAGCCATCAAGGCCGGCGATGCCGCCGCCGTGGAAAAGCTGCTGTCATCCAAAAACATCCCTATTGATGAGCCGGATAAAGCTGGCAACACGCCGCTGATCCTCGCGACAATGAACGGCTATACCCAGATCGTACGTATGCTGCTTGACAAGGGCGCAGCCCTCGACACAAAAAATAATCGCGGTAATACCGCACTGAGCCTTGCAGCGTACTATGGAAGTACGGAAGCAGCCGAGCTATTAATCGGCAGAGGCGCTGATCTCAATATGCAGGACGACAATGGCAATACCGCATTGGCCTGCGCACTCAGCAAGGGGCAGCCTGAAATCGCCCTGACGCTGATCAATAAAGGAGCCGACGTCAATATAAGATCCAATAATGGCCGCACCATGCTGATGCTGGCCATTAAGCAGGGCTATGACGCCATTGCCCAATCACTGATCGGCACAGGAGACATCAATGTTGCGGATAATGACGGCAATACCGCATTGGCCTATGCACTTACAGGTAAGCATACTGACATCGCCCTGGCCTTGATTAACAAGGAAGCGGATATCAACGTCAAGAACGATGACGACAATACCATGCTTATGCTCGCCATCAGGTACGGCCTTGATGGTATTGCCAAACTGCTGATCGACAAAGGTACCGCGCTCGACACCACAGACAAGAACGGCAACACCGCGTTAATGCACGCGCTCGCAACTGGCCATCCCGATATCGCCCAACTGTTGCTCAACAAAGGAGCAAATGCCAATGCCAAGGATGATGAGGGGAATACGGCCCTCATATTCGCGATCAGCAATGGACATAAAAAAATTGCCGAACTGCTCATCGAGAAGGGGGCCGATCTTGATGCGCATACCGAGGAAGGAAGTACCGCGCTGATGCTGGCGATCTCCAGTGGTTATACAAAGATTGTCGAGCTATTGATCAATAAGGGCGCCGATCTGGATATAAAGGACGATGAAGGAAACACCGCCCTGATGCTGGCGATCGACAACGGTCATACAAAAATCGCCGAAATGTTGATCGACAAAGGAGCCAACCTGAATAAAAGAAATAAAAATGGCGACACGGCCCTCAGTTTAGCGGAGGAAAATGACCATACGGCCCTTGTGCAGAAGCTCAAGCAGACAAAAATGCAAAGAGCCGGCGGAGGAAAATCCAAGCAGACTGAGACGTGGACTAAGGTAGGCGTTGATAAAATTGCTCATGTCGAAACTTATCCGGAAATAAAGCGGAAAATCACCGAAATTTTTAATTTTACCAAGCGCGAAAAAACCCTGATCTCGGAAAATCTGGAATCGAAAGCCGAGGCCGTCACGCCGCCCGAATCTTTTGATGGTCTCAACGAGGACAGCCTGCGCAAGGCCTTTGACGCATTCACCGGTCAAGGCGGTCAAGTGGAGGAAAGCCGGGTTTTCAAATACGTCAGGCTGGATAAGGGCCCTTCCCCTGTAAAGTCGGCGAATAAAAAAAACCCCGGCTAACGTTTTCGACGGGGCTCAGGTCTGGGGAATAATACCAGCCCTCATAAATTCTGACCTGTGCAAAGCCAATCTCTTTCTGCGATGGATTTGATCTGGCCTTTGACGGCGACGAGAGAGTTCCATGCCTT
>JACQAA010000067.1 GCA_016195185.1 Pseudomonadota bacterium | reverse complement strand
CACTGCATCGCTATTGTGTTTTTACCTGTTCTTTGCGGGGACATCCGAGGCGCAATATAATGCCTTTAAAGATCCCACCACGGCGGGTGGCGCCGCTGCCAGTGCTGCCGCGGCCGGGGCTGATTTTCGGGCTGTGACGGAAAATATCCTTGGTGGGAAAATTGCCGTTGGGGCCACTGCTTACATTGTGGTGTTATTTAAAAATCAGGGCCTGTCGCCAGTAAAGGTTGGCATGGTCAATTTATATCCTTCGTCGACGGTTTCTGCGCAGTTGTCCCTCAATCAATGTTCGGACGCCCCGCTGGGTCCGGAAGCGCAATGTGCCATGACCGTGGCCGTGATGGGTAAGCAAAGCGGGGCCTGGCGGGTGGAAATGCTGGTCGATCATGATGGCCATTCCCGTGTGGCGACAGCTTCGATCAGTGGCGATGTCGAGTTTATTGCGACGCCACAAGAGAAGACGACCAAGGGGGATTTAGAAGCGGCGCCACTGAGTGCGGATTTTGGTGTTGTCTCTAGTGGGACTCCCTTGCTCCGGTCTATCGTGCTGAACAATCGCTCGGCCGAGGCTGTCAAAATCAAGAGCGTCTCTCTTGAATCGCCGGAGAAATCTGGATTTTCCTATAAATCACAATGTCCTGAAACATTACAGCCAGAGCAAACCTGCAACATCGTTGTAACCTGGACCCCGACCAACAAGGGGGTGGCGCAGGGCGTCCTGGTCGTGCAGCACACCGGCAGAAAAGGCATGGTTCAAGTTGAGTTGAAGGGTGAGTTGCAGGTGGTCGCGGGAGATGTGGCGGCCTCCCCCGCCAGTCTGGATTTTGGTATCTCGTCGGGTGGTATTGCCCTAGTGCGGTCTATCGTTTTGAGCAACCATTCGGCTGAAGATGTTCAGGTCTGGAGTGTTGACATAAATACGCCGCCGCAATCGGGGTTTTCATACGAGTCGCAGTGTCCCGATACACTACTGCCCGAAGAAATATGCAGCATTGTGGTGACTTGGAAGCCGACCAGCAAGGGCCTGGCACAAGGCGTCATCATGGTGCATCATTCGGGCAAGAGCGGCATGACGCCCGTTGAAATAAAGGGCGTTCTGGATGTTCCGGCGAATACCACAGTCAAGGGTGAAGGCGGGGTCGAGATGGTTCCTCCCGTCCTGGATTTCGGCCAGTCTAATGGCGGAATTCCGCTGGTCAAATCCGTGGTGATTACTAACAAATCGTCTCAGGTTGTCAAGATCAAGGATATGTCTTTAAACATACCCGCACAATCCGGATTTACTTATAAGTCGCAATGTGGCGACACACTACTGCCAGAAGAGTCTTGTACTCTTATTGTGACATGGCAACCTACGACGAGTGGTCTTGCCCAAGGGGTTCTGTTGGTTAGGCACTCAGGAAAGGCCGGCGTTGCTCAAACGCAAATCACCGGGACACTATTGCAGACGGAAGTGGGTGGAGAGGTTGCAGGTGATCTCTCTCTTTCCCCGGCGCACCTGGATTTTGGTGTGTCGGCTGGTGGCGGCACCGCTCTGGCACGTCCCTTGGTATTGAGTAACAATTCTGATGGAGATATTGAAATCTGGGATATTAAGCTCAACAGCTCGAAACAGTCGGGCTTGTCGTATGACACGGAATGCCCTGACATTTTGATGCCGGAGGAAACCTGTAGCATCATTGTCAACTGGCTACCGACAACCAAGGGACAAACTCAGGGGGTTTTGGTGGTCGGACATTCCGGCAAGGGCGCCATGGTTCAATCTGAGATCAGCGCAACGCTGCAGCTGGAAGGAGAGGAGACGCATGCTCTGGATGAAGGGGATTTAGAGCCCGCCCCGGCCAGTCTTGACTTTGGTACTTCGAGTGGCGGCATTTCTGTTGTGCGCTCGGTCGTTCTTACCAACCACTCTTCCAGGCCCGTCGGTGTCAAGGATTTTTCTTTTGATGTGCCGGAAAAATCGGGATTCTCCTACCAGGAAAAATGCCCGGACACGCTGCAGCCAGGCGAGAGCTGCAATGTTATTATTACCTGGAAGCCGACCAGCAAGGGCTTGGCACAGGGTGTGTTGATGACAAGGCATTCAGGAAAGGCGGGCATGGTGCAGGTGGAGGTCAAGGGGGTCTATCAACCGAAGGATGATGGCAGCACGCCCGAAGATGGTGATCTTGAAGCCTCTGTCTCCAGTCTTGACTTTGGCAAATCATCAGGCGGTCTTCCTTTGATGCGCTCCATTGTATTGACGAATAACTCTCCTGACGAAATTGACATCTGGGATGTTGGCATGAATGTACCGGAGCAGTCAGGATTTTCTTTTGAGTCCCGATGCCCGGACACGTTGCAGCCTGACGAGACCTGCAGCATCGTTGTCATCTGGACTCCGACCAGCAAAGGTCTGGCGCAGGGGTTGCTCGCTGTTCAGCACTCAGGCAAGAGCGGCATGCTTGAAACAGAGTTAAGGGGGGATTTTGAGCCGGAAGTAGTCCGCGAGGTGGCAGGCGCAGATGTCGTTGTCACCCCTGACAGTCTTGACTTTGGTATTTCGGCGGGAGGTATTCCTCTAGTGCGGGCAGTGCTTTTAACAAACCATACCTCCAGAGTTGTCAACATTAAGGGCGTTTCTCTTGATGTGCCGGAGAAGTCGGGATTTTCTTACAGGTCGCAATGTCCTGATACGCTGCGGCCGGGAGAAGTTTGTAGCATCATTGTCACCTGGCAGCCGACGAGTAAGGGGTTGGCGCAGGGGATTTTGATGGCCAAGCATTCTGGCATGGCTGGATTATCCCAGGTCGACGTCAAGGGAGTCTACGAACCGCGGGAGGATAACAGCAATACGCAGGAGGAGGAAGGTGATCTAGAGGCTTCTGTGTCCAGTCTTGACTTCGGCGTATCATCGGGCGGCCTTCCTTTGATGCGCTCTATCGTGCTCACCAACAATTCTTCCGAAGACATCGATATCTGGGATGTTGGTTTAAATACGCCGGAACGGGCGGGTTTCTCTTCCGAGTCGCAATGTCCCGATGTGCTGCAGCCGGGAGAAAGCTGCAGTATCATTGTCACCTGGCAGCCCACCAGCAAAGGTCTGGCGCAAGGGTTGATTGCCGTTCAGCACTCGGGCCAGAGTGGCATGCTTGAGGCGGAGTTGAAAGGAAATTTTGTGCCGGAGGTGGTGCGTGAGGCAGCTGGGGGGGACAATGTGGTAGCTGCCCCCGAAGGTCTTGATTTTGGAGTATCCCCCGGGGGCATTGCTCTCGTGCGCTCGGTGACTTTAACTAACCGTACGGTGAGGACCGTCAACATCAAGGGCGTCACGCTGAATGCGCCCGAGAAATCGGGTTTTTCTTTCGAATCGCAATGTCCTGAAGTGATGCAGCCGGGGGAGGTTTGCAGCATCGTTGTCACTTGGCAGCCGACAAGTAAGGGGCTGGCACAAGGGGTTTTGATGGTCAAAAATTCTGGCAAGACCGGTTTGGCGCAGGTGGAGATTAGGGGTATTTATGAGCCAAAGGACAATGTCAGCAACCAGGATGGTGATCTTGAGGCGTCCCCCTCCAATATGGATTTTGGTGCCTCAGAGGGGGGCATTGCCTTGGTGCGTTCGGTGACTTTAACCAACCGTGCCACGAAGGCTGTGAATATTAAGGGTGTTGCTCTTAATGCTCCGGAGAAGTCAGGCTTCTCCTATGAATCGCAATGTCCTAATACTCTGCAGCCGGGAGAAGTTTGCAGTGTCATCGTCACCTGGAAGCCGACAAGTAAGGGGCTGGCGCAGGGGGTTTTGATCACCAAGCATTCCGGCAAGACGGGCATGGCGCAGGTGGAGATTAAGGGCATTTATCAACCCAAAAACGATAATAGCGACAAACCAGAGGGGGATCTTGAGCTGTCCCCGCTCAGTCTGGATTTCGGCGCTAATTCGGGGGGCGGAATCGCTCTGGTGCGTTCGATTGTGCTGAGCAACCACTCTGCGAATCCTATCACTATTAAGGGGATGTCCCTGGATGTACCGGAGCAGTCAGGCTTCACTTATCACTCGCAGTGTCCACAAACCCTGCAACCGGAAGAGATCTGTAACATCATCGTTTCCTGGCAGCCGACCAGCAAAGGTCTGGCGCAGGGCATCTTAGCTGTGCAACATGCGGGCAAGAAAGGGATGGTGCAGGCAGAAATAAAGGGAACCCTGCAGCCGAGTGTGGCGACGAGTGCCACCGTCTATCCTGCCACCGTGCCTGATAGGGGCTTGCTGGTGGCCGACAAGGAGGTGGTCGACTTTGGCCAGGGGGTCAAGGATGAGGCCTCGATTACGATAAGCTTGGTCAATAGCGGCGATTCTGAATTGACTTTCAAGAGCATTAAATTGGCGGGCACCAATAATGGGTTGTCGGTCGCCAGCACAGGTTGTGCCAAGGACGTCTCTTTGAAACCTGGTGACGCCTGTCCCCTCACGGTTAACTGGGTGCCGACACGTATTGGGTCTGTTCTGGATTCGTTGCAAATTCTCCACACCGGAGCGCGTGGTGTCTTAGTGATACCGATCCACGGATCAGCAGACACTATTATTGTAATCAAAAAGGAGGTTCCGCCCGATAACCCCGCTCCGAGTAAAAACAGTACAGATGCCAAAAACGGTACAGGCGGCCAGAACACCGTGGGTGCCCAAGCACCCGCTGCCCCGAGCAACAGGGAGGATCCTGCCCAGGCGGCAATACGGCAGGCTGTTCAGGCCATTAAGGCTTATACCGTGAGCTCGCATTCAGCCACGCGCGCGGTCATCAATAGCCCGGATGGCGGCTTGGTGGTGCGCGATGGTGAAGATGTCGTTATTCACGAGATGAAGTGGTCGGTGACGATTGTGTCAACCGGGGTTATTTTAAGCAATAAGGGCGCTGAAATCCGATTGATGTTCGATCCTGCGCTGAAATCGATTGTGCAGCAATGGAATGTTCCGGCCAGCCCCGCGGAAGTGGTTTCTAATTCATCGACGGGCGCGTCGACAGGTGGGGTGCCTATACCGGTTATTCCCAGGACCATGCCACCGACAATCGGTGGGCTGAGAATGATCAACCAGTGAGGGCGTCCCGGTGAGAGAGAAAGATAGGGAAGAATATCTCAAAAAATTGGGGCTTTACCGCGCTGAAGGAGGGCTGCCACCGGAGCCGCGCAAAAATTCAGACCGCCGGAAAGAAAATAAAGGCCCTCCTGATGGCCGTGAGCGCCGGAAGGGGGATCGCCGCAAGACTCGTTCAGCGATTGGCCGGGAACGTTATCTCGATATGGTTGTTCGGGAAAGGACGTTGTTTGCTCAACAGGGTTTCACGAGATCTGCCGAGCAGCTGCTGAGCGCGTCAGGGGCGGGTAGCGAAGTTGAGGTAACAGCGGGTGGTCGCGATAGTGCGACGGGTGACCAGTTGCGCGCCCTGTTGCCGGTGCAGTCCTGGCTGCCCTTGAGTGTTCATCTGATTGGTCTTGAGAAAGGAATTCTCACTATAGCCCCGCTTCACGAGCTGACGGACCGGCAGTCTGAAAACCTGAAGAGTTCTGCAATCCGTACCGGCTTTAAGGTGGAAAAAATTGAGACGGAACTGTGGGATCGTTCTGAGCTGTTGAAGACCCTGCACGAAGTCCACGATTTGTCGGCCGATCGTTGCGAGAAAACTCTCGCCAGTTGGCTTTACGACATAGATAATGGTCTCCTGCTCAATCAGTTCCAGCGCGACATGATGGCCGAGGCTCTGCAAATGCGCGCTTCAGATATCCACCTTGTGCAGGACAATGCGCCGGATGCGCCCAACTGGATCAAATACCGGATTGACGGTGACCTGGTGCCCATCCATCTGCTGCCTTCGGATGCAATGGCACGTTTGACCACGCTGCTCAAACGCGATGCGGGCCTTAACTTTGGTGATCGCACCACCCCCAAAGATGGAAGATTCGGTTTTATTTGGCAGGGACGGCAGGTTGACGTCCGTGTCGCGGCAGGACCGCAGGCGCAGGATGGGGAAAAATTAACTCTTCGTTTACTCGACCGTGCCGCACTCAAGAATTTTGAGGAGCTATTTGGCCGCTACCCGGATGTGGCAGAGCATTTGACTCATATGCTGGCACCAGAAATCAAGGGGGGTGGCGGACTGATCCTGATGTCTGGTCCGACGGGCTCCGGTAAATCAACCACATTATATGCCTGCGTTTTGGAGATTGACCGGCGGCGACGCCACGTGTTGTCCATCGAAGACCCGATCGAGTATGAAATGCGTTATGCCACTCAGTGGCAAGTTTCGCAGAACGTCGGTGCGGGCCGGGAGTTCGCTGATCTGATCCGTGCAGCGATGCGTCATGATCCTGATTATATCATCATCGGTGAAATGCGTGACATGCCCACGGTTGAAACGGCGCTGAAAGCCGCTGAATCCGGCCATACCGTGATTTCGACCATTCACGCCGATACAGCGCTTCAGACCCTGGAGCGCCTCAGATCATTTATGCCCGCTGCGCGCGAGCGTTCATCAACCTATACGCTGGCACAACAGATCCGTGCTATTTTGAACCAGAGACTGGTGAAAACGCTCTGCCATAGCTGCTCCACTCGTTCGGCGGCAAAAGATGTGCTGTCCATAGATGAAATGGAGCAGCTCAGCCTTCAGCCGGATGAGGTTGTCGGCGTGCACAATGCCAGCGGCTGCGATCTATGTAATCGGACGGGAATTCTGGGGCGGGCCTTGTTGCTGGAAGCGCTCCTCGTGGATACTGTCACTTCAAAACGGGACGTGATCTTCAACGCTCTGCTGCACAATGTTAATGATATTATACACCAGGAAGGCGTCAAGTACATGCCGCGCCGGCAGGGGGTCTGTGATCTGGTGAAAGATGGTCTGCTGGACCCCAAGATCGCTCTTGTGATGATTGATGAATAATAGCAACGATACGCGCGCCAAAGGGATTGATCGATGCAGCAATGGATTGTTGAGTTTATGGTCGATACCCCGGCGGGGGCAAAACGCATGGTAGAGTCGTACTATCTACCCTCTGTCGCGGATGTGCGCAGTGAGGTTAGCAAGCGCGGCGGATATGTGCTGACGATCAGGCCCCATGAACGCCCAATCTTGGAGCGGTGGCTTGCTCGGTCAGCCTGGTGGCAGGTGCAGCTCCTGCGGGGGATTCAGTTCCGTTCCACGGCGACATCGCCAGGTGTTGCGTTCTGGCGTCTTATCCAATCGGAAACGGACCCGCGCCGCCAAAACATTCTTTCCCCGGCGCGGGAGGCATTATCCCGTGGCCTTAGTGTTATTGATGCCCTGAAAGCACTGCAGATTTTTGATCATGGGACCATAGCGATTTTAGCAGCGAGTGAACGCAGCAACAAATTGATCGAGGGGATTCCGCACGCTATTCAAAATATTACCCAAAAACGTAAAAACCGTCGCGCTATCATTGGCACGATGTCGTGGATCGGCTTTGATATTTTAACGATCGTGCAGGGGATGTTTTGGGGGAAAGACAAAATCATTGGCTGGTTTAGGCATAACATCCCAAACGAGCCGGATAAGATAGAAGACTATACACGCATCGTTGATCGGCTGGAGTTTTTGTGGACTTTCCTTTCCTGGTTTGCCGTTGCGATGATGGGTTTTCTCATCTGGTGTATCTTTTCCTTCTGGCACAACCGCGGCAAGCGGGATTGGCCTACTGCACGCCTGGTGCGCAAGATTCCTTTGATTGGCGGTTATATGTGCGATCTGGGGTTCTCCGATAGTACAGCGGCCGCCGGGCGTATGTTGCGGGGCAATGTACCGATCGCTGATGTGTTGACTCAGGCTGCTGAGGCATCCTCGCTTCCTGAAGTCGCAAATTACTGGATTGTCTCGCGACAAGATCTTACCCGTGGTCTGGGATTGGGCGCGGCTCTTGATCGAGACCCTTTGTCAAAAAGTGAGCGTATGGAATTGATCGGTGTTGCCGATTTGGCGCAGATTGCAGTCGTGATGGAGTCAATTTCAGAAATGCGTTCTCAAGGCGCCAAAACAAAACATAGCTTGATTGTCTGGCTGGCCTTTGGGCTGTCTGGAGTTTTCCTGATCATTGGTTTTGGTAGCGCTATTTACGCGCTGACCGTCATGAACATGAGCATGGACAGTATGATGGGTGGTCTCATGGGCAGTGGTGGCAGCGGTGGCGGGGAAGGAGGGGGAGAGTAACTCGTGACAATTGTAGCAGAGAAAAATGAACATCTGGCGCCTAAAAAGCCGGCCCGGCCCGGGAAAATCAAGGGGCTGATGGAGGGGACGGTCCCGGAACTGCAGCCGTTTTTGCCGGCAGAAGACTTGATCGGCGGGTCTATCCCTTACGTGCTGGGGTTAGAAGATGAGGGGGTCTGGAATGCAGCGGCCCAGTCCTGTGGGACGGAACGCGTTCACTATTGCTACAGCGTAGACGAAGGTCGTTGCTGGTATCTGGCTGTTCCTTCATCTGCGTTGGCCAGCAATCCTGACAGCTGGTGCCCATTGGCGGCCGCTTTGCCCGGAAATAGCGAGTATTGGGATAGACAAACGGTCTATATCTATGAGCAGGAGGGGGCTGCAGCGGCCCTCCGGTGGGATCAGGAGACGGGCAGGATGCAGGTGTTCTTGGGGGCATCGCGTACTCTTCTGCCGCGCATTCAGAGCATGGAAGCGAACTTTGTGACAATCAATCCTGAGGTAGCAAAACCGGTTCCATGGAAGAACATGGCGCTGCAGCGAGAGAGATTGTCGCGTATGTTGATTCGGGTTTTGTTTTTGTCGGGCATTGCTGTCACGGTTGTTTCGCTGTTGGTTTGGGTAGGGGCTTATACAATTACCAACACTCTTACACCTAAATTGGATAAGGCGCGCCAAGCTACTGCAGAAGCAACCAATCAACTCATGATCAGTGCTACCAATGCTTTGCAAAGTAATACTGACAAACACTTGGCCAGAGTCATTGAGCTTCTCAATATGACCAGTGGATTCGGTGGTGTTTTGACCCGTTATGAAGTGAAGGCAAATGATAGCGTAGAATGGGAGGCGCTTATACCGAGCGCTGTTCAGCCCGGGCAGATTAATGCGGTTGCCCAAGGTATGGAAAGTGGGCGTGTCCGGGTGAAGGGGACAAATTAGAGAAAAGGCCCGGCGACGGATAAAGAAACTGTGCCATTATCTTGCCACAATTGACTTTTATACTGTCAAGTAGGGTGTAGACTGCGTTAGGAGGGTGGGATTTGATCCTATGGACTCGAAAAAGATAGATTGGGTGGTTCTCAAGAGATACGCCAGCTCCCAGGCTATCAGGGACCTTGATCGTTTTCTGGATGCGGTGCCGATGACGGTTGGCTACAATGCCCTGATTGCTGCGAGCTTTGCATGGCTTTTGGCGGGAAGTGCGTTGTTCTTCACCTCGATAGAAACGGGCAAGGTAACCAAGATGCATGCCGATCTGATGCAGATTCAGGCGTTACGGCCTCCGATCCCGGTTCTGAAGTCTGTGCCGGTGAACGCATCTGCCCTGAAGGCATTGGCAACAAAAATAGCCGCTCTTTATAAGGGAGTCCTTCTCACGGAGAGTGAGGGAGGGGTGGTGATTACGGCACAGGATACCGACTATTTCCCGCAATTCATTTCTGCCATCAGCTATCTTCAGCGGGGCGGAAAAAATTGGAAGGTGCAGATTGAGACACTCTGTGTCGGAAGCGCCTGTACAGGGGCGAAGTTGGCGGCTAAGCTGAAGGTCGAGAGTGTGCGTATCAGCGAGCCAGAGGCGGAAGCACCAAAGGGGACGAAAGAAAAGCAGAAGTGAAACGGGATAAAAACGAAAGCAACAAAGAGGAGATACGACAATGAGAAGTGAAAAATTGTTACTGACAAACGGGAGTGAGCGCGGCAACGCCCTGTTTCTGATCCTGATCGCGGTGGCCCTGTTTGCCGCGCTATCTTATGCCATTACTCAATCGGGTCGCGGCAGCGGTACGGTTGACAAGGAATCGGCCATGATTGCTGCCGGCCAGGTGGTCGAGTACCCGGCCTCCCTGCGGACGGCGGTCACCCGGATGATCATTACCGGAACGGCGGCAAGCGCCATCAAGTTTGACACAACCAGTCTGGTGGGCATATTTGCTTCGGACGGCGGGGGCGCCACCAACGTTCCGCCGCCGGCGTCGGCGGGAACGGCCACAGCCTGGACCTATGTCCCCGCCTATGCTTCCGGAGCGGACGGTAACTTTATATACGGTGTTGGTACAACTGACAGCGAGGCCCTGGCGGTCCTGCCGGGCATCACCCTGACGGTATGCACGCAGATACAGAAGGGGCTTGGGTTTGCCTCGACAACGCCGGTCGTGGGTGCGAACGGGCCGGTGGATTGGGGCACGGCAGCGGCTTATGACGCTGCGGGCAGTCCATCAACGGTGAAGGGTGCCGGCGCCACGCTTAACGGCCAGGCGTTTGCCTGCTTCCAGAACACCACAGCGGGCCTTTACCAATATTACCACGCGATTATAGAGCAGTAAGTGCAGGTACATGGCGATGCCATTGTTTTTTGTCGCATTGAGGTGGAGCCATGCAGTCGGGTGGAAAAACGAAGATGAAAAATGGGGGTCAACGGGGTAACGCCCTGTTTCTGATCCTGATCGCGGTGGCCCTGTTTGCCGCATTGTCTTACGCCATCACGCAATCCGGCCGCGGCGGCAGTACGGTTGACAAGGAATCGGCCCTGATTTCTGCCGGCCAGGTGGCTGAGTACCCGGCCTCCCTGCGGACGGTGGTCACCCGGATGGTCATTACCGGAACGCCAACCAGCGGGGCGAGTGGTGTGTCCTTGAAAAACCCGCCATCAGCAGGATCAGTTACCAATGAACTGTTTAATCAGGCAGGCGGTGCCGCCGCCATTATTGGCCCGCCCTCGCTTGCCGTTGACGCTGGCGTGACGTCGTGGACTTTTGTTGATGCGACAGACCCCGCGACTGGTTTTTATGTGAAGGGCGTTGGCAGTGATACAGACGTTTCTGGCCGCGAGGTGCTGGCAGTGTTGCAGGGCGTGACACTGTCAGTTTGTCAGCAGCTGCTGAAGGGATTGGGGGTTGCAACCTTTACCGTCATACCGATCCCGGACGTTGCGATGGTTTGGACGGCGCCGTTGGCGACATTTGCTGTTGGCGCAGCAAATACCCTGAGCACAGGTGCCACCGGTGCTATTAATGGCAATGCCTTCCTTTGCTATGAAAACGCGGCCGGACACTATCACTACTATCATACTTTGATTGAACAGTAATTCGTCTTAGGATCTGAGAGCGGGGTATGGCGGGTGCGTTTGAACAGGGGCAATTCAGGTAACGTTTTATTCTATATTTTTCTGGCAATCGGCCTCCTTGCCGCCCTGACTTATGCCTTTACGAAAGATAGCCGAGAGAACTTTGCCGGTCAGAATGCCGTGCAGGTTGCTGAAACGCTGTT
>JACQAA010000057.1 GCA_016195185.1 Pseudomonadota bacterium | reverse complement strand
GGCGAGCACGATGTCTCCGCGCACGATCATGCCCATATCGCCATGACTTGCTTCCGCCGGATGGACAAAAAATGCCGGCGTGCCGGTTGAGGCGAAAGTGGCGGCGATTTTGCGACCGATATGGCCGCTTTTGCCCATGCCCGTGACGATGACGCGCCCCTCAGCGGACGACATCATGTCAATCGCCTGCAAAAACCGGTCATCCAGAAACCGCGATAATTCGGAAATCGCCCTCGCTTCCGTTTCCAGCACACGGATCGCCGTGGCAAGACACTTGTGGGAAGCCTGATCAGTGCCGGAAAGCTTAACGATTGTCATTACTGCTGCCTTTTCGCTCAACTCAAAATTTATAGCCATTCTGAAATTATATCGGCAATTCCAGACGCCACCATAAAATTACCCAAAGCAAACTAACAAATTATTATATTTATGTCAAATATCTTCTTTGAGCTGTCTTAATGCGCAAAGATGTCCGTTTCTTCCCATCCGGCCACATCCAGCAGCGCACGCGAGGGCAAGAAATCAAAGCAGGCCTGCGCAAGCTCCAGACGTCCCTCGCGCCGCAATGTAGCATTGAGGGCCTCCCTCAACTGGTGCAAATAAAACACATCGGCGGCGGCATAGTGCAGCTGCTCTGGTGTCAGAGCGGCTGCACCCCAGTCAGAGGCCTGTTGCTGCTTGTCCAATTCAATATTCAGCAGCTCTTTGCAAACATGCTTCAGGCCATGATACTCGGTATAAGTGCGCGCCAGCCGTGAAGCAATTTTGGTGCAATACACCGGCGCCGTCAGCACCCGCAGATGCGCCCATATCATGGCGATGTCAGTACGGGCAAAATGGAACAATTTGAGGACCGCCGGATCAGACAGCAGCTTTTTGAGGTTGGGCGCCTGATACTGGCCAACAGAAAACTGTACGATATGAGCATTACCATCACCGGCCGAGAGTTGCACCAGGCACAGGCGGTCCCGCTGCGGTTTCAACCCCATCATCTCCGCATCTACAGCAACACAGCTGCCGAAACTGAGGCCGGCGGGGATGTCGCCCTGATACAGTGTGACTGTCATAAAACCACGCTATAACTAAAGTAATGGTGCCCAAAAAAAGACTCGAACTTTCACGACCTTGCGGCCACAGAGACCTGAACCCTGCGCGTCTACCAATTCCGCCATTTGGGCACGGGTTTGGTGGAAGGAGTATTAATATATTAAGCCGAATTATTGTCAATTATTTAAGGCAGCAAAGTTTTTATTGCTATAATCCGTAAAATCGACAATAATAGACATAATTAATTATTTCGGGATTTTAATCGCAGGAGATAGAACGTGCCCACGAAAGGTACCCTTGTCCTTTTCCGTCATGGACAAACTGAATACAACAAACTGCACTACCTGACCGGTTTGCACGATGTGGCTCTGACTCCGGAAGGAGAAGAGCAAGCACGTGAGGCCGGGAAATGTATCAAAGGGTTTGTATTCGACAAAGCCTATAGTTCCACCCTCTCGCGTGCCTTCAATACGGCAGCGCTGGCTCTGGAATCTTCCGGCACCAACAATCAGCTGAAAAACCCTGATGGTAGCTGGAACATCGAGCAGCGGCAGGAGATTGTCGAGGCAGATTCCGGTGATTTCACGGCACGCAACAAGTTTACTGATCCGGAGATCCTTGCCTATCCACACCGCTATGACGTGCCTTTGCCAGGCGGCGAAAGCGACAAACAAATGGTGGAGCGGGTACGCAAGTTCTATGAAGACGAATTACTGCCGCGCATGGAGCGCGGGGAAACCGTTGTGGTTGCCTCCCATTCCGGCATCATGGTTGCCTTTGAGATTGTCGCCGGGCTGAAACCAGAACCGGTAGAGGACATCTGGTCCAACCGCTCGAAAGTGCCGAATGCCGCACCAGTTGTCTTTGAATATGAAGACGGCAAACTAACCCATCATTATCAAATCAGCACACCGGGCGCACCCCCTCAGAAATAGGGAAACTACGCTTTCTGCTTGGTCATTGGCATAGTTTCATTGTTGATACCACTACCCTCAGAGATGCACGACCCGTCATCGTTGGAATTTGGAGAAGTATTCGCTCTGCGGTCAAGCCTTACCTGATCCTGCTGTCCAAGACCGCCTCGCAGGAAGACGCCGTCAAGGCGGGGGCCAACGACGTATTGATCAAACCCTTCAGCAGTATTGATATTGATACAAAATTTGGCAATGCGGAACGACTCATAGAGATCAGCAAGCATTTGGCACAGGAAGATAACGTTCATTCAACGGGCGGACTGATCGGCAAAGCGGCGTTCAACCAGCTGTTCCTCTCTGCGATAGACCGCTCATTCCGCTATGGAGAGCGCAGCCTCATCGTCTTCCTCAACATGACCAACTATGACGAGATCGTCACCGCCGGCGGCGAAGAGGGTGTCAACGAGACTATCAAAAAGCTGACAGAAAAAATGACCTTCATGCGCCGTCAGTCCGACGTGATCGGGCGCCTCAGCTCCCATGATTTCGCCATTCTCCTGCAACGCCCGCAATACGAGACGGAACCGATCGACGCCATCAACCGCTTTTCTGAAATTCTGGACAAATTTCACAACAGCTTTGACAACAAAGCCTTGGCCCCCAAAGTGGAGCTCAACTTGGTAGAACTGCCCCAGGGCTCCCTGCATGCAGAACGTTTCGTGCCGTTGGCTCACATGGCGCCGCTGGATCAAGAAAAGAAACATGTCTGACCCACAAAGAGAAGCAACACTGACCTTGCTGCAAGACCTCTTGAAACAAGCCAAAGGATTCGGCGCTACTAGTGCTGACATTGTCCTGTCGGATTCCTCTTCCGTTTCCGTCAACCGCCGCCTCGGCAAGCCGGAATCGATCCATCGTTCGGAGGAAGCAGAGATCGGCCTGCGCGTTTTTGTGGGCAAAAAGAGCGCGATTGTCTCCTCTTCGGATCGCGCGCCGGAGGCTCTGCAGAAAATGGCCGAACGGGCCATGGCCATGGCAAAAAATGTGCCGGAAGATCCCTATGCCGGCATCGCTGATCCGTCCGAAATTGCTAAAGCATTCCCCGAGCTTGATTTATACGACACCACCACTGCCTCCGTGGAAAAAATGAATGACTACGCTGACCAGGCCGAGCAGGCCGCGCGCGGCGTCAAGGGCGTAACAAATTCCGACGGGGCTGAATTCAGCTACGGTAAAGACGTTGTTTATTATGTTGCCAGCAACGGATTTGTCGGGAGCTACGCCTCTTCAGGATTTAGCCTGTCTGTCTCTGTCATTGCCGGAGAAGATGTCAATATGGAGACGGATTATGATTTCGATTCCACCACTTTCCTCTCCGACCTGAAAGACCCCAAGACGATCGGCCAAAGCGCCGGAGAACGCGCCGTCAAAGCGCTGCACCCGCGCAAAATTGCTACCAGACAGGTGCCGGTGATATTCGACCGGCGCGTCTCCGGCGGGCTGATTGGGTCGCTGGCCGGGGCTATTTCCGGCGGCGCCGTCGCCCGCGGTACAACACTCCTGAAAGATAAAATGGGCCAGCAGGTTATGGCGTCCGGCATCACTCTCATGGACGATCCATTTCTCAAACGCGGCCATCGCTCGCATCCGTTTGACGGTGAAGGCGTGACACCACAAAAACGCGCCATCATCGATAAGGGTGTACTGACCGGCTGGCTGCTCGACCTCGGTTCGGCCCGGCAATTGGGACTGAAAACGACTGGCAACGCCGCCCGCGGCTCCAGTTCCCCGCCCTCACCCAAACCCGCCAATTTTTATATGCAACCAGGGCATGTCACCCTGAATGAGCTGCTCAAAGACATTCGAGAAGGTTTCTACGTGACGGGTCTGATGGGCAGCGGCGCCAATATCGTGACGGGTGATTACAGCCGCGGCGCCAAAGGCTACTGGATTGAAAACGGGCAGATTGCCTATCCGGTGGCTGAATTGACTATCGCCGGCAATCTGAAGGACATGTGGCTCCACTGCACC
>JACQAA010000056.1 GCA_016195185.1 Pseudomonadota bacterium | reverse complement strand
GGTGTTGTCCAACGCAGAAATTGCCTGCGATACGCTACTGGCATTTTATGGCCTGACCATGAAGCTGGGCCCGGTCGCCAATTTTGGTATCGAGATGCAAGACAACCTTATCCCGGTCAACACAGAAAATTTCGAGACCAATATCCCCGGCATTTTCGCAATCGGGGATATCAACTGGTACCCCGGGAAGCTCAAGTTAATACTTTCCGGATTCCATGAGGCGGCACTGATGGCACAAAAAGCCTTTCGTTATGTTCATCCGGACAGAAAATGGCGCTTCGAGTACACGACTTCCAGCACAAGCCTGCAGGAAAAACTTGGCGTGAAAGGTTAAAGCCGTCAAAATAGCGCATGGATAACAGCAAGTTCAGCATCTTGGAAGCGGTCAAGAACGCCTATCTTTTTGTCGGGAGAGAATGGCTTTATCTGCTAAAAGTCGGGAGTCTGCCTGTCATCCTCCAGATTGGAACAGCCTTATTTGTCCAGTACCAACGGACGGATGCCTCTACAACTGAAGCCTATTTGTGGGGAATGCCAGCCTCTCTCCTATTTTCATGGTTCATGTTTCTGGAGACACGGCTATTGCTACTGAACGAAAGGCTGGACCGGCTGCCGCCAGATCGTCCCTATCTCACCGATCGGCAGATCTCCATGAAATTGTCTGTCATTACGTCACTGCTGTTTAATATGGGACTCACGGGGGCGATGGCCCTGTTGCTGGCACTGGCGGATTCTAATAAATGGGGTGCCAGCACGCCGGCCACAATCGGCGGGTTATTATTGGGAGGGGTTATTTTTTGGGTCGGGATGGGGATTGTATGTCTTTTTCCCGTCGCCCTTTTATTCCAGTTTTTTATCAATTTTCTGCTCAGCGGGCCTGCAGACATATCAGCACCACTCAAACTGACGGACACCGAGCAGCTGGCTATCACTATTGCCAGCGCGCCATTGTCACTACTCCTCTCGGCGCTGCTTAACGCGGCGGCGGCCTACGCTCTGAAACAAATTCTGGGCTCGCGCCAAAATGGGGTGCTGGCATGATTATCCATGTGACCGGCCGCGACGGAAGCGAACATTCACTCGAAGGAATTGCCGGATGGCGTCTCATGGAGGTTATCCGCGACCACCAACTACCGATCAAAGCCGAGTGCGGTGGTGCCTGCGCCTGCGCAACCTGCCATGTTTATGTAGATGACAAATGGTTCGGCAAGCTTTATCCTCCAACACAGGAAGAAATTGACCAGATGGACCATGCGTTTGAGGTGCGCGATAACTCCCGGCTCTCATGCCAGATCATCCTGAACGACTCGCTGGATGGCCTGCACGTGACGCTGGCCCCTGGCAGTGAGCCATAAAGAGAAAGAACAGGACGATGAGCAGCCTTGAAGCCCTAAAGAAAGAACTGGTCGCGACCGTCAAAGCCGCTAATGATATTCCCGCGCTGGAAGAAATTCGTGTTACAGCGCTGGGCAAAAAAGGCAAGGTCACCGACATGATGAAAACGCTGGGTGGTCTCGACCCGGAACAGCGCAAGCAAATGGGCCAGGCCCTCAACCAGCTTAAAGATGAAATCACCGCCGAAATTGAATCACGCGCCGCTCTGCTCAAAAACGCCGCACTCGATAAACGCCTGCAAGAGGAAAAGAGCGACATCACCCTCTCGCCGCGCCCATGGCCACAAGGGACCATTCATCCCATCAGCCGTACGGTGGAGGAAGTCTCTGCCATTTTTGCCGAGATGGGGTTCAGTGTGTCCGAAGGGCCAGAAATCGAGGATGATTTTCACAACTTCACTGCGCTCAACTTCCCTTCCGGCCATCCGGCACGGCAGATGCATGACACATTCTATTTGCCCGATGTGACCGGAAAAACCGGCGACGAAGCCAAGCGCCTGCTGCGCACCCATACCTCGACGGTCCAAGTGCATGTCATGCAAACGCAGAAACCACCCATCCGCGTGATTATTCCTGGCAAGACCTACCGTTCCGACTACGACATTACACATACCCCGATGTTCAACCAGATCGAAGGCCTGCTGATCGACAAGACCGCGCATATGGGGCACCTGAAAGGCTGCCTGATCGAGTTTTGCAAGCGTTTTTTCGAGGTTGATGAACTGCCAACGCGTTTCCGCCCGAGCTTTTTTCCTTTCACCGAGCCGTCAGCGGAAATGGATATCGGCTGCTCCCGCGAAGGTGGCGAACTCAGGATCGGCACCGGCAAAGACTGGCTGGAAATTCTCGGCTGCGGCATGGTGCACCCGAACGTACTGCAAAACTGCGGTATCGACCCCAATGAATATCAGGGGTTTGCCTTTGGCATGGGCGTCGAGCGTATCACCATGCTCAAATACGGTATCCCCGATCTACGCACCTTTTTCGAGAGCGATTTGCGCTGGCTGCAACACTATGGCTTCGGCCCGATGGAGAATTTTTAAAATGAAAATCTCTTTATCATGGCTGAAAGAATATCTCGACACGAATGCCTCATTGGAAGAAATAGCCCAGAAACTGACCGCGATCGGCCTTGAAGTCGAAAATATTGAGGATCGGGCCGCTGCGTTCAAAGGGTTTGTCGTCGGCCATGTAGTGACGGCAGAAAAGCACCCCGATGCTGACAAGCTGCGTTGCCTGATCGTCGATACCGGCAAAGAACAGCTTAAAGTCGTCTGTGGCGCGCCGAATGCGCGCGCGGGCATGAAAGGCGTCTTTGCCCCTGCCGGGAGTTATATTCCCGGCTC
>JACQAA010000058.1 GCA_016195185.1 Pseudomonadota bacterium | reverse complement strand
GAGCCGACAGTGCCGATCAAAAATTCCGTAACGCCTGATTATATCGTATGCCTTGAAGACGGTAAAAAAATGACAATGTTGAAACGGTATTTAAAAACCACTTATAGTATCACACCGGAACAGTATCGCAAAAAATGGGGACTGCCACCGGATTATCCAATGGTTGCTCCCAGCTATGCCAAAAGGCGCAACAGCCTTGCCAAAGAACACGGCTTTGGTCGCGGCTCAGCTGATCAAAAGTGAACGGAATTAACTGAATATATTGTTTAACTTCTTGTTAGAACTCTCTTGATAGGCTTGGAAGGTGGGGGTTCGCGATGGAACGCCAGCAGATAGAAATCGAGTACAAGAAAGAGAGCGGCTCTTTCAAGGCAGTTCTGCGTGTGTGGTCACTGGACGCCTTTGTTGCGCTTTCGCAGCAGTCGGATCTTCAAGATAAAGAAGGGGAATCTTTGGTTGCAGCGCTTCTGGCTCAAGCCAAAGGGGTGATCTCCGAAGTCAAGCCCGATTTTCAGCGCTTTAATCATCTTCAGGGTTGAATTCCCCGCCGCTTGCGGCGTACTTTCTGCGGATGAGCGAATATATACATAAAAGTCATAATGTTACGGTGCTGCTGTATCATCTGGTGTTTCCAGCAAAGTACCGGAAGGCGGTGTTTGATAAGAATGTGGACACGGTCTTAAAAGAGGTTTGCCTTGAGATTGAAACGCGGTATCAGGTCAAGTTTCTGGAGATAGGAACAGACAAGGGTCATGTTCATTTTTTGGTACAGTCCGTGCCGATATACAACGTGACCAAGATCGCAGGAATGATCAAGAGTATAACGGCACGGGAGATATTCAGGAGATGCCCGCAGGTCAAGAAACAGCTCTGGGGCGGGGAGTTTTGGACAGACGGATATTTTGCCAGCACAGTAGGCAAGCATGGGGATGAGAATATGATCGGAAAGTATGTGAAGAATCAGGGCAAACGATACCACACGCTTCACGAAGACAGGCAACTGGCTCTCTTTTAGCCCTGCCTCTTAATTGAGAGTGGTGCGGCCGTGCAGCAATTCAATGACGGTGGAGAACTGATCTTGGCCGCGCATTATCGGCATGGAGAATTCAAGAGAAGCCTTTCGGAAGACGAAAGAGATCCTCACCCCGACCAAGCGCATATTGTGGAGAGTGTCAACGGTATCCAGAAGGCTTTTGGCAGCAAGCTCAAAATCCGCAATGTCATTGGTGCCACCTATTCCGGCGCTGAGCGGCGTGTTTCATCAGAGGGGTACACTGGCCCCGAAATGAGGGAAGGGACAACGCCAGACCCACTCGGTCCTGACGAGTGGCAAACTGGTACAGCTTTAGATTTCACCACAGAAAAGCCGCGTCGAAAGGCTTTGCGGCGCGGCCTCCCTGCAATCAGGCTAATCCCCACCCAAAATGGGATGGAACGAATGTTACTTACGGAGGGCCTTGCTGAAGGCTGCATCAGCCTTGTGCTTCGCTGGTGCGGCGGCCTTTGCGGGAGTGCATTTCCCTGCTGTTCTGTCATTGCATGCGGGTGTCCATGTGCCGCCATTTGCGCATGCGGAGAGAGCCAGAACTGTCAGCACGGAAAGTGCCAGTGTAAAACGTTTCATTGTTATTTCCTCTTTTGTGTAGACGTCCCCGGACGAGGACGGTTGTACGATATTGTGACCATAAACCGCGTACTATATGACTTGCAGAAAGCCTATAGACTTACCCAGCTAAGATAGCCACATAGCCCTTAAGACTCAAGGATCTTTAAGGCTTTTGTAGGGATTTTATTTTTCGGAAATAGGCATCAACTCCGTCCACGATGGAGGCGGCGATATTGCTCTGAAACTGCCCTGAACTCAACAACTCTGCTGACCTGTGTGAATTTGGCAACAGTCGCACTCCTGTTCGCCGGAAAGAGTACGTAAGCATATGAGCAAATACATTCGACTCATTCATTTTTTCGCGCATGGCGAGGTCAAGAAGGATATCTGCTACATCCTGGCTCTCCTGGCTCAGATCGACACCTGCTACGAAACCTGCGTTATTTTCGTCTTCAGCTAACCGTGCTGTTTCAGCATCCGATGCCTTTTCAGACAAGGTATAAATGGATGCCCCACGAACGCCCTTGCGGTCGATTTTGTCGGCATGGATAGAAATAAACAGGTCTGCCTTCACGCGCCTGGAAATATCAACGCGATCATGGAGTTTGATATAGAAATCCTGATCACGGGTCAGGACCACGCGATAGCGTCCTGTTTCTTCTAGCTGACGTTTTAGTTCCTTCGCCACCGCCAGTGTAATAAATTTTTCTTTCACATTCTGTCCGGCAGCCCCCGGATCTTCTCCGCCATGTCCTGGATCTACAACGACAGTGTATTGGGTAGTCGGTTTTCGCACCGGAGTAACGACAGGCGGGGTCGGGGCTTTGACAATATCATTCTGTCCAGCGGCATAACCCTGGCTGAGGGTTGCCTTTATGGTGTTCCGCGAGGTTTTGATGCTGCCTTCACCCCTGAGGTTGTGATTACCAACAATTTCTTCTTTTCGGGCATTAAACAGGTTGACGGAAGCAGGTTTTACATCAATGACCAAGCGGTGTTTATTAAAGTCATCCTTGGGGAGAGTAAAAATATTGTCGATGATGACAGGTCTTTTGACGTCGAAAATGATACGGGTCAACCCGTCATCCATTTGACCGCTGCGGTACGATTTAACGATATTGTTCGAGACAAACCGTGATTTATATGTTTTCCAGTCAGCAGGTGGGAGGTCAACAACGATGCGGTAGGGGTCGTCGAGCATAAACGCCCTAAAATCTGTCTTTTGATTCAGGTCGAAGACGATGCGTGCGCCGTTGCCCGTCTGACCATAGCGAATGTCATCAACTTTCAGCCGCAGTTCTGCGGCGACAGCAGACGAGGAGGTAAGAAGGGTCCAAGAAATAAAAACCAATAAAATCGAGCGCATCCGGTCAGTATATCTGTGAATACTCCCGAGTGCCAGTTAATGACATCATTATTAGGAAAAATAATAATCTCCCGTGCTTTAAGTGCGGCCCTCTTTCCTATAGGCTCGGGGGCGTCATGAAAAGCAAACCCAAAGACATCGATTATAAAGCTTATCTGCAATTGCCGACCTTGCTCGACTTGCAAAAGACGATCAGTGGGACAGGAGGCAAGCCAGTCGCGCATGACGAAATGCTGTTTATCGTAGTGCATCAGACTTATGAGCTATGGTTCAAACAGATCCTGTTCGAAATGGACCGCACTCAGGAAATTTTCTCGCGCCAGACGGTCGAGGATCGGGACTTGCGGGTGATTTCGGCCAGCTTGGAACGGGTAGTTGAAATTCTCAAACACCTGGTGCGTCAGATTGATTTACTGGAGACGATGACCCCACTTGATTTTCTTGATTTCCGTCACGTTTTCCGCTCTGCCTCTGGTTTTCAAAGCCTGCAGTTCCGCGAGCTGGAGATCAGGCTGGGCCTGCGCAGCACAGATCGTGTTTCCTATGACGGCAAAGCTTATGAATCCTATCTGTCGGCGGAAGATCAGACAGCTGTCCAGACACTGGAAAAGAAGAGCTCCTTGTTTGAGCAGATGGATCAGTGGCTCAGCCGTACGCCCTTTATGGCGATGGGCGATTTTGATTTTTGGCAGTCCTATCGTCGG
>JACQAA010000038.1 GCA_016195185.1 Pseudomonadota bacterium | reverse complement strand
TTATATTTTTAGCTTTGGCGGCGGCAGAGGTTGCTGGGTTTGTGCAGCTCTATCCGTCATTTTCTTCATTGTTACTGAAACCTTTGTGGATTGTGAATGACTTGTTTGTGTCGCCACAATATCGCGGCCAAGGCATTGCGAAAGAACTTCTAAGGACGGTGAAAACGTTTGCACAAAAGACCAAAGCTAGGGGCCTAACTCTACAAACGGCGATCGATAATATACCGGCCCAGCGTCTATACGAATCGCTTGGTTGGGCACGCGAAGAAGGTTTTGATACCCTCAACTTAAATACGATGTAGCCCATTTAAGATTATACAGCTCAGCTTCTCGCTTGTATTATTAATCCATTACTTCTCAAGCTGCCATTCCCGCAAAAGTCAAAATATATATAAAAACAGCCCCTACCAGTAAAGGTAAAGGCTGTTTTTATCTTTAGACGCGGTCAGAAATCGGAACTGACCGCTCTATCACTATACCCCCCACATTGCTGCGGCAGGGTTTTTTAGCGACAGTAAAACTATTTACCGACTGCTTCTTTCAGTTCCTTAGCAGCGCGAAAAGCGATTTTCTTTTTTGCTGGAATTTTGATGGTTTCGCCGGTTGCAGGGTTACGGCCCATGCGTGCAGCGCGACGGCGAACTTGGAGGATACCAAGACCAGCCATACGGATACGGTTGCCCTTCTTCAGGTTCTTCACCAGAGAAGCGACCAGATCATCCAGAATGGTGTTCATTTGCTTTTTGCTCATCTCATGAGTTTCAGCAAGCTCTGCACCGATATTTTTCAGGGTAACGGTCGGTGCCAGTGGGGCTTTAGCTGTCTTAACGACTTTAACTACTGTTGCTAATTTAGCCATGTTTAATCTCACTTTGTTAGGGTTTGGGTTTAAAGTACCGAGACACTCAGAACGTGCGTTTGGGCCTTTAAAATCAGCCCTTCAGAGAATCACACATTGAGCGTGCCATGTATGATTCATGGCAGATTCACGGCTCAACGCCAACAAAAATCTTGCAAAAAGCCTTATTTTTGGGCGTTTTTCTCGTTTTTTGGACAATTGTGGATATCAATAGCCAGAAAATTGCGCCCCAAAATCCTGTTGACTGAACAGCGAAAATAGTTCTGTCGCACATTGTTTGATCAGAATCAAAATTGAAGGTAATGGGGACGATAAAAAAATAGATCGCTGTTTTTCGAGTCATTTTTTGTTAAAAGAAGGCAATAGTATGCATTGTTTTAGCACCGTCATACGGCTGTTATATCATATAACCAATTGAAAATATTTGGCATTATTGTTCTATACGGTAAGCGGGTCTTACCTTTATTCTGCCTACTGCGCCCCAGCTGCCCGACGCAAGCGGTCGTTAATCGCCATGCCTAGACCAAGCTCAGGAATATCCATCACGGCGATTGCAGCGAATCCTCCTGCATCAAGCTGGTGCAGCATGGAGAACAAATTCGCCGCTGCCTCGTTCAAATCCTCCCTCTCGCTTAAGTTCAGGCGTGCGTTGGCTGGCAAGTCTTTCGCAGCCCCGCCCCCCTGAACTCCCATGAACTTTATAGAACCAAAGGCCAATAAAGCCTCGCCCGGCTTCACATCGACAGCTTTTAGTCGTAGCCGAGTTTTCGGTGCATAATGTTTTAAAATCTGGCCCGGAGATTTGGGATGAGCGCCGCCGGCCTCCAGCTCCACCCTCACCTCACCAAGATGATGACGTAAATCTTCCAGAGTCACAGCACCCGGACGCAACAATGTTGGCACATCACCGGTCATATCCACCACCGTCGATTCCAGACCCACGGCCACTTTTCCGCCCGCCAAAATCATTCCAACATTTTCGCCCAAACTCTGTAAAACGTGTTGCGGTGTCGTCGGGCTAAGGCTGCCGGATTTATTCGCGCTTGGGGCTGCAATGGGAGAGCCTAGAGCCTTGATCAACTGCTGTGCAACTGGGTGTGCCGGGCACCGTACGGCAAGAGTCGGCAGGCCAGCACTGCATAACAGGGAAATATTGGCATCGTCCCTGCGAGGTAAAATAAGTGTCAATGGCCCTGGCCAGAATAGCGATGCCAGCAGCTCTGCCTTATCATTAAATTCTACCGCCTTTTCCGCCTCGCTTTTATCCCTGAAATGTACAATGACCGGGTTAAAAGTCGGGCGGCCCTTGGCGGCGAAGATGCTGGCCACCGCATGGTCATTGGTGGCGTCAGCGCCCAATCCATAGACCGTCTCTGTTGGCAAAGCTACCAATTCTCCCGATCTCAATCGGGTTGCGGCTTTCTCTATGTTTTCCGGAGTGGCATCAAAGATCAGCGTCACGCGTATAACTTTCCGCCCGTCATCGGTCGTGGTGCGCCCGTCGTCGTCGGGAAGCTGATCGGTAATCCCCGAACACTGCGCACTGCAAGATAGGCAAAAGCCTCTGCCTCAATGGCATCGCCATTCATGCCTAGTTCCTCAATGGGCAGAACGGGAACATTCAGATGTCGTTGCAACTGCTTCATCAGAAAAGCATTATGCCGGCCACCGCCGGCCACGATCCATTGTTTTGGCGGTTCGGGAAAATATTGCCCTGCTTTTAAAATCGATTGTACGGTAAAAGCGCCAAGTGTTGCTGCACCATCGGCAACGGAGAATCCCTCCCATGCCTGAGATACAAAAGCGTTGCGATCCAGCGATTTTGGTACAGGTGCAGAGAAAAAGGGGTGAGAGAGAAGTTTTTTTAACACCAATTCTTCGACCTTGCCAGTCAAGGCAGTTTTTCCTTCAGCGTCAAATTTCTGGCCTGTCTTCAAGAGCATCCAATCATCAATCAACGCATTGCCGGGACCCGTATCGAAGGCCATCAGGTCGCCATTTTTTCCGATGTAGGTCACATTCGCCACGCCGCCGATATTCAGGAACACAACGGGCTTATCCAATTTGTTGGCCAAAGCCTGGTGATAGATAGGCACCAGCGGAGCCCCCTGTCCGCCTGCCGCGACATCGGCAGTGCGAAAATCGTTTACGACCTTGATGCCGGTCATCGATGCTAGTAATGCGCCATCGCCAAGCTGACAGGTACGTCTTTTTTCTGGCGTATGGGAAATGGTCTGGCCATGAAAACCGATCAGATCGACCGCGTTTGACTGGATACCATGATGTTCAAGCAAATGATGGACCGCCTCGGCGTGCGCAACTGTCAGGGCCCTCTCCGTCTCCTGTACCTGTTTTGCTGTCAAGCCAAAACAGGTTCTGATTTCATCCCGTAACTTATCGTCGTAAGGAATGCTCAAAAATGCCTCACGCTCAATATGAGATTCACCGTCAGTACGCAGCAATGCCCCGTCCACACCATCCAGTGACGTACCGCTCATCAGGCCGATAACCCTGTATATCTTCATTGGCATTTGCCTCCACCCATTATAGTATAGTAGGCGAATTGGACGGATGAGGCAAATCGTGACGGCTGTACGCTCGGAATTCTTAAAAATCATGCAGGAACGCGGATTTCTGCATCAATGCACGGATCTGGAGGGACTGGATAAGCTCCTTTGCACGGAAATAGTGACCGCCTACTGCGGCGTCGACCCCACGGGCGACAGCCTGCATGTCGGCCATATGATCCCCTATCTCATGATGCGCTGGTTCCAAAAATGCGGGCACGAGCCCATCGTTCTCATCGGCGGCGTTACCGGCATGATCGGGGACCCCACCGGAAAAGATGAATCGCGCCAGATGCTGACAGAAAAAACCATTCAGCACAATGCGAATTCCATTAGCAAACTTTTTCACAAACTTCTCCTGTTTAAAGACTCTCCCGAAGCTGTCGGAAAAAATACGCCGCTTGCCACAACGGTCAACAATGCCGATTGGCTGCGCTCCCTGAATTACATTGATTTCTTGCGCGACCACGGCAAGCACTTTTCTATCAACCGCATGCTCGCCATGGAGAGCGTCAAGCAGCGGCTGGAGCGCGAACAATCGCTGAGCTTCCTTGAATTTAATTACATGATTTTGCAGGGATATGATTTCCTGGAGTTATACCGCACAAAAAAATGCCGCCTACAAATGGCGGGATCCGACCAGTGGGGGAACATCATTCAGGGCGTCGAGCTTACACGCCGCATCGAACAGGTAGAACTCTTCGGCCTGACCGCCCCGCTTCTGACATTGTCTTCCGGAAAAAAAATGGGTAAAACGGAAAGCGGCGCCGTATGGCTAGACGCCGACAAACTCTCTCCCTATGATTTTTACCAATTCTGGCGCAATACAGAAGATTCCGATGTCGGCAGGTTTCTCCGTATCTTCACGGAACTTCCGATTTTCGAGATTGAAAAACTTGAAAAACTTAAAGGCTCCGAAATCAACGAAGCCAAAAAAGTTCTGGCCTATGAGGTCACCAAGCTCTGCCACGGGGAAACAAACGCTGTAAGGGCAAGACTAGCAGCGCGAGAAACGTTTGAAGAAGGTATGGCATCAAGAAGTCTACCTACCATCACCCTGCCCCGCGCAAAACTGGCTGCGGGAATACCGGCCTTTGCGCTATTTAAGGATGCGGGGTTGGCGGCCTCCGGTGGCGAAGCCCGCCGCCTGATTGCCGGCGGTGGCGCCCGCATCAATGATGAAAAAGTATCGGATGAACAGCAAATGATCAGCATCGCCCACCTTTCTTCAGATAAAACTATTAAGCTGTCAGCGGGAAAGAAAAAGCACGTGCTGGTGACAATCATCGAATAATTCTCGACTATTCTCAGCTTATTTTTCAAAAAATAACTTCCTGAAAATTCCCGGCGCCAGAACCGAGAGCGGGTTCACAGTCACAGTCGGCTCAGCTTTTGGCCCTTTGACAGTATAGGTGGCGGCAAACACCCCTTTGCCACCGCCCGTCAGGATATCGCCGACCAGCGGAATAATACTCACCAGCTTGTTGAGGTCCGATACAGGAATAATCGTGCCGTTCAGGCTCAAAATATTCGCCCAATTGTCAATATCGCCCTCAAAAGTTAACCCCAGCGAGGCACCGGAGGTTTCTCCCCCTTTGAGCCGGATAAGTCGGACATTTTTGTTGCTTTCCGGCTCCCCTTTGTCAATCCACTGAAAATTGGCATGCATCTTTTTAAAGGCAATACCTTTGCCATTCAAGAGTTCCACGATACCCGTCAACGACATCGCGTTTAAAAGGCGTCCCAGTGTTGGTATGTTGATAGCGGTAAAATCCGTCAGCACCACCACGCCACGCATGTCGCGCGGGCCACCCTTTGGTGCCGGCTGTCCTGTCACAATAACCTTTCCGCCGCGCAATCCACTGGTGATTCCAAGCACACTCAAAGCCGCTCCGGCATTATCAGCTTCAAACTGCAACGTGTGCCCATGCGGGACAGGAAGATAATGCAGACTGATCGGCTTGCCCCCGGAGCTACCATCAACATCAAGCTGTTCCAGACGGCCCCAGCCATTGCGACGCATGAACATCCTGACCTGTCCGATAGACTTGTCAGGACCTGTCATAAACCGATCCACCGCCATAGACGCTGTCATGGGGGTTACTGGCTTGTTTGCTTCCTCATCACTATTAGCCTTGTCATCACCAGACAAAATCTTAGAGGCATCAAATTGTTTTCCTGTGATTTTGACGGCATACCCGTCCTTGCCATTGTTAGCAACATCAAGAACAATGTCCGTATCCCCCAGCTTAAACTGGCTGAAAGATGCTTTGCGCAAAGATTTTCCATCCACCCCAAATTCGACACTCCCCTTTAAATGATCCTTCTCGGTGTTCAAATCCAGAGTAGATATTTGGGCAAGATTGCCAGCTTTGTTAAAATGGAGAAAAAGGTCGAGCGCACCATGAGTGCTTCCTGTCTTTTCATAACCAGCTATTGGTATAGAAAATGCAAGAGGTGTTATATCCCCCTTCAAAGCCAAGGTTGCAGTATGATCCTTGGACACCGTATAAGTTACATCAGCGGGAAAAATACCCCCCAGTTTGAAGTAATCCGGAACACCAAATTTGAGGAGTGCCGGAGCATCCAGTGACAGTTTTGCTTCAACTTTGCTGGCGATCTCTGCTCCTGTAGAAAAATTGTTGAGCCAATGAAAATCGACCGGCATACCACCCAGCATACCCCTTCCTTTAACGGTCATGGCTCCTGTATCAACCGATAAATCTAGTGGGCCACCAGTCAAATCAAAATCAGAGATCACATTTTTCAGCAATATATTGTTCAGTTTGGCGTGAGATGCCACGGCCACTTCCTGAACGGACAGATTATCATAGAGAGGGAATTTAAAATTAACTTCTACACTCGCATCCCCGCCAACCTCCGATCTGTGAATGCCTAACTTACGTGGGTATTGTAGTGGCTCACTATCAAGGACCTTTAATGCCGTTTTCAACGGGCCATTTAAAGCTACCGCTATATCGATTTTGGAATGCGTTTTGTCGTCCTGAATATCCAGATCACTGATATGAATCTTGGACTTGGTTACCTGCATATCTCCGAGCAACCCACCAGTCGTCTCAATATTAAACGATTTTTCATCATAGGTCGCTTTGCCATTCACCCTGGTGACTGGCATCAAAGGCGGAAAGTAGTCAACTTTAACGTCGTTAAAGTCGATTTGGCCGCCGACTTTTTGCACTTTCAGATTGTTGAAATCCCCTTGTGGCGCCAAGAGCGATAGATCCAATGCGGCTTTGGTAGCCGTTCCGACGGATAAATGTCCAGTGACCCAGCTTCTTGCATCAACAGCCAACATCTCCGGCCAATAATTTTTGAGACGGTCCAGAGGCGTGTTTTGCAGCAGTGCCGCCAATTGAAGGAGATAGCCATCGCTCTGTTTCTTGATTTCCCCTCTTGCTGCCAGCTTTGGCCCATCCATGTCTACGCGTAACTGCTCCAGCTGAAGCTCCTTGGTTGCCACGTTGAATCTTCCCTGCGCATACAAGCTCTTGATTGGTGCAGGATCGTGATAAAACTGAAACGCATTGAATTTGCCGTGGTCTGCGCCCAGTACAAAACGTCCTTCCTCCAGATTAAAATCCCGATCCATTTCAAAGGAAATACTCCCCTTAAGCGACAGATCGATGCCCGCGTAATTTTTTAACTGTTCACTTTTTTGTACCACCATTGAAGGGTTAAAACCCGTAAAGTAGACAACGCCGCTGGGCCTGAGCGTATGCCAGCTGTAATAGAATGAGCCACGCACATAAGCCTTATGGTCTTGGTCCATATCCACGTTGGAGAGCGAATCTATCAACATGCCGCCACGCTGACGGGTGAAAGAGATATTTGAATTCCTGGATTTCCAGCTGACATTAAGAATTTTATCTTCATACAACAGCGCCGCGTCGGTGATGGCCACTTGCTCCAACCCCGCCAGCAAATCAAAAGTGCCGGTATCCTTCATCTGGGCCAGCAGGGAACCCATAAAATCGTTCTGCCCTACAGCTTCATTATCCGTCTTGAGCTCAGAGGCGGCTGCGGCATTGCTCATATTCAGCAGGAAGTGTCCATCCCCGCCGCGTATGACACGTAAGGCTGGGCTATAAATCTTGATCACACGCGGTACAAATTTACCAAATACCAAATATCTCTTGGACAGCTGGATACCTATTTTTTCTACGGACAGGACCGGTGTTTTATCGGTACGGTTAATCTGAACCTGATTGATCTCAAATTCGAAGGGCTCGGTCGTTCCTCCCCAGGTGAGCCGGGTCGATCCCACGTTAAACTCGAATCCGGTCTGCTGGTTATTGAGCCCTCTTTCTATGTTTTTAGTCAGAAAATCGACATTCATCGGCCCTTGCGACAAGCGGATGATCAGAAATAGCCAGCTGACAAAAAGAACGCAAGCTGCCAGGCCCAAACACTCAAAGCCAATAACCACCCCGCGACTAAAATGGTGTATGTGTTTCTTAACCATGTCTTTTGTTGACCCCGAACCGTACCTGACGCAACATGTACGGACAGATATTATAGCTATTTTTCTATAAAAAGAGTAATCACTTTGAGAAAGTATTTTCCGGAGAATCGACAAAAATCCTCTGCGTACTGGCGGGAGCTGATAACCGAGCACAGCCCCTATTTGTCTGCAAACCTCGTGCATTTCAAGGAAAGACCATTTGACGAAGTCTTAAAACAATCAAAAAAATCTCTCTCTCAGGCAACCGACACTGATGCCGTCATGTCTATTCTGAGGCAGGCAAAAAAAGAAGTCGCCACTCTTGCAGCCATCGCCGACTTAAAAAACGAATGGGATGATATAACCGTCATGGCAAAGCTCTCTGCCTTTGCCGACTTTTGTATGCAACATGCCCTGAAACACCTTCTACAGCAGGCACATAAAGAACGGAAAATCCGGGCTGTAGATACAGACCATTGTGGCGTCAGCATTATTGCGGTGGGAAAATGGGGGGCCTATGAGCTGAATTATTCCAGTGACATTGACCTGATGGTCATATTTGATTCTCAAAAATCTCCCGTCATCAATCAGGATGAGACCCAAAGTTTTTTTATCCGCCTGACTCGTGATCTGGCACGATTATTCGATCAAATAACTGCGGATGGCTACGTATTCCGCACCGATTTGCGTCTACGTCCGGATCCTGGCGCCATGCCTCTGGCGATTTCCTTGGCAACAGCGGAAACATATTACAGCATGCTCGGCCAGAACTGGGAACGTGCCGCCATGATCAAGGCGCGCCCCGTTGCAGGAGATATGTCTGTTGGCGCGGACTTCATGAAGATGATTAGGTCCTGGATCTGGCGCAAGAATCTTGATTTTGCGACGATACAGGACATCCACTCCATTAAGCGGCAAATCAATGCAAAGCAGAAAAAATCTGGCAGTGCCTTCAATGTCAAACTGGGGCATGGTGGCATCCGTGAAATTGAATTCTTCGTGCAAACTCAACAATTGGTTTATGGCGGACGTGAACCACAACTGCAAGTGCCGGATACGCTTTCCGCTTTACGGCTGCTGGCGGAAACGGGGCATATCACAGGCAAGACGTGTGACCAATTATCAGACGCCTACCTCTTCTTACGTCGTACTGAGCATCGCTTGCAAATGCGAGAAGATCGGCAAACACATAGTCTCCCAGCAGATATAGAAAAGTTTGCCCAATTTATGGGTTATCCTTCGGCAAAACAATTTCTAAGAGAGCTTGAACAGAGAACTGCGGCTGTCAAATCCCTGTATGTCGGGCTTTTCATCGAAAGTCCCAGCCTTGCCAAAACCGGCAATCTGGTTTTTACAGGTATCGAGGATGATCCCGAAACGCTTGAAACTCTTAAAAAAATGGGTTTTCAGCAACCAAACAAGATTACCTCCGCTATCCGTGGCTGGCATCACGGGCGTTACCGCGCCGTTCGCAGCGAGCGGGCACGGCAGATTCTGACCGAAATGATTCCCCATCTGCTCAAGACACTCAGCGAAACACCGCACCCCGATGACGCTTTTATTCGTTTTGACCAGTTTTTGCAACGCCTGCCCTCAGGCATTCCGGTCTTTTCCATGTTCCTGCATAACCCGCAACAGATGAGTCTCGTGGCTGAGATCATGGGAACAGCCCCCGTTATGGCTGAATATCTCGGCACTCATCCAGAAGTGCTACAAGGAGTATTATCCAAGGATTATTTTGGCCGCCTACCTGAACTTGACTCCCTGACGGAAGAACTGAAGGAATTGCTGGCAACGGCCCGCGATTACGAGGACGTTCTCGACCTGGCTCGCCGTTTTGCCCGGGACAAGCGCTTTCATGCCGGCATCCATATTCTTCAGGCCATGACCCCGCTCCGTCGTGTTGGCCGTTATTTATCAGATATTGCCGAAGCCTGCATTATCTCCATGCTGCCATTGGTCGAGCGTGAGTTTGAAAAAAATCATGGAAAATTCAAAACCGGCACTCTGGCATTGCTGACCATGGGTAGTTTTGCCGCACGTAGCCTTTCCGTCAATTCCGATCTGGACATTGTGTCCATATACGATGTTAATCCGAAAGAAAAATTCAGCAACGGCATAAAACCACTTCCTCCCAATGTCTATTATATTCGCCTGATGCAACGTTTGCTCACCGCCCTGACAGCGCCAACAACTGAGGGAGTTTTATACGAGGTAGATACCCGCCTCCGTCCTGCCGGTCATGATGGACCTTTGGCGATCAGCCTCGATGGATTTATCGAGTATCAGCAAAAACAGGCCTGGGTATGGGAGCACATGAGCCTGACCAGCAGCCGTGTCATCTCTCTATTCGACAGTATAAAAGACAAGCTTGACCAAGAGATAAAATCCATCATTACCCAAAAACGTGACCCTGAAAAACTGCGTCATGATGTTTTAGAGATGCGCCAGAAGGTAAAGAAACAGTTTGGCACCAAAGACCCTTGGGACATGAAACACCGTTCAGGTGGAATGATGGACATTCTTTTTGCGGCCCATTATCTGATCTTGCTTCATGCACACCGCTACAAATCCCTACCGCATCCTGATGTGGTCACATGTCTTGACAATTTGGTCAAAAAGAAAGTGCTGGCAAAAAATGTCGGGCACCAGCTGATGAAAAACTATCTGCTTGCCCAAGGTGTCCAAAGCTTTCTCCGCATGACAGCGGAACTGCCTTTCAATCCCCGTCAGGCTTCCAGCGGCCTTAAAACGGCGCTGGCACGCAGCGTGCTGAAAGGCGAAAAGAACAAAAATTTCCAGCATTTGGAATTGCAATTAAACAAGCTGACGGGAGATTTACACCGGAAGATTTTTTAGTTAGTATTTATTATCCTATTGATATTAAATGATGTTGTATTTGGCATAAGCTATGCATAGCTTCCCCTGAAGCCGTACATTCGGCTCGAAAGGAAGAAAAATATGAGCAAATCATCCGGTTACTATAAAGGGTGCATCGCGCTGAATGGTTTTAAGACGCCATTTATTGTCTTCGCTTTATCCAACGGTCACGCGGCAAAAAAAGCGTTGAAAGAGGTAGAACATCTTGAAGGGGCGATGATATATGAAATCGAAGGACCGTACCCTACCGTTGAGCTTTAGAACTGACGGCAAAACCCTATAAAAAGGGCAGGCTATGACTCGCCGAAAGTGTCATTGGCTTCTCTTCTTTTTAGCGGGTTTTTCTTCAAATAATTCTGCAAGCTTCTCG
>JACQAA010000044.1 GCA_016195185.1 Pseudomonadota bacterium | reverse complement strand
TTAACGTGATGTATGCCTCCAAACATAAATACACAATCGAATATTTCGTCTTTAAGAGGGAGCATCGTTGCGTCACCTTGGAGAAAGACGAACTGTCCTGAAAGATCTCCGGCCGCGACTTCAAGCATGGATTGAGAGACATCAACACCAATGCCACGCATGATACGGTCCTTGAGCAAACGAAACGCCTCACCCCGTCCACAGCATATCTCAGCGACGTTGCTTGTGGAAATATCTTCAACGTGCTCAAGAAAAGCGCTATCCAAGTATTTCATATATTCTTGTGTATGGGGGTAAGTAAGATTCTCAACATAAGCCTTGGATATTTTATCGTAGTGAAACTGTTGTTTTTTTCCATCGGTTGAACAGAAGTGCTCGGCAAACAAAGGTATGCCTGAATCACTAACACGGTATTTTCTAGCGTTGGATTCTGTAACCAACCATCCATCCTGTAGGCGGACACTTTCTTTGGTAACTGGGCAACGCAAGAATTCGACTATCCTAGGATCAAATTTCATCTATATAGCCCACACGCCTCCAACACAGAATTAACATATAATTACACACGGCGGTCCACAGCAGTACTACGCGGATTACGGCACCATTGAATTGCCTGTGATTTGGGGTGCTATGACAGGCATCCCAGGTTGTGCACATGTATGGTGCCCGAGTCAGGCGAAAGCCAAGTTTCCTACGACGAAGCTTGTTGCGCAACTGACTCAGAGAAATGATATTGAAGAGCAATCCAACACCATAGAAACTGCCGGTGATCTCCCCTTCCATCCTTGTGTTCACTCCATTTTTCATTAATCCAGGATGGATTAGGGCATGGCACATCGGAAAAAGACCGTGGCTGCTCCCACTTTCTCATCCAGTTTGCCAGCGGAATGCCAAAACCTTTTTTCTTTCGATAAAGAATATCTCGCGGGAGATAATCCTCCAATGATTTCTTCAAAAGATATTTCGTTTCGCCATTACGATATTTAAAGCGGTGGGGAATCATGCGCGCGAATTCCACGACATCGTTATCCAAAAAAGGGGCGCGGACCTCGAGTGAAACCATCATTGACGCGCGGTCAACCTTGGTAAGGATATCGTCCTGCAAGTAGAAACGCGTGTAAAACTCGAGCGTTTTATCGATAACGTTATCGGAGGTTGAGCTGGTCCATGCATGAATAGCTTCTTCATACAATTCTTCATGGCTTGTTGGCTCGTTAAATAGCTCCTCTATTTCACCTGGCTCAAGAGCACCGAGCCATACCGGATTCCAAACAGACTCAGGATAGGAGACACCGCGTAAACTGCGTCGGATCTTTAGATCCAGGCTCATATTCTTGTCCGATTTCGGCAACATCTCCGCCAGGCTCCTGAAACCACGGTGCAGCCGCTGGGGCACCAGCCTACTGTACCATTTGGCTATATTCAGCGCCTTAAATGTGTCATATCCCGCAAACAATTCATCTCCTCCGTCGCCCCCCAACGAGACTGTAACGTGTTCCCTCGCAAACTTGCACAGCAGGTAAGTCGGCAGTATTGAGCTGTCGCCTAACGGTTCATCCAGCCTGGCGAGCACATCAGGTATCAGTTCTTTTGCGCTCTCAACGTCGAGAATCTGCTCATAATGATCGCTGCCAATAAGATTGGCCACGCGTCTGGCATATATGGATTCATCATAGGACTGCTCATGAAAACCGATGGAAAACGTTTTGTTTCTTTCAGGTGGAATATGCTGCGAAGCGAACAACAATACCGCGCTGGAATCTATCCCGCCGCTGAGAAAGATTCCCAGCGGGACATCGCTTATCAGGCGACGCTTGACCGCCTGCGACAACAGGTGCCGAAGCTCTTCACCCCAGACTTTTTCAGGGTTTTTCGGAACGCGTTCATGCGGTTCGATTTTAAACTGCCAATACCGGTTTTTTATTGTTTTTCCGGATGAGAGATCGTACGCAAGACTGTACCCGCCCGGCAATTTTTTCACGTTTTGGTAGAGTGAATTTGGCGCGGGGATAAACCCATAAGCAAAAAACTTCTGGAGGGTTTTTTTATCAACCGTTTTTTCTATCCCGCCGTGCTTGAGCAATGCCTTCAATTCAGACGCAAAAGCAAAAAACCCGTTGCTCAGCGTGTAATAAAGAGGCTTCTTCCCAAAACGGTCCCTGGCGAGAAAAAGCCTGTCATGATTTTTGTCATAAATGGCGAAAGCGAACATGCCGTTAAGATGGAATGGCAGATTCTCTCCCCACTCTTCATACCCGTGTACCAGAACCTCCGTGTCCGAATGATCGGAGTTGAAAATGTGTCCTTTGGATACGAGAGTTTTTCTCAGGTCAAGGTGGTTATAAATTTCGCCGTTAAAAACGACGCAGATGCTGCCATCCTCATTCCACATGGGTTGGCCGCCACCCCGGATATCGATAATAGACAGCCGGCGATGTATCAGAAATACGCGTCTGGACTCATCGATATAGGTACCACATCCATCAGGCCCCCGATGGATAAGCGCGTCACCCATTGCCAGAAGGTCGCTTTTACCGCCATTTCCGACAAAACCCGCAATGCCGCACATCAAGGTTTGTCGTTAATATTCAAAATATTTTTTATCAGGTATACCGGTTTGCTCTGCGATTCATAATATGTTCGCATTATGATTTCCGCGAGCAGCCCCATAAGAATACTCATTATCCCGGTGATAAAGGACATCACCACCAACAGCGGCAACGGGGTCAGAATAAACGATGTCTTGTAGACCAGCTTCAGATAGACGGCGAGCAATCCGGCCATGATGGATATCCCGATGCAAATCAACCCGAAACCGCCAAAAACATAGATCGGCTTGTTTGAGTATTGTGCGAGAAATTTAACGACCACAAGATCGAGAACGACCTTTAATACCCTCTCCAGGCCATATTTCGAACTTCCATGCATGCGTTCCCGGTGAGTAACCGGAATCTCGGTTACCTTGGCGCCCTGCCAGGTTGCATATATCGGGACAAACCGATGCATCTCCCCGTAAAGTTTAATTCCCTTGATAACTTGCCTGCGATACGCTTTCAGCGAGCAGCCGTAGTCGTGCAAATGAATGCCGGATATCTTGGAAATTAGATAATTTGCCAGGCGGCTCGGTAAGGTTCGTTTTAGCTTATGATCTTTGCGGTCTCTCCTCCATCCTGACACGACATCGTATCCCTCGTCGAGCTTTGCGAGTAATTGGGGGATATCGGCCGGATCGTTTTGCATGTCTCCGTCCATGGGTATGATGATATCCCCGACCGCGTAGTCAATTCCGGCCATCATAGCCGCCGTCTGGCCGAAGTTACGGCGGAAATTTATGATTTTTACGCGTTGATCTTTGCCCGCCAATTCCATCAAAATTCTCTCACTCTGGTCAGCGCTCCCGTCATTAACGAGAACAACTTCAAATGATTGACCGAGCGGTTCCAACGCCGCTACCAGGCTTTCATAGAGCAAGGGTATGTTGTCTTGCTCGTTATAGATTGGTATGACTATAGATAACATCGCTGCGCCTTTCTTTGATCTCGATTGGCTAAAGTTTCAGTATAGTGCTGGAATCGGATGTGCTCTTGCCCCACCTTATCGGACGTTACCCTGGATAAGTGGTGAGTGCATGAACAGCCTCAATTCTTTGGCCAGGGAATCGGGTACGGTGAAAGGGCTTTCTGGCTGATATCCACTATCACCAACCCGGCAGTAATATCAACCCAAAGGCTGTTCTCGGCGAGATAACGCAAAGCCTTCCGAAAACGGATGTTGGTCTCGCCTGCCTTCCGGTATATCCAATAAGGTGGATATGTATATCCCTGAAGCTCTCGCTCGAGTTGCACGCTGGGCCCTCGATATTGAAACATGACATACCTGATGCCTAGGTCGCTCAGATATTTCCGCGCCACTTCCGGGTCCGCATTGAGCGGGAAATCGGACCATGGGGTCAGGAATGAACTCGCGTTGGTGGAAAATATCGGATTGCGCGCAAAATCAAAGTGAAACGGGGTGGGCATGATCGCAAGAATCTTGCTTCCCTCCTCTGTCATATTTTGCTTATCAAGAAGCCAGGCTGCGGTCGATTTGCCCATCATGTTAGCATTAAAATTAAGGTTCATCTCATTGACGGGGAAAGACAATAGCGTTCGCATTTGATAGGCGCGTTCGCCGCGATTGACCAGTTCGCCTGCAAACACACCGCCGATCACCACCGCCACGCCAAGGATCGCCATGCCGCCTGACGAGGCGATGGCTGACCGTTTGAGGTTTTGTAGCGATAGTGACGACAGTCCATTTCGGACGAGTAGCAATGATGTTACTGAAGCAACAGCTATAAGGATCGGTATGGTATAGCGTACCGCGTTGCCCGGGTCGAGGAGATACACATTAGTAACATAGCCGATGGCAGTGGCCACACAGGCGGCAGATATGGCGGCCGAGCGCCGGCGATACAGAATATCGCGTGATTTTTTCAGCAGGAACAGCGACGTTACCCCCACCGCCGCGAGCAGCGTTACCAAGAGACTGTATGTCAGAGTATTACCACCCCAACCGCTCTTTCCTGTGGAGAAGACAGTAAGAATCTTGGAAATAAAGTCCATCCCTCCGTCGCCCCCTCCCGCAACAGCCGCTGCGTTCCCCTCGAGCGCAAGATGCAGCGCGGTCAGGTAATTGGGCCACGAGATCAGTATCCATGGCGCGATCAAGGTCATGGCCGCCAACATGGTGAAGAGCATCGATCGTACGATTCTGGGCCTGTTCTCGCTGAGATATAGCGCGCACCCGAAATAAACCACGAAGTATGTCGCGGCAAAGACGGCGAATGTCGTCTTGAGCGCTACCAGCGATGTCAAAAACAGCGCCACGGCGAACGCGCCGGCGAACGCGCGTCTGTTATCGGTGCCGCCCATGGCATCGGCGAATACGATGCTGGCGAATACCGTTGCCAGTATCATCAGGCTGCCGGAGTAGAGCGATGAGATGTTAACGTACTGTGGATTTATGACGATGAATGTCAGCAATGATGCCAGCAAGAATGCCCGGTGGATTCCGAACCTGTATCCCATTTCCCTGAGTAGAAAAAGCCCCAACACGAAGCAGGATATGGCATCGAAGGCGTTGATGTAGCCAAGAGGAAAATGACTAACAAAGAATGATTGCATGAAGGCCTGTGCGCCCAGACTATCGGCTCCGAGCACTTCGAAGGGATTCCCGCCGAGGCTGCCCGTTTGCAACATCCGGACAGATCGGGGCATGTAGGTATAAAAATCATCATGGAAATTAAATG
>JACQAA010000041.1 GCA_016195185.1 Pseudomonadota bacterium | reverse complement strand
GTGTTGGCATCGGGCAGGATAAGAGCCACACCTGTATCGCGTGCGGGGCAGACAGCACCGAAGATGTAGGCACATTCGTATCTCTGATCGAGTGGCCTGCGCGGCCTCGAGCCTCTTCTGGCCCAGATGCGGGTCAGCGTAAGCTGGCGCCGGGTTGCAAGTCGAGCGGTGGTGGTGTCGGTTTTCGCCATTGCGAAAAAGCCCAGACCAAGCTGCCTCATACAAGGTAAGTTTAAGGTATTGCGGATACTCATGAATCGACCGGTGGTGGCTATATCCCCCCCCCCCCGTGCAAGTGAGCCGACCCAATCGGGTCGATCTCTAAAGAGAAATAGGGCCGCCTTACTACTTGGCAAGGCGGTGGCGCGGTATCTGGAAATGAGGTAATGGTCTGCCTGTAAAGGGGCAGGCCATTCCTTGTTTGGCCATGATCGGAGACAGTCTGACACCCCTCGCGCTGTCAGATCGAGTATTGGTTAGTACACTTCAAAGTTGTGGATCAAGGAACGGATGATGACAGAGCTTTTCCCCGCCCATGATGCTGTAGCAAGGCGATCTTGCGATGGGACGCCCTTTTTGGCCTCTTTTTATTGCCTTTATTTCTTTTTCAGGGTGAGAATAATTTCTTTCACCAATTGAGTGGCTACTTCCTGCTTGGTGAGGCGTGGCCAGGAGGTTTCCCGGACGCCATCCTTCCCGGATTGCAGGAGGTGCACGGTATTGAAATCGCCGCCAAAAGTGGCCTGTGCAGGGCTGACGTCATTGGCGAGGATCCAATCACATTGTTTGGCCAGCAGTTTCTTGCGGGCTTGAGCCACAATATCGTTGGTTTCAGCCGCAAAGCCGATCACCAGCGTTGGGCGCTTCTTGGTCAAGGTTGAAATGGTTTTCAAGATGTCCTTATTTTCAACGAGCGTGATCTGCGGCTTGCCGCTGCCCTTTTTAATCTTGTCGGGGGCGACAGTCTCCGGCCGCCAGTCGGCCACGGCAGCCGCGCAGATCATGATGTCGGCCGGCAGGGCTTCTTGTGTTGCCATCAGCATCTCATCGGCGGATGTGACGCGTGTTATCCGAACCCCGGCAGGAGGGGTTTCATGGCAGGGGCCGCTGATGAGGGTTGTTTCCGCCCCCGCCTGCACCAGCGCTGTGGCAATAGCGTAACCTTGTTTTCCGGAGGAGAAATTGCCGATAAAGCGTACCGGATCGAGGGCCTCGTAAGTGGGGCCACTGGTGACAATGGCCCGCAGGCCTTTAAGAGTATCGCGAAATTGAAATCTGGTCTCAAGATGCCGGAGGATGTCGACCACCTCGACCATGCGTCCCGGGCCGGTTTCGCCACAGGCCATGTCGCCTTCGGCAGGAGTGAGAATATCTATGCCACGTCGCTGTAAAGTAGCTATGTTGTCTTGGGTCGCGGCATTAAGCCACATCATCGGGTTCATGGCCGGGGCGATGATGACCGGTTTGTCGGTGGCCATGAGGATGGTGGAGGCCAGATCATCGCAGCGGCCGTGGGCGAGTTTGGCAATCGTATTGGCGCTGGCGGGGGCTACCAGGACAAAGTCGGCCTCGCGTGACAGGCGTATATGACCCATCTCCGTTTCATCCTTCAGCGACCACAGGTCAGTATAGACCTCCTGCTGCGACAGGCTGGCCATCAGCATCGGGGTAATAAACTCCTGTGCCGCTGTCGTCATGACGCAGGTCACCCCCGTTCCCGTCTCACGCAGGCGTCGGACAAGCTCGGCGCATTTATAAGCGGCAATGCTGCCGGTGATGATCAGGAGGATAGACTTGTTTTTGGGCGTGGAGGCCATCGGAATATCCTTAGTCGCGCCTCCCGGGAGGCTGTCGTAATTGCTATAATACAATATGAATTTTCTTTCGGATGATAATAGCGGGCGTGGAGAGAATGCAAGGGTGGTTGCACTATTTTCTGGATATTAAAAACCTCCTCAGATACAGCAATATATGGAATAAAGACAATAATTGCATAATCTGAATGAGGTGTGCTAATCTCACGCGGTTTATAATTTTTGATATTTTTTTTGCAAAGGATTTTATCATGTCGTCCACGTCATCCGCGCCACGGAAAAAACAGGAAGTAGCTGCCAACAACCTTGAAGCCTTCTGGATGCCGTTTTCGGCCAACCGGCAGTTCAAATCAGCGCCCCGTATGTTTGTCTCGGCGAAGGATATGCATTATACCACCGATGACGGACGCAAGGTGCTAGATGCGACGGCGGGCTTGTGGTGCTGCAATATTGGCCACGCACGGCCCAAAGTAGTGGCGGCGGTTGCCAAACAAATCCAGGAACTGGACTATGCGCCAGCCTTCCAGATGGGACATCCCAAGGTTTTTGAACTGGCATCCCGTGTGGCAACCCTGATGCCGGGCACGCTCGACCATATCTTTTTTACCAATTCAGGGTCCGAGTCTGTCGATACGGCACTGAAAATAGCGCTGGCCTATCACAATGTGCGGGGACAATCAGGACGGACACGGTTGATCGGACGCGAGCGGGGCTATCATGGTGTCGGCTTTGGCGGCATTTCGGTCGGTGGTATTGTCAACAACCGGCGCTTCTTTGGATCAATGCTGACAGGCGTGGACCATCTGCCCCATACGCATAACCTGAAAGAAAACGCCTTTACTAAAGGCGTTCCTGCCTGGGGTGCGCATCTGGCGGATGATCTTGAGAGAATTGTGACACTGCATGGAGCGGAAACGATTGCTGCCGTCATTGTAGAGCCGATTGCTGGGTCGACGGGAGTGCTATTGCCGCCGAAAGGATATCTGGAACGCTTGCGCGAGATCTGCACCAAGCACGGCATCCTGTTGATTTTTGATGAAGTGATCACTGGATTTGGCCGTTGCGGCAATGCGGCGACAGCCGCGGAACTTTTGGGTGTACAGCCGGATATTATCACGATGGCCAAGGGCCTGACGGCGGGTACCATCCCGATGGGAGCCGTTGCCGTTGACAGGAAAATTTACGATGCCTTTATGAAGGGTCCGGAAGAAGCCATTGAGCTGTTCCATGGCTACACCTACTCAGGTCATCCGGTAGCGGCCGCCGCTGGCCTTGCGACACTGGATACCTATCAGGAAGAAGCCCTGTTTGAGCGCACCAAAGAACTGGCGCCCTATTGGGAAAAAGCGCTGCATGCCTTGAAAGGTTTGCCGCATATCATTGACATCCGGAATATCGGCCTGATCGGGGCCATTGAAATGGAAGGCATCCCGGGCCGGCCAACGGCGCGGGCGTTCAGCGCGTTTTTGAAATGCTTTGAGAGAGGCCTGTTGATCAGGACGACGGGGGACACCATCGCCCTGTCGCCGCCGCTGATTATTTCCAAACAGCAGATCGATGAGATCTTTTCTACTCTTTCAGATGTTATTAAGAATCTGGCATAGAGGGCGGCTCATGAAATCCGTATGGATATTCGTTTCTTTTCTGCTGCTGGCGGTGGTTCAGCGGGCTGATGCCTATTCTGTCGCCTGCCTGGAGGTGGTCACGAGCTGCCCGGATGGCAGCCCCGTTTCACACACAGGCCCGACTGCCGCTTGCGGCTCCTGCCCCGCCAAAAATACCGGGGCGGCGGGTGGTGCCGAAGCCGCTCTGGTGCGTTGTGAACAGGATACGGATTGCATCGTTGTACCCTACAATCATTGCTGTGGCCTTAAAAAGAGAGCCATTAATAAAGCAGCGCTTTCCAGTTACAAGGCACACCCGGAGTGGCAGAAATTTGATGAACCGATATGCGCATCTATGGGGATATGTTTTTCCGATGAGAAGGTTACCCAAGCGCATTGTCGGCGCAGCCCGGACAAAACAACAGGTGTTTGTGAATTGAATTTCAATTAAAGGAGATGTTCTATGAAGACGCAGTCCACACAGAAAAAAAATGATGACAGCCGCCGTTTCGGTGATGTTTATAATCCGGCCACCGGCAAGGTTATCAACCGTGTGCCCTTTGCCTCCAAGGCAGAGGTAAATAAAGCTGTAGAAAAAGCCAAGAAAGCTTTTGAAGGCTGGTCGGAAGTGCCGCCGATGCGCCGTGCCCGCATCATGTTCCGTTTCCTGGAGCTGCTCAACAAGAATGCCGATGAGCTGGCGCGCATTGTCTCCACTGAACACGGCAAGGTGATGGTCGATGCGCAGGGCGAAGTCCAGCGCGGCATCGAGATTATTGAATTTGCAACGGGTATTCCCAGTTTCCTGAAGGGGGAATATTCAGACAGCGTCGGCACAGGTGTCGACAGCTATTCCACCCGCCAGCCGCTCGGTGTGGTGGCGGGGATTACGCCGTTCAACTTTCCGGCCATGGTCCCGATGTGGATGTTTCCGGTGGCGATCACCTGCGGCAACACCTTTATTTTGAAACCATCCGAACGCGATCCCTCCGCATCACTTTTCATGGCGGAGTTGATGAAAGAGGCGGGGCTGCCCGATGGCGTGCTGAACATCGTAAATGGTGATAAGGAAGCCGTCGATGCGATCCTGACCCATCCGGATATTCAGGCCGTCAGCTTTGTCGGCTCGACTCCGATCGCAGAGTACATTTATAAAACCGGCACAGACAACGGCAAGCGCGTGCAGGCTTTGGGCGGCGCCAAAAACCATATGATCATTATGCCGGATGCCGATATCGCGCAGGCGTCGGATGCACTCATGGGCGCTGCCTTCGGTTCCGCCGGCGAACGGTGCATGGCGATCTCTGTTGCCGTGGCGGTTGGTGATAAAGTCGCCGATGCTTTGGTGGCTAACCTGACACCGAGGATCAAGGCACTTAAAATCGGCCCCTGTACAGACAAACAGTCCGATATGGGTCCGCTGATCACAAAACAGCATCGTGACAAAGTCCGTGGTTATATTGATCAGGGCGTCAAAGAGGGCGCGAAGCTTGTGGTTGACGGGCGTCATCTGAGTGTGAAGGGTCATGAGGAGGGTTATTTCCTCGGCGGCTGCTTGTTCGATCAGGTCACGTCTGGCATGACAATCTATAAAGAAGAGATTTTTGGTCCCGTTTTGTCACTCGTTCGTGCCAAGAGCTATGCCGAGGCAGTCAAACTTATCAACGATCACGAGTATGGAAACGGCACGGCGATTTTCACCAATGACGGCGGCGCGGCCCGGAACTTTGCCCGCGATATCAAGGTAGGCATGGTCGGTATCAACGTCCCCCTTCCAGTGCCGGTCGCCTTTCACAGCTTCGGTGGATGGAAACGCTCGCTGTTCGGCGATGTGCACATGCATGGTCAGGAAGGGGTGCGTTTCTACACACGCCTGAAAACAATCACGGCGCGCTGGCCACAAGGTCCGGCAGAAGGGGCGAACTACCATTTCCCCCAGAATAAATAAGGAAGGCTATGAGCAAGGTAGCTGAGATGCCATCTGATTCTGAAGCTGACATTACTGCCGCGCGTTTGCGTCCCGAGCAATATGCGGAAAACTTTAGTGACATGCTGCCGCCGCTTGACCGTAACCGGGCTATCACTGAGGCAAGCCGCTGTCTTTTCTGCTATGATGCGCCCTGCATTGAAGCCTGCCCGACCAGCATCAATATCCCCATCTTTATTGGCAAGATAGCGACGGATAATGCCAGAGGGGCCGCGACAACTATTCTGTCGTCGAACATTATGGGCGGCTCCTGTGCCCGCGTTTGTCCGGTGGAGGAGTTGTGCGAACAGGCTTGTGTCCGTAACACGCAGAGCGGCCAGCCGATCAAAATTGGCCAGTTGCAGCGTTATGCCACAGACCATCTTTTCTCCAGCAAAAACCCGCAAATTTTTCAACGCAAGCCAGCCACGGGTAAGAAGATCGCGATTGTCGGCGCCGGGCCTGCGGGGTTGTCTTGTGCACATGGGTTGGCGCGGGAGGGGCATCAAGTGGTTATTTTTGAGGCGCGCCCCAAGGCTGGCGGACTGAACGAGTACGGCATTGCCGCTTATAAGGTGATCGGAAATTTTGCGCAGAAAGAAGTAGACTTTATTCTTTCCATTGGCGGAATTGATATTCACTACGGACAGGCGTTAGGCAAACAGATAACGTTGGGCCAGCTCAGGAAAGAATATGATGCTGTTTTTCTCGGCATGGGGATGGGAGGCGTCAATGCGCTGGGCATTGAGTCGGAAAACCTGAAGGGCGTTGAAAGTGCCGTCGACTATATTGAGCGGCTGCGCCAGGAAAAAGATTTGGCCACATTACCGGTTGGTCGCCGGGTCATCGTGATTGGCGGCGGCAATACGGCGATTGATATTGCCGTCCAGACCAAAAAACTGGGGGCGGAATACGTCACCATCGTTTATCGGCGCGGTGCTGAAGAAATGAGCGCCACAGATCATGAGCAGGAATTTGCGCAGACAAGTGGCGTCCTGATCAAGCACTGGGCACAGCCCCGGCGCCTGATTGGCCATCAGGGGCAGGTCACCGGCATGGAGTTTGAGTACACGCAGCTTGACCAGAACGGCAAGCTTATGGGGACGGGTGATACCTTCACTCTGCCCGCAGACACAGTGTTCAAGGCCATTGGCCAGACATTCGTGGCGACCCCATTGCAGGAGAGTGGCCGCGATATTTTACAGCTGACCAAAAAGGGGCGCATTGCCGTTAATGAAGATGGGCAAACGTCGCTGCAGGGCGTTTGGGCCGGTGGTGATTGCACAGAGGGTCAGGACTTGACGGTGGCGGCAGTGGAAGGCGGTAAGGTCGCTGCTATTGCCATTGACCGGGCATTGAAGGAGAAAAAAAATGGCTGATTTGACATGCAGAATTGCCGGCGTCACTTCTCCTAACCCGTTTTGGCTGGCTTCCGCGCCGCCGACGGATAAGGAGTATAACGTCGTCCGCGCTTTTGAAGCGGGGTGGGGCGGCGTGGTGTGGAAGACGCTGGGAGAAGACGGGCCGCCGGTGGTGAACGTCTCGTCGCGTTATGGCGCCATCAGCTATAACGGCACCCGCATGGCAGGGCTTAATAATATTGAGTTGATCACCGACCGCCCGCTCGATGTTAATCTGAAAGAAATTGCGCGCGTCAAGAAAAACTGGCCGGATCGTGCATTGATCGTGTCGCTGATGGTGCCCTGCGATGAGCAAAGCTGGCAGGAAATTCTTAAGCGTGTTGAAACGACTGGCTGTGATGGGGTCGAGCTGAATTTTGGCTGTCCGCACGGCATGAGCGAGCGCGGTATGGGGTCCGCCGTCGGGCAGGTGCCAGAGTATATTCAGAATGTGACAACATGGTGCAAGAAGCACACCAAGATGCCGGTTTTTGTCAAGCTGACGCCCAATATCACCAATATCCTGCTGCCCGCGCGGGCGGCGGTGAACGGCGGCGCGGATGCTGTGTCACTCATCAACACGATTAATTCCATCACCTCCGTTAATCTCGACCTGATGGCGCCGGAACCGGTGGTGAACGGCATCGGCGCGCATGGTGGTTATTGTGGCCCCGCGGTCAAGCCTATTGCGCTTTGCATGGTGGGTGAGATTGCGCGCGATCCCGAATGCAAAAATATCCCAATTTCCGGGATTGGCGGTATCACGACATGGCGCGACGCTGCGGAGTTCATTGCACTGGGCGCTGGTTCCGTGCAGGTCTGCACCGCTGCTATGCATCACGGTTTCCAGATCGTCAATGACATGAAAGACGGCCTGTCCAACTGGATGGATGAAAAAGGCTACAAAACGCTGGATGATTTCCGTGGCCGCGCCGTCAAGAATTACAAGAACTGGCAGGATCTTGATATGAACTACGATATCAAGGCCGTTATCGACCATGATAAATGTATCCAGTGCGGGCTGTGCTATATCGCCTGCGAAGATACCTCACACCAGGCCATCAAGGCCGAACGCAAAGGGCTTGACCGTATTTACGCCGTGGTCGACGAGGACTGCATCGGTTGCAATCTTTGCATGCTGGTTTGTCCGGTTGATACCTGCATTACCATGAAGAGGGTCGATAACGGCAAACCCTATCTGACCTGGCCGAACGATCCGCGCAATCCTGCACACAAGAAGACAGGATGATCGATTCCGTTTTCTTTTTAAGATAGGCATGGTAGAATTCCCTTACAGCTTTTTCATGGGGACCGTTCATGCAGCAATACCTCGACCTAATGCGATATGTATTAGACAAAGGGGTACGCAAGTCTAATCGTACCGGCATTGATACGATCTCTGCCTTTGGGTATCAGAACCGTTACGACCTTACGCAAGGCTTTCCACTGGTGACGACCAAGAAGGTGCACACCCGCGCAATTTTTCATGAACTGCTGTGGTTTCTGCAGGGTGATACCAATATCAAGTATCTCAAGGATAACAAGGTTTCCATCTGGGACGAATGGGCTGATGACAAGGGTGACCTGGGGCCTGTCTATGGTCGTCAGTGGCGCTCCTGGCCGGGCAAGGCGGGTGCGATGATTGACCAGATTGCACAGGTCACCGAGGAAATCAGGATCAATCCGGACAGCCGCCGTTTGATCGTGTCGGCGTGGAATCCGGCAGACATCCCCGATATGGCGCTGGCGCCCTGCCACTGCCTGTTCCAGTTTTATGTGAGCGAAGGCAGATTGTCTTGCCAGCTCTATCAGCGTAGCGCGGATATATTTCTGGGCGTGCCGTTTAACATTGCTTCTTATGCGCTGCTGACGCTCATGATGGCGCAAGTGACCGGATTGAAACCGGGTGAATTCATTCACAGTTTCGGTGACCTGCATATTTATACCAACCATCTTGAGCAGGTCAAATTGCAGTTGACACGGGAGCCTCATCCATTGCCGCGCCTGGAGCTTAACCCCTACGTGAAGGATATTTTTGGATTCAAGTATGAGGACTTCGAACTGCTGGGTTATCAGCATCATGCGGCGATCAAAGGTGAAGTGGCTGTTTGATGAAAATATCCCTGATTGCCGCAGTTGCCGAGAACGGTGTGATCGGTCAAGGCAACAAGTTGCCATGGCACATCAAAAGTGAATGGCAATATTTCGTCCGTATGACCAAGCATAAGCCGATCATCATGGGGCGCAAGACGTTCGAGTCTCTGGGCGCACCGCTGAAAGAGCGTGCCAATATTATTGTCACGCGGGATGCCAACTATAAACGCGCGGGCATCATTGTCACGACATCGCTGGAGAAGGCCATCGAAATCTCCAGAAAAATTGCCGCTGAAACTGGACAAGATGAAATCATGGTCGGTGGCGGCGCGGAAATTTACAGGCTCGCCCTGCCTATGGCCGACCGTCTTTATCTCACCGAGATTCATTTACGGCCGGAGGGTGATACCCAATTCCCGCCTTTCGACCGTAACGAATGGCTTGAAATAAAACGGGAATTTCACAAAGCCCAGGCGGGTGAAACGGCGGACTATACGATTATGGTACTCGAGCGGAAAAAACACTAAACTTTCCATTGACATATTAATAATAAATTCATATAAACACGTAAATTATAACTTCTGGCGGAGTACAAAATGGCGGACGATGTTTCACGGGCAATAATTGTGGATAAATTTGTAACGGCTGCCTGGCAGAATGAAGTTGAGCTGATCCGTGAGCT
>JACQAA010000043.1 GCA_016195185.1 Pseudomonadota bacterium | reverse complement strand
TTGCAAATTTCATTCTCACCTGGTTCAGGGTGTCGTTCGCGGCAGTCCAGCCCATCAGCGGTTCGGGCCGTCTCGGCGTTTCCAGTTCATATTCGAGCACCCATTTTGCCGAGCTTGCACGTCCGGACTGCATGGCGTTTTTGGCTGGTTTAAAAATCCTGGCTTTTATGGGCATCGGATCTCGTTCCCTCAAAAAAGTGGTCGGAGCGGAGGGATTTGAACCCCCGACATCCTGCTCCCAAAACAGGCGCGCTACCGGACTGCGCTACGCTCCGACGGTAGTAAGTGGGTTGATTTATAGGGCTTTCCAAGGGGTAAAAGCAAGCTTTAAGAATCATAATTCTGGGGTAGACGCTCCCAGCCCGCAACAAACAAAAGAGGGTGATTGACCTGGTTGGGGCCTGTGAAGTTCAGAAGGAGGGTACTTGCGGCGAGGGCTTCGTGGATGGCTGGTGGCGAGCAAAAAGATCCGCCCCATCGGCACGCTGGCGGATGGCATCCATTACGCGCTGTGCTTCTGCTGTATCTTTGAAGCCTTTAATTTTTTTGAGCATAGGACACCCCCAAAGCAGTTAGTTCTCACGTTCCTGTTTCATATACAGCTCTAATGCTTCATTATGTCCCATTTGTCTTAATTCGTCAAGAAATTTATATTCCGTAAACATTTCAAGGGTCGCCAACTCACAGGCTACGGTACAAATATACCACACCCTGTCCTCATGTTTGGCCATGCTGACTTCGGTGTGTTCCGATAACGGTGCGTGGAGAGGGGGGTGTTTAATGCCCGCCGCTTCCTGCTGAGCTTCCCTCAGAACGCCGGCCAGCATCAGGATGAAACGACTTGGCGTGCCGGGGTTATTTCGATTGAACCCAATGTAGACGAGTTTTTTCTCCGGCAGGTAGGTGACGGGCTGTGGCGCCGCAGTGATTTTGATCGTGATGGACTTTTTGGCGACAAAATTGACCAGCTGCTGACCATGCGGGCAGGCTTCAAGGATTTCCAGCGCCTTCTCGATCATGAGGGAATCGGAGGGAAGCGGCCTGCCCGGCTTAAAAAAATCGTTGAGGTTGATGTCGGGATTGTTCATGGCGGCTATCCTTCGAGCCAGGCCTGGCTATAGGGGCTGGCTGGGAAACGAATTCCCGACAGCAATAAATTCTGGTCTTGAAACGACATTTTCCCCTGAGGTGTGATCACAAGTGTTGCCATGATCAGGCCGCCGCCATAATGGAATGTGCCGCTGACATCAAGATTGTGGAGTGAATCAGCAGATACTGTCAGCGGCTTGAAGCGGTTGATAATGCTTTGCCGCTGTGCCGGATTGAGGGAGCTCATGAACGGCATTTTGTGTGGATCTTTGATGAGATGTACGTCCCCGTCACTGCCATGGACATTGTTGAAAAAAAACTCCAGATAGGGGATGATATTGACTTCGTTCAGACGAATAGGATCCTTTTCATTGACGCTGTAAATGGGGTCCGGCGTGCTGTCGAGGGCAATATATTCTTCCTCATTGCTCAAATACATCATGCTGAAAGTCGGCATGGTGGCGTAATTGGTAACGCGATAGAGCCGGTAATTTATATAAAATGGCAGCTGGCGCCAGGTCACTTCGGTAACGTCACGGGAAAAAACCACGGCATCCCGCTGAGCGCTCAGCTGGTCTAGCACCCTGTAAGTCTGTTCGCGATCCAGTCTGGTCCAGATGGGGGAAGCCATGCCTGCCTTCGTTTGCAACAGGATGGATTATACCAGCTATCCGCCATTGTTGTCACCCACACCCCGTTTAGGTTGTGGCATTTGACATAGAGGCGAAAAATAGCAGCAAAACTATTTTCATTAAGAAACGTATTTTAGCGCCTCTTGTATGACATGGAGGCTGGCTGCTGGTTTATAGGCCTCCTGACTGAGAACCTGCCGCCAATGCCGTGCGCCCGGCAAGCCCTGGTACAATCCCAGCATATGACGCGTGATGTCCTTGAGATCGCCGCCGCCCTGTAAGGAGCGCTCCATATAGGGGAACATGGCTTCGACTACTTCGGCCCTGCTCTTTACTTTCGTGGTTTGTAATATCTCCTCTTCGATGTGGGCAAGAAAATAGGGATTATGATAGGCCTCGCGACCAATCATCACGCCATCAACGTGCGGTAGAGATTGGCGGACATCGTTCATACATTTAATGCCGCCGTTTAGCACGATGGTGAGGTGTGGAAAATCCTGTTTCAGTTTGTGGACGGTGTCCCATTTGAGCGGCGGGATCATGCGGTTTTCAGCAGGGCTCAACCCGCTGAGCAATGCCTTGCGCGCATGAATAATAAATGTGTCACAACCTTTTTCGGCAACGGGTCCGATAAAATTGGCAAGAAACGCGTAGTTGTCCCGATCATCAATACCAATACGGGTTTTGACTGTGATGGCAAGAGAAGGAGAGGCCTGCTTCATCGCCTCAATACAGTTTGCAACAAGAGCGGGTTCGGCCATAAGGCAGGCACCGAATTTCCCGTTTTGCACGCGTTCGCTGGGACAGCCGCAATTCAAGTTGACTTCATCATAGCCGTATTGCTCGGCGAGTTTCGTGCAGTAGGCCAGATCTTGGGGTTCCGAGCCGCCCAACTGGAGGGCAACGGGATGTTCTTCCGGATTATAATCGAGAATTTCAAGTTTTTTGCCATGCACAATGGCGCCCGTCGTGATCATGACGGTGTAAAGCAGGGCGTGGGGCGAGATGAGGCGCAAAAAATAACGGTCATGGCGGTCCGTCCACCCCATCATGGGGGCGACAGAGATACGGCGGTCCAGTTTCTTGGGTCGTTGTTTCATGGCCACTGTTTACGATATTATGAATAAAAAGTCGAGTAATATTATGCATTATTAGAAATAATAAAAACGTGCTAAAACAGCCATGCAGCATATTTGTCGTTTGAAAGGGTGGTGACACCTGTGTCACAGCATATCTTGAAACCAGGCAGGCCTGATGATCTCGGGGCCACCCCAGACAACCAGGGGGTGAACTTTGCCCTTTTTTCTGCCAACGCAACCAGGGTGGAGCTCTGCCTTTTCGATGATGACGGCAAACAGGAACTATCCCGCATTGAACTGACCCATAAAACCGCTGACATCTGGCACGGCTATATCCCTGGTCTGAAGCTGGGACAGATCTATAGCTACCGTGTGCATGGACCGGATGATCCGGCCAATGGCCATCGTTTTGATCCGAGTAAGTTGGTGCTTGATCCCTATGCGCGTGAGGTGGTTGGACAAGTCAAAGCGCGGGTGACTGCCCCCCTTGGCGGGGCTCATTCATTTCCGGCGACGCCCTGGGATAAAACCGTCATTTTTGAAACGCATGTAAAGGGACTTACAATAGCGGATCCGGCAGTGCCGGAAAAAATCCGTGGCACTTGCGCAGCAATGGGCAGCGCACCGGTTCTGTCCTATCTCAAAAATCTTGGAGTCACAGCAATAGAACTGTTGCCCATGCAGACAAAAAATCATGAAGAAAAACTCAAACAACTCGGACTGAAGAATTACTGGGGTTATAACACGGTGGGATTTTTTGCTATCGAACCGGGTATTGATGGCTTTCGCTTCGACTTGGCGCCCGTGCTGGGCAGGACGCAAATGGGGTTTGATCCCGAAGCGCCGTTTTTCAAACAGATTGCTGCCGACCCGGTACTGTCAAAGATAAAGCTCATCGCTGAGCCGTGGGATTGCGGCGTTGCGGGTTATCAGTTGGGAAATTTTCCGCCGCAATGGCATGAATGGAATGACAAATTTCGTGATGATGTGCGGCGGTTTTGGCGCGGGGATGCAGGCATGGCCGGTTCTCTGGCGACACGACTGGCCGGTTCCAGCCCCGAATTTGACGGAGACGGATCTTCCCCGTTGACCAGCATCAACATGATCACCTGCCATGACGGGTTTACGTTGCATGATGTGGTGAGTTATTCTGCCAAGAAAAACAGTGCCAATGGCGACGGAAATAGCGACGGTAATAACAGCAACTTTAGCGACAATTGCGGCGTTGAGGGGGGGACGGATGATCCCGTCATCTGTGGCCTGCGCGAGCGGCAAAAGCGCAACATGCTCGCCACCCTGTTTCTGGCACAGGGTGTGCCCATGTTACTGGCGGGAGATGAATTTGGCAACAGCCAAAAGGGCAACAACAATGCCTATTGTCAAGACAATGGTATCGGCTGGCTTAATCGAGATCAGATCACCGAAGAGGGGCGGGCGCTCACCCGGTTTGTTCAGAAACTAACAGACCTCCGCAAAAATCACTCTGCCCTGCAGCAGGAGAAGTTTCCCCATGAAAACGATATTTCTTGGGTCAACCCTTCGGGCCGCGAGAATATGAAGGCTGACTGGGAGAATCCGGATAACCATTGCCTGGGCATGGTGCTGAGCGAAGGTTCAAATAAAGACCCCGGCAAGCGGTTGCTGGCAATTTTCAATGCGGCGGCGGAACCGGTGCCATTCGTGCTCCCGAAGCCCCCCGATGGGGAGACATGGCGACGTGTTCTGGATACGTCGGAGTTGACGCTGGAGGCTGATGGGAAAAAATTGTCTGGGACCTATACGGTGCCGGAGAAGTCTGTGGTGGTTTTTGTTCCGTCTCCTGGCAAGGGGCCGCAATAGCGGCAGGTTGACATCCCACTGATTTTTCAGGACAATATTCGCCATGTCCCTTCGCCACCCATATTTCACGTGGTTTGCAGTCGTTGTTCTGGCGGCGATTGTTTTCACAACCGCGATATCTCTCAGCTACGCTAACCCACTATCGGATCGCAACGCGTATAAAGATTTACCGGTCGGTTTTACTGCCAAGGCCTTGTCGCACGACGACGAAAACCAGACGGTTACCGCGTTGGGAGATGTGGAGCTGACGCAGGGACAGCAGATTTTACGCGCGGACAAGGTGGTTTATTATCTGGCTGAAGACAAGGTCACAGCAATCGGCAATGTGTCGCTTCTGGATGCGCGGGGGGATGTACATTTTGCCGAGTATGTTGAGCTGCATAATCAGATGAAAGACGGTTTCGTGCAGGGGTTGCTGACGCTTCTGGCGGATGGCTCGCGCTTTACGGCAGTGGAAGCTAAACGTGAAAACGGCGGCACCAGAACCACAATGACCGATGCCACCTATACGGTGTGCAAGGTCTGCGAAATTGACCCGCACCCGCTATGGCAGATCAAGGCCTCCGAGGTGGTTCATGACGCGGAAGACAAGACGGTCAAATACAAAAATGCACGGCTTGAGCTTCTTGGCGTTCCCATCATTTACTCGCCGATTTTTTCTCATCCGGATCCAACGCAGAAAAGAAAAAGCGGGGTTCTGCGTCCGCAGTATGGCTGGTCAACCGCGCTCGGCACTCATGTCAAAGCCGAGTACTACTATACCGTTGCGCCCGACAAGGACCTAACCCTTGAAGTGGAGCCGACAACGCTGGCCGGGACGCTTGTGGGAGGCGAGTGGCGAGAGCGTTTCGTTCATGGAGAATTGAAAGTGAGCGGCACCACCGTCAACTCGGATCGCAAAGAGGAAGATGGTAGCATTTCCACCAATCGCCAGCGCGCAAATATCGTGGCGGATGGCAAGTTTGACATTAATAACCTGTGGCGAAGCGGTTTTGATATCTCGCGCGTATCCGACAAACAGTATTTACGTCTGTATGATCTTTCTCAGGATAATGTGTTGGTCAATCAGGCTTATGCCGAACGTTTTTCCGGGCGCAATTATTCACGCGTCAGCGCGTATAATTTCCAGGATGTGCGCTTGGGCAGTAACGCCGTGCAGCCCGATATTCTGCCCATGGCGGAACACACCATGGTTGGTGAGCCGGGCTCGCTATGGGGGGGGAGTCTCCGATTGGGATTGCGACAACGATCAATCTGGACGGGCATGGAGATTTGTACAATGTGCAGAACAGTGACGCCGCCAAACTTAATCCGGCTCTTGACAGAAGCCCGACGATTGCGCGTGGCATCGCCACAGCCAGCATGATTTCCAGCTATCCACTCGCACGAACCTTGGCGGGGTCGCAAGCTGTGATCGAGCCTGTCGCGGGCATTAGCGTCAGCCCGAATGTCAGTCAGGAGAACGACACAATTCCCAATGAAGATAGCCTTGATGTTCGGTTTGACAGCAACAACCTCTTTCAGCAGAACCGTTATCCGGGTATTGATCGACAGGAAGATGGCGGCCGACTAAACTATGGCCTGAAAACCGGGGTATATGGGGATAGTGGTAGATACGGCAACGCCCTGGTCGGCCAGAGCTATCGTTTTTCAGGAGACCGGATTTTTCCGCAGGGCTCCGGCTTGGAAAATCGCCTTTCGGACATCGTGGGCCAGGTGAAGGTCGGTCTTTCCAGGTATCTGGATGCCGACTATCGCTTTCAGTTTGATAACCAAACCCTGGCGGCAAAACGTCACGAGGTTCAAGCGGGCGGTGGCAACGACACCTTTCGCCTCAACTCGAGATATCTTTACGCTGCCGCGGTGGCCGGCACAGGTTTCAATGAGTCACGACAACAGATTGAAATGGACGGCACCTATAACATAACAAAAACCTGGAAATATAACGCTTCGGTGCTGGAGGACGTGGGCAATCAGCCGGGTCTGAGGAATGCCACGACCGGGATAAATTATTCTGATGAATGCTTTACTTTTTCCGTGCAGGGGTCACGGAATGTCGCGGCTGCCGCCTCTGGCAACGATGAAACTCGGTTGATGGTTCGCATCGGCCTGAAAAGTATCGGGGAGTTTTCGGGGCCTCAGATCCCCCTCGGCAGCCCTAGCCAGACCAAGAAATAGGGTGTGCCTTGTTCAAAACATTTATCGGCGATAGAATACCAGCATGAGTTTTGTGATGCCAGATTCAGAGGGACGGTATCGGCGGCGAGCGGCTGAGTCGCGGCGACGGATTTTTCTGTTCCTGATCGTGGTGGCAATTCTATGCGGAGTCGCCTATTGGTGGGGGGCAGAAAATGCACGGGGCAGCGAAGTCGCCTATAAAAGGCAGGCTGTAAAATTACAGGAAGAAAAGGCTAAGTTGGAACAAACCGTTACTATCCTGCGTTCAGATATGCAGTCGACCAATGTCCACTATCAGCAGCTTGAGGCAAAATACAGGCAGGAAGTCCCGACGGGGGCGTTTAAACAGCTGACGGATGTTCTCAAAAAACGGCTGGACGCGGGGGTCAGGCCTGAGCGACTGGCGTCGGTGATTGACTCGCTGCAGCCACCCAAGAATTGTAATGCGCCGGTCAGCAAGCGTTTTGTGATCAAGACGCCCGTATACAGCGGCCCGCACGGCAGCGTCAGTTTTGGGAATGGGACGATTACTGTGACAGGTCAGGGTGAGTCGGCCGTGGGTCTTGGCGGCAGCGCGGAGGCCTGGTATGACCCGGGCAAGCCGCGCCTGCTTTGCCCGACGAATAGATTGGTCATCGGAATTTGAATCGGTCGCAGCGGTCTCAAAAACCGATAAGAGGCTACGAATTTCCTTGTCCGGACACAGCGGGGATTTAACGCGATTGGTGAGTAGAGAAATAGCGCGCTGGCGAGCCCATATATCTGTATCCCTTGTCCCCCGCATCTGCGCCGAGATTGCGCGCGGCATAACGTCTTTATGTGTTGTACATGTATCCAATAAATTATCTCGTGCCCTCATTCGTATGGGGGCATTGCTGTTTTTGTCACCCTGCCGCACCAATGCACTCACGGCAAAAGATTTGTGTGGTTCCGTCTGGAGGCTTAAAAGCCAGATGCTCTGGATTGCTTCAACTCGCACATCATAATCCAGGCTGTCGTGCGCAATTTTTTCCAGCACTTTAACAACCTCGCCACTTTTTTCTGGAACATGACAGGCCAGAAAGGAAAACGCTCTTGCGCAATGTAGACACACATCTTGTTCGGGGGTTTGGTGATGATGAATAGTGGGGCCAGGATTGTTGATATCGCGGTACGGGCTGTTCATAGAAAATTGTTCTAAGGTATCCAGCACTTGATCAGAGAGTAGTGTTGGGGTGGCTTCAATCAGATCGAGAACAACGTAGAGCTGCTCTTTAAACGTATGCATATCTTCATAGGTTTGCACCGCCTGTAGTGTTTTTAATTTTTCCAGTTGGTCTGCAAACTGGCTATCCATGACACTGACCTTTTCGATTTACCGCCGCTGCTAATTTAACAGAAGAACAGACTGTATCTCAATTTCTATAATAGTACAAGTTAAAAACCAAATGGTGAACGTTCAATATGCTAGCGCAGAATATAAGACTCCTGTTTTCTCTTGTCTTTTCAAGCAGGTTGCGCAATATAAGGCACCACCCTGAACGGAGTAAAACAAATATGTTTGCCACCCCTGCTTTTGCCGAGACGACAACGGCTGCTACCGATACTGCTGCGGCAGGTGGTGGCAGTATTTTAACCTCGATGCTGCCGATCTTCCTGATTCTGGCTGTTTTTTATGTGCTGATCCTTCGTCCGCAAAACAAAAGGCTGCAGGAGCACCGTGCCTTGGTTAAGGGTTTGCAGAAAGGGGCTGTCGTCGTGACGGGTGGAGGTCTGATCGCAACGGTTAAAAAAATTGTCAGCGATGACGAGCTGTTGCTGGAGTTGTCAGAGGGCGTTCAGGTTCATGCCGTGCGTTCGACCATCATGGCAGTGCGTTCAAAGAAAGAATAGCGAATGCTGCATATCGAGAGATGGAAGGTGATTTTTATTCTGGTGCTGACGGCACTGGGGGTGCTCTATGCTGCCCCCAATATGGCGTCACCACAAGCACAGGCATGGCTGACGGGGATGCCAAGCTGGCTGCCGTCGAGCACCGTTCATCTTGGATTGGATTTGCAAGGCGGCTCGCACATTTTGTTGGAGGCAGATACCAAAGCCGTGATCAGCGACCGTCTGGATGCCATGGTTGAGGCGGTTCGCACGGAACTGCGCAAACAAAACGTCGGCTATGTTGACCTTGGCGCGCAACACAATGGGGTGACATTTAAACTGCGCAATCCAGCGCAGGACAGCGACGCCGCGCGTAAAATTGTTCGGGGGCTGGATCAGAACCTGGACATACACATCGGTGATAATGGCGCGGTTGAGGCAATGCTGAGTGAAAATGGCGTTAGAGACATCAATACCCAGGTGATCAACCAGTCGATTGAGATTGTTCGCCGCCGGATTGATGAAACGGGTACGAAGGAACCGGTGATCCAGCGTCAGGGGTCCGACCGCATTGTGGTGCAGTTGCCGGGTGTTGATGATCCTGAGCGGATTAAAGAGCTGCTGGGCAAGACAGCCAAGATGTCGTTTCATCTGCTGGATATGGATGTAGCATCTGGTTCGATCTCCATCGGATCCAGGAAGCTGCCGCTGCGTGAAAACCCCGGCCAGTCTCTCATTATCAAGAAGAGGGTGGTGCTGAGCGGCGACATGCTGGTCGATTCTCAGCCGACGTTTGAACAGGGATCGCCCGTGGTGTCATTCCGTTTTAATGCGATTGGCGCGAAGCGTTTTTGCGACGTGACGCGCGACAACGTTGGTAAACCCTTTGCGATCGTGCTCGACGACGAAATTATCAGCGCGCCCAGGATTAATGACGCCATTTGCGGCGGCTCCGGGATTATCACGGGTAATTTCACCGTCAAGGAAGCGCATGATCTGTCGTTGTTGTTGCGCGCAGGCGCCCTGCCGGCCCCGCTCAATGTGGTGGAGGAGCGCCAATATTGCCCTGGCCCTTAACATGATTTTTATTTTTGCGCTGCTGTCCATTTTACAGGCAACCCTGACGCGGCCGGGCATCGCGGGCATTATTCTCACTATCGGCATTGCTGTTGACGCCAACGTTCTGATCTACGAGCGTATCCGTGAGGAGTTGCGTAGTGGGCGCACGGTGCTGGCCGCCGTGGATACGGGGTACAAACTGGCGCTGGCAACCATTGTTGATTCTAACCTGACCACATTGCTCGTGGCGATTATCCTTTTTTCGTTCGGCTCCGGCCCGGTCAAGGGGTTTGCAGTTGCGATGAGTATCGGCATTGTCACATCTTTATTTGCGGCTCTGATGCTGACTCGTCTCATGGTGATTGCGTGGCTTCGCAAGGCTCGCCCAACCGGGCTTAATATTTAGAGGTAACAGCAGATGTTTCGTTTTAGGCTGATCAAGGACAAGACCCACTTTGATTTTATGGGGGTACACAAAATTACCTTCTTTTTGTCAACGGTGATGACGATTGCTGTGTTTGTTCTTTTGTTCACGCATGGCCTCAATCTGGGGATTGATTTTACCGGCGGAATTCTTATGGAGGTCAAGATCCCGTCTAATATGCACATTGAGGATGTCCGGGGCCGCCTTAAAGGCCTCAGCACCGGCGTGCCGACTATTCAGGATTTTGGCCGGGATGCTGTGATGATCAAGATTCCGGGACGGGAAAGTGACAGTGCTGCCCAAAAAGCGCTGCATGCCGAGGTACAAAAATTGCTGGGCCCGCAGGCAGAATTCAGGCGCGTTGAATACGTCGGGCCGCAGGTGGGCAGCGAGTTGATTGGCGCCGGTGTCAAGGCCTTCATCTATTCGATGATCGCCATCCTGCTCTATATCTGGTTTCGTTTCGAGTGGCAGTTTGGCATTGTGGCGGTTTTTGCACTGGCGCATGACATGTTTGCCACCTTGTTGTTTTTTGAACTGACCCAACTCGAATTCGGGCTGTCTACCGTTGCGGCCGCTCTGCTGATCGCCGGTTATTCGATCAATGAAACGGTTGTTGTTTTTGACCGGATCCGCGAGATGCTCAGGAAATACAAGAAAATGCCCATGCCGGAGCTCATCAATATGGCGATCAACGATGTTCTATCCCGCACTGTCATGACTTTTATGATGACCTTTATGGCGATTTTGGCTTTGGCTATTTTTGGCAGCCCCGTGATCAAGGGCTTTGCTTATGCGATGCTGGTTGGGGTGTTGTTTGGCCCCTATTCGTCCATGTTCATTTCTGCGCCGCTGTTGACGTACCTGAACCTGCGGTCCGAGCCGGTGGTGGTAGCGTCGAAGGCCTGAGAATCAATGATTCAAGGCTGTGTCTTGGGGCTGACAACGCTGGTGATGTGAGAGATTAGCCGATTAAATTCCGCAGAGACTTCAACTCGTCTAACATCGACTGCAGCTCCGCCCGGTTTTGGGCTACAGCGGCGGCAACCGATGAAGTGGCAGATTCTTCCTGAGGCGCTGTTGCACCGACACGCGCAGAGAGGTTACCACGGGAACTTTGCAGCAGCTTTTGCACGCCCTTGATGGTATAGCCCTCGTTATACAGCAGGTGATGGATGTTTTTCAGCAGCTCCACGTCTTCGGGTCGGTAATAGCGCCGCCCGCCACCTCTTTTCAGAGGGTCGATCTGGCTGAATTTGCTTTCCCAAAAACGCAGAACGTGCTGCTGGACTCTTAATTCATCCGCGACTTCGCTGATCGTGCGGAAGGCGGCAGCGGATTTGGCCGCCACTTGTTTCGTGGCCCGCCTCGTCGGGTCTTTCATCGGGCGACGGTTAGGAATATTCTGAACGGTTTGTGCCGGGGCGGATTGTGGCTGTGGTTTACTTGCTGACGTGAGGGGAGTAGATGACATGAAACGTATTCCTTAAGTTTTAATCTAATCAGCGGGGTTGATGCGTTCTTTTAGAACATTGCTGGCGCGGAACGTCAAAACGCGGCGCGGAAGAATGGGTACTTCTTCTCCGGTTTTGGGGTTCCGTCCAACACGACGACGTTTGTTGCGTACCTGAAAGGTCCCAAAGGAGGAGATTTTCACCAGTTCTCCGCGCTCAAGCGCCTTGCACACTTCTTCCAGAACACTCTCTACCAAGTCCGCAGACTCATTCCTTGACAGGCCGACTTGTTCGTACACGGCCTGGCTCAAATCTGCGCGGGTAATTGTTTGATTGGTCATTTTTGCTTACACCTCAAAAGATCAGCGTCATTAACAGTACCGATTCACAATAAATCAGTCAATACAAAGAGTTGAGAAATAAAGTTACAGCAGTAAGGGGTCTGAAACTGGGGCCAGAACAAGGAGTTACCAGCGAACAAGTGCAGCCCCCCAGGTAAAGCCTCCGCCCATCGCCTCCAGCAAGAGTAAATCGTCACGCTGGATTCGGCCATCTTCGATGGCCACGGTCAGGGCGAGAGGGATGGAAGCGGCTGAAGTATTTCCGTGCTGCGACACAGTCATAACAACCCGATCCGGAGGCAATTGAAGCTTGGCAACTGTCGAATCAATAATTCTTTGATTGGCCTGATGCGGGATTAACCACCGAATATCCTCGGGTTTTAGGTGATACTGCGCCAAGGCCTCGTGGACGACCTCGCCCATGCGTGTTACGGCATGGCGAAACACCTCTTTGCCATTCATGCGTACATGACCGACAGTCTGCGTCGTGCTGGGGCCGCCGTCCACATACAACAGGCTGCGATGGGCCCCTTCCGAATGAAGATGAGTAGACAGAATGCCGCGGTCTTTAGCACTGCCAGTTCCTGTTTCGTCCACTTCTACGACAACGGCACCGGCACCGTCGCCGAACAGAACGCAGGTTGTACGGTCCGTCCAGTCAAGCAGGCTGCTGAAGCGCTCGGCGCCAATCACCAAGGCCCGCCCGATCTGTCCGGATTTTACGAAATTGTCCGCTGTCGCCAGAGCATAAATAAAACCGGAGCAAACGGCCTGAAGGTCAAGAGCGAAACCGTGGTCCCCCATGCCGATATTGTCCTGTACCGTCACGGCTGTCGCTGGGAAGGTCTGGTCCGGTGTGGTGGTGGCCAGAAAAATGGCGTCAATATCGAGCCCGGTGAGGCCTGCTTTTGCCAGCGCCTGGCGCGCTGCATGAGTCGCCATTTCGGAAGTTGTCTCGCCCTGCGCCGCGATATGACGCGACTTGATACCGGTACGTTGTTCGATCCACTCATTGCTGGTGTTGACAACCTTGGCAATATCCTCGTTGGTCATGATCCCGGCCGGCAGATAGGAACCGCAGCTAATAATGCGGGTGCGTCGCGTCATACAGTTTCTTCTACAGTTGTTGATGGTGGTGCAGAGTCTGACGCAGTACCCATACCAAGTTTTTCTATCTCTTGGGCGACTTTGTCATTAAAACGGTTGAGCGACATTTCAGCGGCGACGCCGATGGCATTGGCAAAGCCCACGGCGTCTGTTCCGCCGTGGCTTTTGATGCACAGACCCCTGAGGCCCTTTTTGAGCGTGAGGAAAGCTGGTAAAGCCACCAGAATTCCGGGTAGAAATAATACCACGCTGATTTTCATCAGCCATGAAGATTGAAAGGATTGTTTGACGAGACTCGCTATCAGACGCGCCGTGCCCTCTATGGTTTTCAGTGCGACATTACCGGTAAAACCGTCTGTCACCACGACGTCTACGGTTCCAGCTCCGATATCATCACCTTCGACAAAGCCAATGTATTTTCCAGGCAAGTGGGCGGCGGCTGAAAACATCTCGGCGGCTTGTTTGACGAGTTCATGCCCCTTCAGAGATTCAGAGCCAATATTAAGAAGGCCGATACGGGGTTCGGAAATTTTCAAAACCTCCCGTGAAAAAACACCTCCGATAACGCCAAATTCTAGCAGGTTTTTGGGATCACATTCAACGTTTGCGCCTAAGTCCAGCATGACCGTGCCATGGTCAGGTATCGCCGTTGGCATATAAGCGGCAATGGCCGGGCGTGTAATGCCCGGAAGGACTTTCAGCACAAATTTAGCGATTGCCATCAGCGCCCCGGTATTTCCGGCAGAGACAACGCAATGCGCCTCCCCCTTGCCAACCGCATCAATGGCCAGCCGCATACTGGAGTTCCGGCCGTTACGCAGCGCAATCGATGGTTTGTCTTCGCTCGTGATGCGATCAGCCGTATGCCGCACCTCCATGACATGATGCGGACGAACCATTTCACCGGTGTGTTTGTCTTCAACCACGACAGGAGATTTCAATGCGTGATGGGCGCGCCGCATATCCCTTCTGGATTTCGATGTCTTTTTCTTAGGAACAGCCATAGCTTTGTACTTTCTTTACAGTTTAATCAGCATCATTACATAAACAAAAAGGGTTCACTGTGCAAGAATAAACCACTTCCCCACAGAGTTTTTACCAACCCTATTAATTTTCATAATTAAAAACGAGGGCGACGAATTAGGCCTGTCGGTCTGGTAGGTTACACGAAGGTCAGCCTATGGCTTGGGTGGTGGGGGTTTCTTCAGTGCGGTTTTCACCGACTGGTGCTTCCTTAATTTTTCAAGGTGCGCAATGGCCGCATCCTGGGCCGCCTCTGCATTCTGCTGCTCTTTTTGTCGGATAATGCATTGTTTTTGCCTCTCGGGCCATTGTTGCAGAATGGCCTCGGCTTTGGCGGAGTACCCGGCTTGAGCCAGTTCCAGGGCGGTCTGACCCAGGTGATTTTTGGCAGTAGAGTCCGCGCCTCTTGTGAGTAGCAGTGTTAGTATCCCGTCATGCCCGCCCCGCGCCGAGTACATTAAGGCCGTCCAGTCATGGCTGGTATGGGCGTTGATGTCGGCACCCTTGTCCAGTAGCAGCATGACGGTGTCTTTGTGGTCGAACAGTACCGCATACATCAGCGCTGTTGCGCGGTCGTTGCCTCTATTTTGTAGATCAATGTCGGCGCCTCTTTCCAGCAACAGCGTAATGATGTCGTTGTTGCCGCCCATGGCGGCTTTCATCAGGGCAGTCACGCCCAGGCTGTTGTGGACGTTGACGATCTCATTTTTACGGTATTTGTTGAGATATGAAATGACTGTGGTGGTGTCGCCCATAGTGATCGCTTCATGGAACACTGTCACCTCCACCATAGAAGGCTGGGCAAATAAATTTCCCTGCGAGGGTTGGGGATTGAGCGAATCTTCGGGGGCCATGCGTCATATCTCCGGGTATGGTTGCTCCGGCACGGTACCGAATCTCCCCCATAGCGTCAATGCCGGCTGGCGGGCCTCTGTGGGATGACCATTTGACTATTTGAAGATGGGCGCTATGATTGAGACAGTAAATACATCGCTTTATCAAAGCGATACAGGGAATGTGCTCGTGAGCCACAAACAAAATCCACCCCATTCTTGCGTTCGATGGTTCGATCCCTTGCTGATCGCTGTAATCGTTGTGGGCACTTATCTTCTGTGCAGCCCGCTGTCATGGACAGATACAGAACTGACCTTGGTGATCACCGTGGCAGTCACGGTTCCGATGGCGGCTATTGAAATATGGCAGGCGCCCTGGCGCAGACGCCCAAGACCCATGATGCCTCTCAAAACCACCCTGCGCCGTGCGGCAGTCAGGTGGCTGCGGGTGATGGCGGGGCTGGGGCTAACGTTGTTGGCATGGGCTGTTCTGCCTGAATATAGGCGTGAATTATACAAGAGCTTGTTCGAGGCAATGCATATTGTCCTGCCCTATGTTCCCTTTGTTCTTGCTCTGTGTATTTTGTTTACGGAGTGGCGAATGGGCCCGGCACCCGAGGAGCACACCTGGCGCTGGGGGAGGTGGACAAAGGCGGAATGGGCTATTGTGAGAAACGATTTGTTCGGCTGGCTGGTGCGGGGGATTTTCCTGCCCATTAATTTCTGCGGTTTGGTTTCTATTATCAACGGATTCCGCGGCCATGAAATGGGCTTGTTATCCGGACCGTGGCCGAAGGCGGAAGATGCGGCCACGAATATGATCGTCGCTATACTGGTAGCAGCGATTGTACCGGGGTATTTGTTTGGGGCGCGGCTTCTGGGCACGGAAATAAAAAAGGTGGAACAATCCTGGTTTGGCTGGGCTGTTACGCTGGCGTGCTATGCGCCCCTGCATCCCGGCGTGTTTGGCGGGTGGGTTAATTTTTATCTGCAGAACAATACACTGGGGTTGGATCCCTGGGCTTTTATGCTGAAAGGCGCGCCATTGCTGGCTTATATTGCCGGCGGTGTTCTTCTTTTTCTGGAGGGCATACATTATTGGTCCGAGGCCACGTTCGGTCTTCGCTCCTCCAACCTGTCAAACCGGGGTATCATCACCAACGGCCTTTTCCGTTTTTGCAAGCACCCGGTCTATCTCGTTAAATGTATCAGCTGGGCCCTGATCTGGCTGCCTTTTATGGCGGGCGATACGGTTTGGGAGTGTTTTCGTCTGACGCTGCTCTGGGCTGGCGTCTGCGGCATCTATTTTATGCGCGCGTGGGTGGAGGAGCGGCTGCTGTCCGAAGATCAGGACTATGTTGATTATGCCCTGTGGATCGACAAACATGGACTGTTTTCCCGGGCTGGCCGTCTTGTCCCGGCATTGAATTATGAATGGCGCCTGAAGCGCTGGAGAGCACAGGGGGATGTAGGGGAGCCTAGAGTTTCGCGGGGATCCTAGCTACGGCCTGAATCCCTTTTTCTTCAGGGCTGCGGCCATCTGTCCCGGAAAGTCTGTGATAATCGCCTCTATGTGCGGCGCAATGTTTGGATTAGCCAACATCTTCAAAAGCCGATGATTTTTTTTCGGATGTTTTTCAAGAGATGTCCAGAACATAATTTTGGCCTGGGGAAAAAGACGGTGTATCCGGGCAATGTTTTTTTCTGTGACGTGTCGTGCAGACATGACAAAAAACTCCGGCTTGATACTCTTCACGCGCTGGCTATTGAGGGTTTCTTCGGTCAGCGCTACGTAGCGTTTTGTCTTGTCGCCGCTCCAGGGATAAATCTCGGCGTCGACATCTGAAAAAATAAGGCCGCATTTGATGGCGGGCTCCCGCCGCCGCGCTTCTTCGATGGCGGCATGATTGAAAGAGGTCAGGATAATTTGTTCTTTTTTGATGTGTCCGGCGGATTCCGCCCGGTTGATTTCATCCAGCACATATTGGACGCTGTTATCACCCTTGAGTTCGATATCGATGGTTTTGCCGGGGTGTTTTGCGGCCAGCGCAAACAGTTCTGACAACTTGGGCAGTTTACCGCCTTTTTTAAGGCGCAGCTGATCAATGTCATTATCTGATAGCTGATCAATACGCCGTGTCCCCGCCAGATGCGCTGCTGCTTTATTAAGACGCGCCCTCAGTTCATAGACGGAGCGCCAGAAGACGTGAGGGATATAACGGGGCGTGATGTCATGCACGAGATGCACGGTTTTGTCGGCAGAGGCAGAGGCATCGGTCTCCACCCCGTCAGCGTCGTTCAGGGCGGCTGCAAATGCGGGCAGAGAGTTTTCATCTACCCCTCTACGCCGCCGTTGACCGCGGTGGCCGAAGATTTGCACCATGCTAGCGTTTCCCGATCATTTGGATGATGCTGGAGAAATCCAGGGATCTGTTTCCGGCCTGATCATGGAGCTGATACAGCTGGCGGGCGAGGCTGCCGAGAGGCGTGGGGGCTTTTTTAGCGAGGGCCGCTTCTTCCGCCAGGCCGAGGTCCTTCACCATCAGGCCGGTGCCGAAGCCGCCGCTGTACTGGCGCGCCGAGGGCACATTGTCCATGACGCCCGGCATGGGGTTATACATTTCCAGCGCCCAGTTGCGGCCTGAGCTTTTTGAGATGATATTTGAGATCACTTTTGGGTCAAGACCATAGGCGACCCCCAGGTTGAGAGCTTCACTGGTGCCGATCATCAGCACGGCCAGCAGCATGTTGTTGCATATCTTGGCAATCTGTCCGGCGCCGTGATCGCCGGCATGAAAAAAATTCTTGCCCATTTTTTCCAATACCGGTTTTGCACGTTCTACAACTGCGTTTTTGCCACCGATAATGAATGTTAGGGTTGCGCTAGCCGCACCCGACGTTCCCCCCGACACGGGGGCGTCGATCATGTCAAAACCCTGGGTTGCTGCTGCTATGGCCACGTCCTGAGCTACCTGCGCGCTGATGGTGCTGCAGTCAATCAACAGGGTTTTTTTCTTGCCACTGTTGAGTACGCCCTTGTCGCCCATGTAGACCTGTTTTACCTGTGTGTCGCCGGGTAGCATGGTGATCACGATCTCCGCCGCGGATACCGCGTCTGCGACCGTTTTGGCCGCCGTTGCACCGGCAGCGACCAGTTTATGCACTGCTTCAGGCATAACGTCGTAAGCCGTGAGGTGATACCCGGCCTTGACCAAGTTCAGGGCCATAGGTCCGCCCATATTGCCAAGCCCGACGAAACCTATCTGCTGCATGGTGTTACTCCTCTATCGCTGGACATTATCAGCTCTTGACGGTGCCAGAGTCGCTTCGGAAGGGCAAGCCACGAACGCTTGCCGTAATAAATTTAAAAAACATAGAGTATTTATTTTTCTTAATATTTTCGACGGCGTTTTGATACCGTTCTGGCATGACCGCCCCTATTCGTGATTGAATAGATTTTCAGGGGGTGAACGCGGTTCATGACTACAGAACCCACTATTTTCGTACAGATTGCCAGCTATCGCGATCCGGAATGTCCGTGGACGATCAAAGATCTGTTTGCAAAGGCGGAACACCCTGAGCGGGTGAGGGTGGGAATTTGCGAGCAGTGCTTTCCGGATCAGGACCAGAACTGTCTTGTGGAGACAACCGATCACATTAGAGTCATTTCGGTGCTGCCTTCCGAAAGCCTGGGTGTGTGCTGGGCGCGGGCAAAAACGCAGACGCTGTTTCAGGATGAGGACTACGTCCTGATGATCGACAGCCATATGCGGTTTGTGCAGGGCTGGGATAGCGCCTTGATTGCCGAACTGGCGCGGTGTACGTCCCCCAAATCTTTCTTGTCTGCCTATCCGGCAAGTTACAAACCCCCCGATCATCTCGAGCAGAATCCGCGCCCGGTTGTCTTGCGGGCAAAACCTTTCACGGCAGCAGGCGATATTCGTTTTGAGGGTGAAACGCTGGCTGACCCCCTGCCGGAAAAACCACTGCGCGGGGCATTCCTCGCAGCCGGGTTTATTTTTGCGCCGGGCCGGTTTGTACGGGAAGTCCCCTATGACCCCCACCTGTACTTTGACCATGAGGAGGTCACTATCGCCGCACGGGCCTATACGCACGGGTGGGATGTCTTTAGCCCGCCCGGCGCTTTTGTGTACCACTACTATTATGAACCCCATAAGGGCGAGACGCGTGCGCTGCACTGGAGTGATCATCGGGACTGGGGCAAGTTCCAGCTGGCCAGCCGGGCCCGGTACAATTATCTGCTGGCGGGTATCGTGCCGAAGGAGCATCCCGCATCCCTGCTTGAGATCGATAAATACGGGTTGGGGACGGTGCGCACGATCGAGGAGTTTGAGAAATTCACCGGCGTTGATTTTAAAGAAAAAATAGTCTCAGAAAGAGCCCTGACCGCCGGATTCGTCGAGGGGATTATCCGTCATCGACCACCGGGAGAACGTTTCCTGAAAGTCGGCGATGTGATGCCGTCCCTGAAGGAAAAAGAATTTGAGGAAGAGAGATGTTTTTTCTGTGTGATGCCTTCGGCATTCAATGTCTATGTGCAGGAGTTTTCTGAACTATATGATGCCAAGCGAGAGGAGTTTCAGAGTCTGGGGTGTCGTCTCGTTTTTATCGCCCCGGTGCCGGATATCTGCACGGCGCTTGGCATTGCCAGCAAAGTGCACGATACGCCGTTCAGTTATTTGCTGGATGCCCGCCGGAAGATCATCGGTCTGTACAACAACCGCAATGCCGGCAACCACATCCATGACCTGCTGCGTGCGGCGCGCGGTCAGTAGAACATCGGTCCTCTGCCTTTTTCGCGGAACCATTTTGTGATGATGACTTTGTGGCCCTCCATGACAGGGAGGCCGGCGTGGAGCGTGTCGTAATTGGGGAGGCCGTCGGGATACAGATTGTTCCAGACCACGGCCGTGCCCCTGAGGGGCTGAAACGTATGGTTGATGTTGATAAAGCGCGTTCCCCCACCTTTCGGCACCGTGTTGAGATATACCATGAACGTCCAGGTGCGGTTGCCACGGTCGCCGGCAAAGGTGACATACTCGTCCGTGCCGGGCTCAAAATAATCAGTATGTTTCTTGAATTCCTGCCCCACTTCATAGCGTTGCCCCTGGATGCCCTCCGAATAGGCAAGCCGGATCCCGAGCGTTTTTGCTATTCGCTCATCCAGACTCTCCACAGTTTTGTTTTTGAGCGTGGCCAGATCACTGGTACTGCTGGTTCTGTAATACTTGTCCGTAGGCGACTCTCTTGTGACGGTCGACGGGCGCAGGCTTTGACTGATGATCTCGTCGAGATCATCGCACTCCTGTTCCGACAGGAAATTGTCCAGCGTGTACAGTTGCAGTTTGTCGGAGAGCAGGCGCTGCGCATTCAGGCCGCTGTCGGCGCGGGTCAGCTTTACTTTCGAGAGGGCTTGATAGTCAATATCGCTGGGCGCAGGCTCTGTCAGGAATGACGAATGGGCCGGGAAATGCTCACCCATGCATTCTTCGATGGAAGCGGGCGTGAAGTTATTCTTCAGGAGAATTCCCAGGAGTTCCTCGGGGTTGCACTGCCGCTCAAGATTGAGTTTCAACCAGGCCTTCCATGAGTCGTCTAAACGGCGTTTGGACATGAACAGCCCTATTCCTAGCGGACGACGGGGGCGGGCCGTACGGGAATATTATACACGTTGTTGCCGTTATACATCCTGATCTCGGTATTGGGCTGGCTGGTTTTGGAGTCGTCCATTAATTTGTTGACCTGTTTGATCACATCGCTGGTGTTGACATCCGTGACCAAAGGGGGAACGGGGGCATTGGGATCGTCTTTTTCGCCCAGCCGCCGCAGGGTGAGAGAAAGACTCCCCATCTGTTCCGCCATTGCCAGCTTTTCTGAGTCTTCCGCGCTGACTTCCAGAGTCACTGTTTTTGCCACTTTTGCTTCGTGAGCATCGTCTTTGGCATCCTGATCCACCGCCAGCACCTTGACGTTGCTGAGCAGCAATTGACTGGCATATTTTTGTACAATTTGCGGCGCATAATCCTGTGCGGGGCCGACGAGCTTGGCTGTATAAGACAAAATAACATCGACATGGTCACCCGGAGAAACAAATCCTCCGGCTCCCGAGTTCGTGCCCACGCCGATAGATACGGCGCGCATTCCCGGAGAAATAAGCGCGGACAAAAAGGCGCCCTTGGCGTCCGGAACAAGGGCCTGCGTGGTGACGGGTTCACCGGACTCGATGTTGCGGCGCAGGGGCGCGTTATACACCGACAGCTTTGTCAAATCCGGCTGGTCCGCTTTCTTGACGATCCCTTTGAAAACCGCATCGTCAGGCCAGTCCTGCCAGCGCACGTCTTCGGCCTTGAGCTTCTGGCCGATAAAAAGGAGCTTGTTGGCCACCAGAATGGCGGTAGAGGCTTTCTGCACTGTAGCCTGTTTAGGGGATAGCTTCGATGACACAACAAGGCCGACAATAGCAGCAATGGCCAATGCGCCCCCCACGATGATTAAAACGCTCTTGTTCATGACGCCTCCAGACCTCTTATGCTAGCACCCCGCCTCGGAGAGGGCAAGGAAGGCTTGTTCTAATTGCAGCTCTTGGTTCTATTACTCCAGCTATGACCTATCGGACAGACCGGGTGACAGTTATTGCCGGCATTGTTGCAAACTGTTGGTGTCGGCGTTGGGGTAGGAGTCGGCGCGGGTGTGGGCGCGGGTGTGGGCGCGGGTGTGGGCGCGGGTGTGGGCGCGGGTGTGGGCGCGGGTGTGGGCGCGGGTGTCGGTTCAGGGGTTGGTGTCGGTGCGGGTGAGCAGTTCTGGCCGCCGTTGTTGCAAACCGTGGGCTCAGGCGTAGGTTCGGGAGTCGGTTCAGGGGTTGGTGCTGGGGTCGGAGACGGCGTTGGGGTTGGCATGGGGGTCGGCGTTGGAGATGATGCCGGGAGCGGACTTTGTGAAGCTGATGACAATGTTATAGAATTCCAGCTGGCAGGCAGGAAGGGAACAAGCGCGCCGTAATTGTATGACCCCTCGACGTCTATAAATTTGACCCCCGCTTGTGTGGTTCGCTTGACAGTCACTGCCAGGCCGGAGGGATCCCCATACATATCCGTCATGCTGTTTTTCGCGTAGGTGGTCAGGTCCTCGTCCGTGACATCGCTGTGAACAAGGGCGTAGCGTGTCGCGCTTTCCATGGCATGTTGCAGGGAGGTCTGCGCCCAGATAACGCGTCCGGTTTCCACAGTGCCAAAAATGACGGTCAGAAATATGATGGATATAATGCCGAATTCAACGGCAACGACCCCGCCCTGACCGGAGAGGTACTTGTAAAATCCGATTTTTCTCAAATACTCTATTCTCATTCATTCACCTTGCATATTGTAAGCGGGAATATCCCGTTAACGTGATGCTGCTTGCTATTCCCGGCCAGGGCACGATGGGCGTATAGGTTGCCGTGACTGTTGCGGTATAAAAACTCCTTAGATAATCGTTGCCGTGGCAGCTGCCCGCACAAGCCGTTTCGGCCCCGCCGGCGCATTCGCAGACGACCGCCCCCGTGTATGCGATGGATTTCTGGTTCACATCTGACTGGGTGAAAAGGGCGCTGGTTTGGATGACATTGGCCTCAACGTCGCTCTCCAGGCCGCCCTGAACGACATATTCCGCCGCCCGGCGCGATAATTCCTGCAATTGCATGCGCTTGTTAATATACAGTCCGTAGTCGGCAGTGCCCGCCACAATCAGCAGCAGCATAGGCCCGATGAGGGCGAATTCCACCGCGACAACCCCCCTGTTGCCCCGTATCCACCGTATAAAATGAGTGTGCGCTTTTCTCATGTTAAATAATCAACCTGACTGCCGGAGCGCCGATGGACTTGGTGCCTTTTCCTGCACAATTGGCACCTATAGTTGGCGTGCCGTGGTATGTGATGGTCTTTGAAATAAGTTTTGTACAAACGTCTGCCGCGCTGGTCACCGCGCTAGTTCCTCCGAAATCCAAACCGCAGCTGGGCGTATAAAATACCCCGTCAACTTGCAGCCCTGACCCGCCGGTAAAAGTATTCTGGCACGGGCCGGGAGTGTCTCTATCCTGATACACCGCCATGCCGGCGTAGTCCCCGGTCGTGGGCGCCGCCAGGGATAGCGATCCGTTGCCATGCACGTCCATATTGCCGTAGGTTCCGTATGAATTTCCGCCGCTGTTAGTCAGGATAATCGTCACATCCGTCCCTGTGACACTGCCAGTGCCGGTGAATGAAAAATCCCCGCCGTCCATGATATAGGTGCCCGCCGCCA
>JACQAA010000009.1 GCA_016195185.1 Pseudomonadota bacterium | reverse complement strand
GCCTCCTGGCTCAGGAAAATCAATGCTGGCGGCGCGTCTGCCGGGAATTTTGCCGCCGCTGGAGCCGGCTGAAGCGCTCGAAGTGTCGATGATTCATTCGATTGCCGGTATGCTGGAAGGTGGTAAGCTGATCCGGCAAAGACCTTTCCGTGACCCGCATCACTCGGCTTCGCAGCCGTCGATTATCGGCGGTGGGCATCGTGCCCGACCGGGAGAAATTTCTCTCGCGCATCACGGAGTCTTGTTTCTTGACGAATTGCCGGAGTTTTCGCGGCAAACATTGGAATCCATGCGGCAACCGCTGGAGACACGCTCGGTATTGGTATCGCGGGTCAATTACCACGTAACATTTCCAGCCAAGTTCCAACTGGTTGCAGCGATGAACCCCTGCCGCTGCGGCCATGTCGATGATGCGGCGCTGGCCTGTGGACGTGCGCCCAAATGCGTGATGGATTATCAGGCAAAAATTTCCGGACCGATTTTTGACCGGATTGATATTCACATCGACGTTCCGGCCGTGAAAGCGGCCGATCTCGCCCTGCCACCGCCAAAAGAAACGTCGGCGCATGTGTCGCTGCGGGTTGCTGAAGCGCGTCAGCGCCAGCTTGAGCGTTTTCAGCAGCTGGAAGCCCCCGCACATCTGTTGACCAATGCTGATGCCGATGGCGATATCCTGATGCAGATTGCGCCGCTCGATCAGAAGAGCCAAGCGCTGCTGGTTGAGGCGGCGGAAAAAATGCGCCTTTCGGCGCGTGGCTATCATCGGGTGCTGCGGGTGGCGCGGACAATCGCCGATCTGGCGGGCGTCGAGTCTATCGGACGTAACCACCTGACCGAAGCACTGGGCTACCGCCGGGTTAGCGCGGCAATCTCGCTGGCAGCCTAGAAAATAAAATACTAAGTATTTTCAATGTGTTGTGCTTATAAGTGGGCATAATTACTGGTCATGATGCCAGAGTTATGTTACACTTAAAGAACAGTTAATACGCAAGTAAGCTGGAGCCCGTTTCATGGAAAGACTGCAGGAAGATTCGCCGAATATCGATTTGGTTCAGCATCAGCAAACCGTGCTGGGCGCCCTCAACGATGCGACAACGAAAGGCGAGTCTGGTAAGCAGCCTGCTGTTGTTGACAGCAACCCTTTAGCGACAAAGCTGATAACTTCCGTGGCGGCAGGCAGCAAGTTCAGTCTTGCCATGTTTTTACATGAGGAATTGTCTAGCAGTAAGAAGAATAACAGCCTGTTTGTCAGTCGGGCCGGTAACCGTGGCATCGGCAATAGCTTATTTGTTGGCGGTGGTGGTGGGGCTACCTCTCATGCGGAAAATCGGCACCAGGTGGCGCTGGTACCGATGAGCTATGGTGAGAAAAAGAGGGTCGATAAAGATCGTACACTGTTCGAGCGCAGCTCAATTGCCAGCATGTCCCTGACCGGGACTTCTTCCGTTGGTGGCAAGCCTACCCCGATCAAGGGTGCGACGATCAAAGGTAAAACGATCGATTGGTTGCGTGATGAGCTGACAGTGGTCAATCGTGTCCTGCAGAATCCCTATGCCAAGGGGACGCAACGGTTAGTCCAAGACCTGGCCCGCGGCGTGGAGAACGCCAGTAATTTTGCACAGCGCAATCGCGATACTGTTCGTAACGTGACGACCACAAAACTTTAGGCTCCTCCCCCTAATAATTCATTCCTCAGCGCTCGCCTGTGCGATTGCCCAGAACATGCATGTGTTTGATGTCGTCGTACGAAGCAGTTTTGCCGGTGCCGATAGCCCAGACAGGCTCATAAGCAATGACGGTATTTTCCGAGGTGGCGGTGGTAGGGACGGAGACCTTCAGCTGCTCGCTGACCACTTTATCCGCCTGTCCTGTTGTTCTTTCGCTGTCCAGCTCGCCAACACATATGATTGTCACCAGTCCCGCAGTATGAGCTGCCTTGGCTTTTGCTGCGACAGTGCTGTTGGCCTCCTTGTGCTGCTGACGACGTTCGGAATGGCCCAGGATCACATAGGCACACCCCAAATCTTTGAGCATGGCCGCCGAAATATCGCCCGTGTAAGCGCCCGAGGGTTGGTCATGGCAGTCTTGCCCACCGTGGTGAATGGCAGACCTGTCCCTATGCTCAAACAAATGCGTGAAGGTACAAAATCTGCGGTGTTGAAATTGACCCTGTTTGGACTTTTGCTGCTGGCGATGACTGGCCTTGCCCTGATGGATGTGCAGGGCATGTTCAGGAACGGCGTGGGGGGTAACACGGTGGCCAGCATTGGCCGGGAAAAACTGGCGGCGATCGACTTTGATCGTTTGGTGCAGAGTGCGCTGCATGAACAGCATATGAAACAAAGCGATGCTTATCGCGCCGGTTTTCCGCTGCAGTTTTTGAAACAGGAAATTGACAGCCGCCTGTTCATGATGGCGGCGAACGAGCTCGGGATTCAGGTGGGTGACGAAGTGGCTGCCAAACAGGTCAAGGCGATGCTGGCGCCGTTGGTTGAAAAAGGGCTCTCGGAGAAGGAGGCGCTCCAGCGCGTGTTGCAATCATATCGCCTCAGCGAAGGTCAGTTTGTCAGCATGCTCAAGTCGCAAATGGCTTCTCAGCAGTTGCTCGGCATCATTGCCTCCGGTGCGCATGCCCCCAAACAGCTGGTTGATGCTTCGTTGGCGTATCGTAACGAATGGCGGCGAGGTGACTATTTCACCCTCACGGCGGACGATCTGGAGGCGGCCAAGACCCCTTCTGAGGAAGAGTTGAAAGCATTTTACACCGCCGTTGCGCGGGAATATGCCTTGCCCGAATACCGCACTTTATCGGTCATCACGCTGGATAAAAAGTCGGTGGGTGACGAGGTAACAATATCCAATGACAAGCTGCGGCAGGTTTATGAGGAGAATATTTCCGATTATAAAACGCCTGAAACCCGGGTCATTTCACAAGTCGTGGCGGCGGACGAAAAAACGGCGCTGCAAATCCACGATGCTGCCATGATAACCAAAGATCTGCAGAAAGCCGCAGCCGCAGGTAAAGGCAACTACATCAAATCAGTCGCCATGACTGAGGCTGATATGTTGGCCGAGTTGAGCAAAGCAGCTTTTGCCAGTCCGGCCGGGCAGGTGTTGGCACCGATCAAGACCCCGCTAGGCTGGCATGTCGTCTACGTTGAGAAAATAACTCCAGGGGTCACCAAATCTTTTGAGTCGGTCAAAGCGGTGATCGAAAAGGACCTGTTGCAGGATAAAGTTGCCACGGCCCTCTATGAACGCGCAAATAAAATTGATGATGAAATTGGCGGCGGCAAAACTTTATCAGAAGTGGCCAAGGAGAATGGCCTCCGGATAACTGTTCTGGAGAAAATCGATGCGCACGGTATGGGTCAGAATGGCAAAAAGTCCTCTGCCATGCTGCCATTATTCGACAAGATTCTTGAAACCGGCTTTGGCTTGCACAAAGGCGCCGCCAGCCCGCTGATTGAAACACCGGATGGTGCCTTCATGATCGTCAGCGCTGATGACATTGTCCCCTCTGAGCAACAGTCGTTTGACAAAGTTCGGGCCCAGATTCTGGCGCGCTGGAAAACAGACCGTCACGTCAAGGCGCTCTCTGCCAAATCCGCCCAGATCATGGATCGTCTGAAGCAAGGGGAGCCTTTTGACAAGATTGCCGCCGGGTTCAAGAAAAGCGTTCAGGCCACGGCATTGGTCAAGCGCGCAACGCCAGATGCATCAACCAAAGCTAATGATCATCTGATCGAGGCATTATTTTCCATTGATAAAGTCGGCCATGCTACGGCAGTCGGCGGTGATAACAGTGTTACCCTGATCCGTCTGGCTGAGCGCAAAGTGACGCCTTTGAAAGATATCAACAAGACAGAGGTAAACACGGTCGAGGCACTTCTCAACCGCACCCTCAAGCAGGACCTGTTGGAGCAATACCGCTTGAGCTTGATGGATAAATATGATGTCACCGTCAATGGTCGCTTGATGAGTGAGATGTACGCGCCGAAAGAAGATACTGGCGGCAACGGGGATGAATAGCGTCATTTGTTAACAACAAATTAACTATTTGCATATTACAATTGTACCAGAGCTCTATCTGGAGTGAAGCAGCGGTATGAACATCGTCACTGCCATCAAAGGCTATTTTTCGCGGTCGCCATCATTGGCGCAGCTTTTCAATGGCTATGCCGAACAGTATCGCAATGCTTTTCCGGAGCAGTTAAAGAGTCTTCTGGTTGTCTCTACAACTCAGCCAGTCTATGCCTCGCCAGATCTGGCAGAATTTTTGACCAGCCATGCTGCGGAAGTCCGTGAGATGATCAAAGAGGCAGCACAGCGGATGCGTGCCGAACATACGGCGGGTACGGCCGGGAAAGAGGTTTCCGACTCGGGTACCATAAATTGCATCAGCGTGAATATTGCCGACACATCTACCAAACGATATGTTTCCGATAAATTTTCACAGGTGATGAATGCCAGCGCGCTCTTTGACCATGAGATGGGGCATCTTGTAGTGAAGGAAGGCTGGCCGGATGATTCCAGACCGCATATTGCCGAATGTGCCGCCGATGCCTATGCCGTCTTGCGCCATCTGCAGCGTTTTGGCGGCGCGACGGATATTTTTGAGCAGGCGCCCTACACTGTCGCTGTGCAAGCTATTTTTGAACCGCCGCCTATTCATTATACCAGCGCCGCCATACAACAAGTTGCCCGGCTGCATCAAGGCGGGATACTCGATATCTTCTCTCTTTCATTGCAGGAAACGGCGCGGGTGGCGGGAGACATCGCCCTGCAGTACAGTTTAGATGATAACACTCTTGATAAAATCCATGCCGCGTTTTCTCCTGTCAGGGAACGTTACAAGGAGTCCCGACGGGATGAGCAAAAGATTCTCAAGGCCATCATCCAGGTCATGCGTGACAACAAGAATGATCACGATATTTACCGGGCCGGAAAGTTATATCTCCATTCTGCTGGGGCAAAAGAACATCTTGACCACATGATCAGCCATGACCTGTCTCTTTTACGGGATTTTGTCTCCATGTCGGCGCATGAAAGGGACAGCGGATTTATTCTTAATGCCGCCGCGGCGATTGATGCTAAGCGGGCAGCAGCTGAAACAAGGCCCGCCAGCCAACCATTAATTTCTGGACGGCCCTGATTAGCTTCCAACCGGAACCGCGTCGAACAGCGAGGAGACGGAGCGTTCCTCGCTGATGCGCAGAATTGCCTCCCCGATCAGCGGCGCGATGGTCAGGTATTTAATTTTCTTGCAGGCCCTGGTTTTGTCGGTGGCGAGAATACTATCCGTTACGACCATTTCGGTCAGAGGCGATTTGGAAATTCTGTCGATGGCGCTGCCGGAAAAGACCCCATGGGTGGCGAGTGCGCGCACCGAAGCTGCGCCGTGCTCCATCAGGGCGACGGCCGCGTTGCAGATTGTGCCTGCTGAATCGACCATATCGTCAATTAGGATGCATTCCTGTCCCTCCACGTCGCCGATCACATGCATGACTTCTGAAATACCTGCCTTCTCGCGACGCTTGTCGATGATGGCCAATCCCACATCCAGCCGCTTGGCGAGAGCGCGTGCCCGTACCACGCCGCCTACATCCGGCGACACGATGGTGACTGGTTTTGCAGATCTTGTTTTCTCGACGTAGGGAACAAAGATGGGTGCGCTGGCGAACAGGTTATCTACCGGAATATCAAAGAAGCCCTGGATTTGGGCGGCATGCAGATCCAGCGTCAGCACGCGGTCCGCACCTGATGTGGTAATCAGATTGGCAACCAGTTTAGCCGAGATCGGTGTGCGTGGCCCCGTCTTGCGGTCCTGCCGTGCATAGCCGAAATAAGGCATGACGGTCGTGATCCGTCGTGCCGAGCCGCGTTTCAGGGTATCAATCATGATCAGCATTTCCATCAGATGGTCGTTCGCCGGAAAAGAGGTGGATTGAATCACAAAAACGTCTTCCCCACGCACGTTTCCGAGCACTTCCAAAAAAATTTCTTGATCGGCGAAACGCTTGATATTGACTTCCGTCAGCGGGATGCCGAGGTAGGTCAGGGGCGGATTGCTTGAACAGGAAATCAGCTTCATTTTCTTTTCACTCATTGTTTTTAAGACCCTACACCACCATCCAGAAGCGGAATTTTAACCGCTACGATGCGCCGCCGCCAAGCTTTTTGTTACAGTGTTCTGACCCTTGTGTTTTATGCGGTTAATTGCCTGATTTTATTGAGATAACCGAAAGCTGCAGACCGAAGCCATGTTCGCTCTTGAGGAAGGCACGGCGGTTGCTGAAAAAAGAAGTCGCATTTGTCAGCGTATCCTGCTGGACATCGTGCACGGTTTTGATGCCCTGACGGTTCAGTCGACTGGCCACGTAACCAGGCAGGTTAAAAAGCAGATGTCCCGGCTTCGGTGATTTTTTGAAAAAACGCTCATTGGTTTTGTCCCGTGCGATGAAGGGCCCCTTGAAATCGTCCCTGACTTCATACGAATTCGGGCCGATGCAGGGACCGATGGCGGCGGCGATATTTTCTGTCTTGGCCCCCATCTTTTGCATTTCTTCGACAGTTGATTCGATGATGCCGTTCAGGGCCCCCCGCCATCCGGCATGGGCGGCGCCGATGATGCGTGCTTTTTTATCGGCCAACAAAATCGGCGCGCAATCGGCGGTTAAAACGCCCAAGCCGATACCGGGCTCCACTGTCACAATTGCATCTGCTTCCGGTGCGTGATCATTATCCCATGGCTTGGTCACGGGGAGGATCGTGGTGCCATGCACCTGTTTGGCAATGACCAGCTGTTCGGGTGCCAAATAAAGAGCTTCAGAGACCTTGGCACGATTGGTGCGGACATGCGTCGGCCGGTCGTCTGTTTTCATGCCGCAGTTAAGCGAGGTATAAATACCGGTGCTGACGCCGCCAAGCCGTGTAAAAAAGCCGTGCCTGAGCCAGGAAATATTTTCCAAATCAGTCGTCAGAAACTTCATTGTCGTGAAACCTAAACCCCCGCGGGTGGGAACCCTGCGAGTTCGATTATAGCTTCTTTCGGTGTCAGTGCCATGACTTTAAACATGCGCCCCATTTCCTGTGGTGCAACCAGCCGGCAGAGGTCTGTCATAATCTTCCGACACTGTTGATTGTCAGCTTTTTCACACAGCATCTGGGCGCGTGCCTCAATACCGAGAGTGATCAGAAACTGCCCTTGTGTGACGGGCCCTGCCACGGCGACTGATTGTTCTGCCACCGCTTTGCAGGTACCGAAGTCGATATGTGCCGTGATGTCTTTTTCTCCAGGTTCTTCCAACGGGTTGGAGTATTGATGATGGGTCACTGCCTGCACCGTATCGCCGAATGCGGGTGCCGTATGGCCGTAGTCGATGATAAGAGCAGCTCCACCTTGTTGTGCAATCCGGTGGGCCATATCTTCGACAATGTTTAACGTGGCGGGGCTGACCTCGAAGATGTCGCCATCAGAGCCTTCGCCGGCTAATACGACCGCTTCATCTTGAGTAACTGTGGTGAAATGAAAACTGTCCTTTTTCTCGTCGTAGCCCACGCATCTTTCCCGCCACATGCCATCGACTTTTTCAAACTGGTGGATTGGCAGAGCATCAAAAAATTCGTTGGCGATGATAAAGCTGATACCATCGGGTATGTCGCGGATATGATCGTGCCAGGCCGGCGCATATTTTTTCAAAGTTTCTGCCTGGAGCTGGCGCAGCCGTGGGCTGGTTTCAACCAGGTGCAGCGTTACGGCGGATTTGAAGTCCGGCCAGTTGGAGATGGCCCCTGCCGCAGAATACGGTCGGCGATCAATCTATGCAGTTTTTTTGGATTGTCGGGCATAATTGATCAAGAAAATTCCGGCAAAAATCATCGGTAATGACAAGAACTGGCCTAAAGAAAAATATTGCAGCAGCAAACCGATCTGGATGTCAGGTTCGCGGTAAAATTCGACGATAAAACGGCTGAGACCGTAACCGGTAATAAATATCCCTGACAACATGCCGGTGCTGCGGCGAATATCAGGGCGGCCTGCGGCCAGGAACAGAATAAGAAACAGACCTAATCCCTCCAGCAACGCTTCGTAGATTTGGCTCGGGTGGCGCGGCAGGCCGCCGCCGTAGGGGAAAGTGACAGCCCAAGGCACGGTCGTGACGCGCCCGAACAATTCGCCATTCACAAAATTGGCAATACGTCCGAAGAACAGTCCGATCGGCGCCACAGTGGCCAGGATATCTCCCAGCGCCAGCAGCGAAAATCGATGGCGGCGGGCGTATATGGCGCAGACCAGCAGCACGCCCAACAGCCCGCCGTGGAATGACATGCCACCCCTCCAGAGGAAAGGAATCTCGAGAGGGTTATGCGCGTAATAGTCAAAGTTATAAAACAACACATAGCCGATCCGGCCACCCAGGATAATGCCCAGCACAACGAGGGGCAGTACATTGTCGATGTCCTCACGGTTGGGGCGACGGTCGCGGTCAAGATCAGCGAGGTTGGCGGCGTAGTACCAACCGCCCAGCAGCCCCGCCAGGTAGGACAGGGCGTACCAACGAATACCAAACGTCGCGCCAAAATGAATAGCGATAGGGTCTATATCAGGAAAGGGTAGGCCGATCATTTAATTACTCTAACACCCTCTATTTTTGTACATAAGTACCAAAATTTGCTTTCGCCCATTATAGCGTACTAAATCATTGCATAGGCTATCCTCTCCATGATAAGAAGGTGTAAAAAACGAGGACATTATGAGAAGTGGTGCCAAGAATTTAAGATTTCTGGAGGATATGGCCAAGGTAGCCAGCGGGGCGATGCAGTCGATGGGTGATCTGCGTGGACAGGTCAAGTCGATGGTGCAGGCATTCCTGGCCGAGCTGGATGTGGTCAGCCGCGAAGAATTCGACCGCGTCGAGGCGCTGGCGCAAAAGGCGCGTGAGCGGCAGGTGGAGCTGGAAAAGCGGTTGATCGCCCTGGAAAAAAAGTTGCAAGCAACGGCAAGAAGGAAAAAGAAATGATCAGTATTCCGTTTGAATTATCATATGAGGACAACAATCCCCTGGATATGGTGGAAGAACTGGCCACTACCAAAGGCTGGTCATGCGTACGCTCTGAAGAAGCGGTGTTGACGATCACCCTGCCGGGACAAAAGTCCACGTTTGAATTGAGTATGGAATGGCAGGAGGAGTTCTCGGCGTTGTTGATCGCTTGTTCGATCCCGTTGGAAATCAGTGAGGCCAACTATGAGATCGCCGTTCAGGCACTCGAAAAGATCAATCAGAATCTCTGGCTGGGCCATTTCGACCTGTCCTATAAGGGCAAGTATCCCACCTTTCGTCATACCTTGATGCTGCGTGTCATTCCGGCTGGCGTTGCAGTAGACATTATCGCCGATATTTTTGAAATTGCCACAGCGGAATGCAACCGTTTTTACACAACCTTCCGGTTAGCCCATGAGGGGGATATGCGTCTCCACGACGACTTAAACGCTGCCATCTTCGAAACGATCGGCGAGGCTTAAGCTGTGCTGAATGTCCTGCTCGTCGGTTGCGGCAAGATGGGCGGTGCGCTGGCGCGGCGATGGCGTGAATCCGGCATGTGCCGCCAATTGGTCATTATTGATCCGCAGTCCACGGATGTGAAATCTTTGCAGGATGTGCCGACCGGTTTTCAGCCGCAGGTGGTGGTTTTTGCCGTCAAGCCGCAGACACTGAACGATGTGATCAAAGACTATGCTCCTTTCAGCAAGGCCGGGGTCCTATTCGTTTCTATCGCTGCAGGGAAACCTGTGGCGTTTTTTGAAGGGCATCTGGGGACGCAGGCCAAGATTGTCCGCAGCATGCCGAATTTGCCTGCCGCCATTGGCCAAGGCATCACGGTTGCCTATGCCAACCGAAACGTCAGCGAAGCTAAAAAAGGCTGGGCGTCTACGGTGCTGGGGGTGGTCGGGGAGGTCTTGTGGGTCCGTCAGGAGTCTTTGCTCAATCCGGTCACCGCTCTTTCTGGCAGTGGTCCGGCTTATATCTTCTTGCTGGTTGAAACAATGATGAAGGCGGGTATTCATATCGGCCTTGATCCGGTGCTGGCGGAAAAACTGGCCCGACAGACGGTCATTGGCAGTGCGGCGCTGGCCGAAGAAAGTGCCGACGTGTCTGCCGCTGCCTTGCGCGACAGTGTCACCAGCCCGGGTGGTACGACAGAAGCTGCACTCAAGGTGCTGCTAGCGACACCGGGCATTCAGGAGCTCTTTGATCGTGCCCTTACTGCTGCCACCAAGCGTGCTGAAGAACTGTCCGAATGAGTTGTCAGTTATAGACCGGCTTGTATGAGATCAGGGACGACTGGTTCTTCTCCTTCTCAGGTGGTGTCTTGGCGCTGGCAATCGCAACAGGATATCCTCTCCTTTCTTCAAGGATGGTCCTGACGGTGTCCCAGTCAATAATGTCCGCTTGAACGCCTGCAGCATCGACAATCACCTTTTTGATCGCGTTAGTGAGGGGCTTTATAGCGTGTTCACCATTAATTTCAATGTCATTGCCCTGCGTTTTGGAGGGGTTGGCTTCAAGATACAACGTATCGCCGACCCACCCGACCAGTAGTGGCTGGTCGACGACAGTAACAGGGGTGCCGACGGGAACCATATTGAAAATATCTTTGATATCTTCAGGGTACATTCTCATGCAACCGGAGCTGACACGGCGGCCGATGGCCCATGGTTTGTTGGAGCCGTGGATCAGAAACGTCGGCCACCCCAGATACAGCGCGTGTGTACCGAGGGGGTTGGAGGGGCCCGCGGGCACCGCTGCGGGCAGAAAGGGTTTTTCCTCGCGCATCCGCTCCGTTGGAAACCATACGGGGCCTGCGGTTTTGCGTATAACGGTGGTGTCTCCAGTGGGGGTTTGCAGCCCTTCGCGGCCAACTCCGATCGGGAAGGTGACTAGGTGTTTGTGCGATTTGGAGAAATAGTACATCCGCATTTGCGCCAAATTCACGACAATGCCTTTTTGTGCCGTCCGGGGCAGCAGCTTAAAGCTGGGGATGGTGACAGGTTCACCGGGAATGGGGGTCCAGGGGTCGACTTGCGGGTTAGCAGCGCGGAGTTCAATAAACCCCAGACGGTAATGACGGGAAATATCGAGAAGCGTATCCTCCTCGTCCACCGTGTAGGTTTGCAGTTTGCCGATCGCGACAACAGCCTTGTCTGGGTAGGGGGGCAGGGGGATGGTTTCGTCGATATCGACAGCGGGAAAGTCGTCATCTTCTGCCGTCGAGGGTGCAGGCCGGCGCGCCGGCAAAACAACTTTGGTCATGGCAGTAGAGCTTGCTGAGGGAGTTGTGTTGGCCGGCAGCGCGAGTGCGGTATCGCGGGAAAGTGCCGCATGACAATGGAGCAGAACGGCAGCACAAAATGCTATTAGAAGAAGGTGAAAAGATCGACGCATGTTTAATTCCGTTTTATACCTCAGGAGCTTGTCCACTATAGGCGAACATAAGCATTGCTTGTATCCAAAACTCTCTAATCTTCCTCTCTTCGGGCCAGAACTGCTAGTGAGCTGTGGGCGCCAATACACCGCCGTAGTCACCGCCACCTTTCTGGAGGGAAGGAGAAAGATAAGGGACATCGGGGCCGTGTATGCTGTTCTTGATTGTGGAGAGCGCCTCCTCCACCGAAGGAGCAGATCCGTCGGACATTGCTCCCAGTATTCCGCGCACTAAAACATCCGAAGACTGGTCGGCGGCGAGGTAGCCTTCGGCATTTTCCATCCAGGGCTCGGCGGCCTCTGCCGAGGCGCCATTGAGGGCTTGCAGTTCGTGCACGGCTCCCTTGACATCTCCTTGTTTCAGCAACAGCCGTGCCCGTGCGGTCACGGCCTCCGGGCTTTCACCCTGAATATCATTTATGCGCAACGCCTTGGACAGGTTGCCGAGCCGCTTGAGAGCCTGCTCCTTGATTGAAATATCGTGGCCCTCAACCCCCGCCGTCACAATATCCATGGTAAAGGCGTTGAATTCTTTTTCCAGTGCTTCACGGCCTTTGATCCCTTTCTCGGCATAGGGGGAGATGCGTTCCAGGGCCTGATTCATCTCCGGATTGTCCCCCGTGAAGCGGCGCAGGAGAGCCAGATCCTCCGCATAGGGACGGCTGTTATCGACATTGCTCCTGAATTCACTGAGTGCCAGCAACATACCCGTTGCGGCCAGATCTTGCACACCCACCTGACTTAGCAACGCACCGAGGGTTTTGTCGCTGCGTTGCGCTTTTTTGAGGGCTTGGCTGATTGCTGCCGGATCATCCGGGGATTCGGCGAGCAGAGCACGAAGTTTCTTCATCGCGTTATCAACGGCCGCACTTCCCGCTGTCGTACTACGCAAGGCGTCCATTTTGCCCAGGATCTGCACTAGCCTGGGCATGACCGCGTCCCGTAGTGCATTTTGCTGGCCGAGTATTAATTGCTGGGTGGTATCAGTCAGTGCTTCCGGGTTATTCCAGAATTTTTCAATCAGACGATTCAGAAATCCGCCGAGGCTGGTTGGTTGTGTCGTCTTTTTCACTGGCATGGTAGAGGCGGCATTACCGGCTTCCCCTTTTGTCAAATTCAGGTATTCCGGCCCCATCAAAAAAACGCCAGAGAGAACGAGTGCCACAAAAATGAAAGCCGCCGTCAATACGGAGCCGCTGAAGAATTTCATTCTTTCCTGCATGACACGCTGCCGCTGTTGCTGCCGGTAGGTGCGGCGGTCAGGGCCGGTGCGGCGGTCAGGACCGACATAAGAGCTGGATTTGATATTGCCCTGCTCATCAGGGGCAGAAACCTTCTGGCGACGATCAGTATTGCTCCGGCGGTTGATAAAAGAGCTGTCGATGTGTCGGTAGGGATCATGTTTCTTCAGCAATTCTATCATGGCTTCGATCTTGGGGCGCTTGGCAACATGCACGGCGTGCCATGGAATAGGCTTGAGTTCCGCGGCCACGCGTTTGCTGATGCAAATGGCATCCATGCCGGCGCTGATACCATGGAGCTCTTTTTTCTTCATCAGCTCAACAAAATTGGCTGCAGTTCGGGCGGAACACAGGGTAACCGTGTCAACCGAACTTTGTTGCAAGGCTCGCGACACGTCGTCGGGAAACTGTTTGACAAGGCGTGCCTTGTAAACCGGTTTTAAGATGACCTTGATGCCCAGCTTGGCTATGGCTTTGGCGATGTCTGGCGGCGTATCGTCGCTGCAGGGATGCAACACCGTTTTCAGGGACAGGCTCTTCGCCTTGTCGCGGATCAGGCCGATGACATCTTCGCTGTCGCCATCGGCACAATAAACCTGTTGGAACCCGGCCTGACGGGCTACCGTAGCTGTTGCCCCGCCTACCGCCAGAATAGGCAATTGTCGTTGAAAAGATTTCTTGCAAAAAATCTGCACGGCCTGCGCACTGGTAAACAGGCAGGCCTGATAGGGAGATAGATCGCCCAAATCAGTCTCGACCTCAACATATTCCATCAGAGGTGCGACGTAGACGTGAAAACCCTCCCGACGCAGTTCCTCCGCGAACTCATCAGCGATGGGCTGCGGCCGGGTGACAAGAATCGAATGCATAGCTCCACCATCTCCTTTTTTGCAACCCTCAATTATGGCGTCATCATTTGCTTTTCGGCAAGTACGATTAATTGATTGAATAATATGAAGAAAAATAGATTTTTAGCCTTTTGTCTTGAGCTTTCTCATATTTTCTGTAAAATAAAAACTCTTAGGGACTAGAGAGAGGTCATGGATCACTTGGCGTGTGAAATTCTGGAGACCATCGAGGCCTTCCGCAAGCAGGGACGGCCCAAGATGGATTCAACCACCGGCAAGCCATTCTCCCGTGTTCAACTGGGCAATGAGTTATTCCAAGGTGATGTTGACATCCCGGACTGGAGTTTCCTCCAGCCACCTGTAGATTTTGAAATGCAACATCATTTGACTAAGATTGCGCAACACTATCATCTACCCGAAGGGCTGTCGCCTGACAATTTACAAACTTATGCGCTGTTGCTGACGCGCAGGAAAGACATGAGTGAAGCAGCGCGCCTGGATAAAATGACAGCTATCTGTGATGCTCTCATTGTGGCCAATCCGGCGCTCCAGCGTTTGCAATGTGATACGGCTCGTTTCTGGACGGCTTATCACGTGGTGATGGGAGTGGCCAGTGCTTTTAATATTGATGATATACAGCACTTTCTCAACGGCCAGGGCAAACCGGAGCCTGCGGGGGTGAGGATGGAAAACAGCCTGGAATTTAAGAGTTTGACGAGCGTTTTTAATCGGTATGCCGCGGCGCGGCATATGGCGCCAGATTTAGATATGTTCTGGGTCGCATCTCCCACCACCTTGCAAAACATTCGGGATCAGTTTGTCAAGAAGAGAAGCAAACCTGCTGCTGCCCATCCGCGCAGGAAAGCTGGATAGTGGCTAAACGGCAAGGTAGCCCCGTGGCAATTTTGTTCGGATTTCCTGTCCCGCCCGTTCTCCCAGCTGTTGTGCGTCGCGGAGCGTAGAGACTGTCCCCGTAAAAGATGCCTTTCTGACGTCGCTGCCATCGGGGCGCGCTACCAGAACATCCAGTCGCGCCTGACGTTGAGAATCAGGGACGCTCATCAGGGCCGCCAGTGGCGTTTTGCAGGAACCATCCATGACACCCAAAAATGCCCGTTCAGCCGTCACGCGTAATTCTGTCATTGGACAATGGACTTCCGACAGCAGATTGTTGACGCGGTCATCGTTCTTGCGTACTTCAATGCCAATGGCGCCTTGTGCTACTGCGGGCAACATCACATCCGGTTCAAGAATATGTTTCACCAGATGACCTTGTCCCAGACGCTTCAGTCCGGCCACGGCGAGGATGGTGGCGTCAACCACGCTCTCCTCCAGTTTTTTTAGCCGTGTCCCGACATTGCCGCGCAACAGGGCCGTTTTCAGATCGGGCCGGCGCGCCAGAATGATCGCCTGACGGCGCAGGCTAGCCGTGCCAACGACCGATCCGGGCGGCAATTCATCCAGCGTCTTTGCTTTCAGCGAAAAAAAGGCGTCGCGCGGATCTTCACGCGACAGCAGGCAGGGAATGGTCAACCCCGTTGGCAATTGTGTGGGCATGTCTTTCATGGAATGAACAGCGCAATCAATCGTGCCGGCCAGCAGTGCATCTTCGATTTCTTTGGTGAACAGCCCCTTACCGCCTGCCTCGGATAGGGGGCGGTCTTGAATCCGGTCGCCGCTTGTGACAATTTTGACAATCTCGACCGCGCCATCCTGGCGCAGGTTGGGATGCTTTGCGCGCAGCAGACCAATCAATAGATCAGTTTGAGCGAGTGCCAGCGGGCTGCCACGGGTACCGATTTTAAGGATTGTTTTCATGGCTATCGTTGTATCATTTTTTCATGATATAGTCACTCATGAAAAGAGTGCTCGGCATAGAAACCAGCTGCGATGAGACTGCCGTCGCGATCGTGACGGAGAAAAAAGAGCTGTTAGTTAACTTGATTTTAAGCCAGCAGGAACACGCCATTTTTGGTGGCGTAGTCCCCGAGATTGCCGCGCGCGCCCACCTCAACCATATCGATGTGCTGGTAAAAGAGGCGTTGGATAAAAGCGGCCTGGGTTTCACAGATTTGGATGCGATTGCAGTGACGGCGGGCCCGGGATTGATCGGCGGCGTACTGGTCGGAGTGATGACAGCCAAGGCGATCGCGGCCGTGCATCGTATACCGCTGGTTGCAGTCAACCATCTCGAAGGCCATGCCTTGACGGTGCGGCTGACGGATGAGGTGGCGTTTCCTTATCTGTTGTTGCTGGTCTCCGGCGGTCATTGCCAGCTGCTTGTGGTTGAGGGGGTGGGGAAATACAAACGCTTTGGCACGACACTGGATGATGCTGTCGGCGAATGCTTCGACAAGACAGCCAAATTGTTGGGGCTGGATTATCCCGGTGGGCCCGTGGTGGAGCGATTGGCGGGAGAATGCACCGATCATGCCCGCGCTCTGAAAAAATTCCCCCTGCCAGCACCGCTGGTGGGGAAAGAGGGTTGTGATTTCTCCTTCTCGGGGCTGAAAACGGCGGTCAAGCTGACGGTCGACAAGTTGCCAGATGTTATCCAACGGCAGGATGCTGCGGATCTCTGTTACTCTTTCCAGCAGAGTGTGGCACACGTGATCAATGACCGTACGGAACGGGCCTTAAAAAAATATCTGGCCCTCTGCCCGGAACAGAAAACTCCGACACTGGTTGTGGCGGGCGGTGTTGCCGCCAACCAAATGCTGCGGAAGGGTCTGGAAGAGCTGAGTGCTCGATATCATGTGCGTTTTGCGGCTCCGCCTTTGAAACTATGCACCGATAATGCCGCCATGATTGCTTGGGCGGGTATGGAGCGGTTCTTGCTGGGGATGACAGACCCTCCGAATTTCCCTGTTTTTCCGCGCTGGCCTTTGGATCCAGATACCGTTAAGATGCCCTCATGACGCAACACGCACATACTATGGCGATCATCGGCGCCGGGGCTTGGGGTACAGCGCTGGCGCAAGTTTTCGCCGAAGCCGGCCATAATGTCACCCTATATGCCAGAGATGCCGGATTGGCGGCAGTGATCAACAAAATTCATCGTAACGATGTGTATTTGCCCCATATTGTCCTCAACAACCGTATTCGTGCCACAGCGCAGCTGGCGGAGGCGGTCTCTGGTGCACATATCGTCCTGCTGGTCACGCCGACGCAGTTTGTACGTGACCTGCTGGCGCAACTCAAATCTCTCCTGAAAACAGATGTTTTTCTCGTGAACGGCGCCAAGGGCATTGAAATTGCCAGCGGCAAGATTTTGTCTGAAGTTGCAGCGGAAATTCTGCCCGGGCATCCTTACGCCGTGCTGTCAGGCCCCACTTTTGCCAGCGAAGTGGCAAGGGGATTACCAACGGCCGTGACGTTGGCAACCACTACCCCTGCATACCAGGCGCAACGTTGGGTTCAGATGTTGTCCAGTAAAACCTTTCGTCCTTACCTGTCACATGATCCCGTGGGCGCTGAAATCTCTGGTGCAGTCAAAAATGTGATTGCCATTGCTTGCGGCATTGTTGAGGGCAAGAGCTTGGGGCAAAATGCCAAGGCGGCTGTAATGACGCGCGGCATGGCAGAAATTAAACGTCTGGGCCTGAAAAAGGGTGCGGATGCCGATACTTTTTTGGGTCTTTCCGGCATTGGTGACCTAACATTGACATGTCACTCGCCAATCTCGCGCAACTATTCCTTCGGGCTGGAGCTGGGTCGTGGTCATGCCATGAAAAATATTCTGGCTGGGCGGCGGACAGTGGCCGAGGGCATCACCACCGCCAAAGCGGTGGCAAGTTGTGCCCGTGACTTGAAAATTGATATGCCCATTTGTATCGCCGTCAACCAGATTTTGCACCATGCTGCCACAGTTGACGATATTGTCGCCGAACTGCTGTCCCGCCATCTCCGGCCGGAGAGAGATTAAGGGCAGACCTCGATGGCCTACTGGCTCATGAAATCAGAATCTTCGGTCTATTCATGGTCGCACATGGTCCGGGATAAAAAGTCCGGCTGGTCGGGCGTACGCAATTATCAGGCCAGTAATAACATGAAGGCTATGAAACTGGGCGATCTGGCTTTCTTCTATCACTCCAACGAAGGCAAGGAAATCGTCGGCATCGTGAAAATCGCCCGGCTTTATCATCCGGACCCGACCGACAGCAGCGGCACATTCGGCATGGTG
>JACQAA010000008.1 GCA_016195185.1 Pseudomonadota bacterium | reverse complement strand
GCGAGGTTCTCGTTGAGATGGTAAGCATCATTTATTTTCAGCATCAGCGCATCAAGATCAGTCATGGTGGTCTCTCGGCTGGCTGGTTTCATCATTCAAACCCTCTTCTCAGTGCCCCTCAATTTACTCCCTCTCCGGCATTTTTGCATGAGCTAAAATATCATATATATGAGTGAGTTAGTAAATTTTTCATATAAATTTAATATATCAGATGATACAATGATCTATGTTTTAAAGGAAGCATGACACGTGGCCGTAAAGGGTGAGATAGCGTCCGAATTTAATAGTCAGGCAACCGGTAAGCTGCCGAAGACGGATTTTGGCAACTATTTGGCTGAGGAATTTGGTTATGAAACCGCCGTGCAGGTTGTAGATGTCTTCCAAAAGCTGAAATTGCCTGTTCCGCAGAACAGCGACGAGTTTTTGAATGGAAACGAGGGCTGCGTTGTTTTTTCAAATAAACACGGAGTGGTTCTGCGCATAGAACAGAAATGGGTTATTGAAATGAATTGGGACTCAGACAAAGTTCCTGACAGCCCCTGGATTTTAAAACCGTTGGCTTCTATCGAGACCGATAAAGCTAAGGTCGAGATTTGCCCCGGATGTCATGCTGATGGGGTGGGGAAGGATGGCGCCTATTTATACAGCCAGTTACGTCTACAAAATATTGACTATTGGGATGTTGATATTGGAAACTTTGGCAGGTTGCCGATCACTTCCCCACGCTTTCCTGCAGGTATTCCGGTGGTGATTGACAGAGGTGCAGTGAAAAAAATGGACAAGGGTGTTCTGCCTCCCCAGCAAGTGAAGAAAATACTCCATACATCTCCTCCCCACTTGAAGAAGAAGACTGAAGTAATGGCGGCGGATCAAGAAGCAACGGAGGCGCAAGAGAAATTATATGCACCGTTACGCCAAGCCTTTGAGGCAGCTTGGCCGTCAGGGCAGTCAGCGCCATCAGATGTTCAGAAAATGGAACAGTTCTGGACTCTGTGTGAGCGATTCCTGCAAGACAGAAAGTTGGTTGTGGGGTGGAATGATACAAAGGGCTGGAAAAGCACGGTCGTCGTCGAAACGGCAAAGCATTATGAAGAAAGAGTAAGGTTGACAGTTGAACCTGCCCGTTCAGCAACGGCGTCAAATTCCCAATCACCCCGTCCACCCGTTTAATCTGCAATAGGTGATAAGAAGGCCGTGTTTCAGCTGTTAAAAAGCGCTGGACATAAGCCCGTTTTTTGCCTATAAAACCCTACTAAGCTGCGATGCCCAGATAGCTCAGTTGGTAGAGCAGAGGACTGAAAATCCTCGTGTCGCTGGTTCAAATCCGGCTCTGGGCACCATTTTTTGGTTTCAAGACATCCAATAAAGTCCGAAACACCCTACAAAAACTCAATAAAAGAAGCCTTTCCACGTTCAGAGCTGTCCGGCGAAATTCCGTGACATCCGGCACAAAGCTGGGTACTTTCGTGGGCATCTCAAACAAGTACTCACAGGACGTTCCGCCGATGCTATTGACCAGTAAACAAGTACAAAACACCCGCCCTGATTCAAAGATGTATAGGCTCAGAGATGGTAATAGCCTTTTTCTTCAAGTAGAGCCCAGCGGTAGCCGATATGGACGTTTCAGATAGTTTATTATAGGAATTGCTATTGAACGGTCTGCAGGGAAAAAGAACATGTCAGAAACAGCCGAGAAATATCTTCCAAAAGTCCGTGAGCAGTACGAGGAATTCCCCTATCCGGAACGAAATCCCGAAGACGAGAGGAAAGGGTTTCGTGCCCCCTACATCTCCCGTCTCGATGCCGTCAACCATCACTGCTTCAAAGGGATGCAAAATTTCAAGAACTTCCGCGTGCTTGTCGCCGGAGGGGGGACGGGAGACGCCCTTATCGGATGGGCGGAACAACTGCGTGACATGGAAGGGTCTAGCGTCGTTTATCTTGATATGAGCAAGGCCAGCACCGAGATCGCAAAAAAACGCGCTAAAATCCGCAAACTCAATAACATCACCTGGATCACTGACAGCCTCCTGAACGTACCCGATCTGAAGCTTGGCCGGTTCGATTTCATCGAATGCAACGGTGTCCTGCATCATCTGGCGGATCCCGATGCGGGCCTGAAGGCGCTTGCTTCAGCGCTTCAACCGAATGGTGCCATGGGCTTGATGGTCTATGGGTCATATGGGCGCACAGGAGTATATATGATACAAAAGTTGATGCATCTTGTGAATGGTGACGAAGAAAACCCGCGCAAGAAGATCAACAATACAAAGAAGATGCTGGAAATGCTGCCCCCGCACCATTGGTTTATCGTATCACAAAGCTTAGGGTGGGGTTATCCCGACCTAAAAAATAATGCCGGTATTTACGACCTGTTTCTGCATTCACAGGACCGCGCCTTCACCATACTGGAAATCCATGACTGGCTGGAAAGGTGCGGGCTGAAGATGACAAGCGAGCCGGGCGCCTGCAACGGCCAACTGCGATATTTGCCTGAGACCTACATCAAGGATAAAAATATTCTGGCGATGATCAAACAATATCCGCTAAAAGTGCAACAGGCCATTGCCGAAGCCATGTCCACGCAAATTTCTACTCATGATTTCTATGCCGTTAACGCCAAGGCGGAAGAAACTGTTGCCAAGATCACGGACACAAGCCTCGTTCCCTGGGCGGGCATGTATAGCCCTACTTCTTTTGAACGGATGGCTGCGGTATCCATTCAGCAAAGAGGAGATTCGGTTACGATACAACCGAGCAACCTGCCGCCGCACACGTGGGTATTCTTGCCTGCTGGAAAACTCATTGCCGGCATCCTGTGTAAAATAGACGGCCAGCGCACGGTTGCCGAGATCGTCAGTAGTATCAGAAACGACCCGAGGTACGGCGACAGCCCTCCCGCCGAGGAGGAGATCATGCGGGAGTTCGGAGAGCTCTTTACAAGCCTCAACCGCGCCGCCCAGGCATTTCTGCGTCATAAATCAGTCGAACCTTTTATGAGTTGCCTGGACATGCAAAAACGCATAGAAAATAGATGATAGTGCCACTTTGTCGGCAGCAAAATGTATCGCGCAATCTGGTAAGGTTATGCTGGATTTTCTCTCAGCCGATGGTCCGAAAAATGAGTGAAGACCAAGTTATAGAAGATCACGATTCCGCTTGGACTCCTTTATAGGGGGTGGGTCACTTGTTTTTCGGGCACCCCAAAAAATTGCCCCGTCAATTCAGCAACCTTATGCCTCTCACGGTCAACATGGATCATGTGGTAGCTATCTTCCAGAAGGACCACATCGCAGGAACCACCGTGTTGTTTTTGAATGGCATAAGAGTTGCGAGGATGACTAACATCATCATCTTTTGCATGAATAAGCAGTGTCGGCACATTGATTTTAGGGAGTTCTTTTTTTAAAACGTCATTCAGGCGGTAATTCTGATAGAGGGATCGCGCCGGAAAATACGGTAACACCCCTTCAAGGCTCTCAGGGTTTTCTACAATCAGCCTGCGGATGCGATCATCCCTGACGCCAAATGGATGCGTTTCCTTAAAATTGGTATTCCGAACCGAAGGGATACGAATCAAAAGGTCTTTAAAAATCCTGGCGCCACGCGACCAGTAGGGCTGATTCCATCCGTCGTAATCCAGCGCCGGTGCGTAGATGACGACTTTATCAATTCTACCTTTTTCTTGATGCGCCAGATGCAGGGCCAACGCCCCACCTACGCAAATCCCTGCCGCTGAAACGTTACTCACACGTTCTTTGACGTAAGAAAGCGCTTTCTGCAGACCTGCTGCCCAATCTTCATACGTCGTGTTGATCAGCGTTGCTTCATCACCACCGTGCCCCGCCAGTGTCGGCGCATAGACGGTAAAACCCATTCTATGTAACTGTTTCCCGACAAACCGCATTTCCGTCGGTGCTCCTGTCAGGCCGTGCACCAGTAACACACCTTTTTCTCGTGATCCCTGCAAATAGAAACTGTGGTCTATCATGCTGTTTTTAGAACCCAGACACCGCCTATAATCAGCACGCTGCCGATAATTTCGGGGGCAAGTACGGGTTCATGAAAAAACGTCCAGCCCGTTAAAATAATCAGCGCATAGGAAATCGCCGACAGCGGAAGGGCGCGGCTTACATTTGTCACCGCCAGTATACGCATCCATAACGCAAAAGACAGAATCTCACAAACCAGTGTTACAACCAGCCATGGCGTCATCAGAGCCTGTTTCAGCCACGCCATACCGACAGGAACATGCACCAAATGCCCTGCTAGAATCTTCATGCAGAACTGACTGAACGTCGTCAGTAGCGGTACCGCTGCCCACTCCCAGGACAAGGGTAATTTATTACCGTGCATCAAGAAACCCCAATAAGTGAGAGTGGCGGATAACATGAATATCCTTGGCATGATCTTGTTGCAAGATTGCATCGCGCAGCGCCCTCATCTGCGTCCAGTGAATACGGGGACGATAGTGATGCTCAGCATGATAGCCATTGTTCAACCAAAAAAGATTGTAAAGCCTCCCGTAGGTACTCACTCCCCAGGCGATCGGAAGATCGGGATTAGCCTGATAATGCTCATAATACCCTACCATCATGGAAAACACATGGCCAAGGTAGTAGAAAGGCATGAAATACAGCATGAACTTCCAGTTAATGATGAATCCAAGCGCAAACCAGCCACGCTGTGCATAATTTTCAATTTTTGCCCAGCGTACATCATCCTTGCTACCAACTTTCTCCATATCGCTGTAGACCTCTTCTGACGGCCCTCGGAAGAGCCCGAAAAGACAATAGGTCCACGCCGATTCAGCCATGCCATCTTTCCCGTAGCGGTAGATGGAGAACCAATCTCGCGTATTACCGTCTGCATCTGGGCGGTCGCTGTTTCCAATATGGTGGCGGCGATGCACACCTTTATAGAACTGCTGTGAAAAACCAATGGCGAGAGATTCGACAAGGCTAAAAGCACGGTTTAACGCATGCGACTTGAAGTAGTTATTATGCGTGAAATTGTGCGCGACAGATTCTATATTCCAAGCAATGCAATAAGCATAGAGAAGGCCCAGAGGAATCAGTGCCAGCCATGGCAAATGCGGGAAGGCAAAGAACAGGCCGATCTGAAAGAGCAGGTGCGACAGCCCGATCATGACAGGAAAGATATCCCACCCACTATGTGCAAAAATGACCGATGGTTTTACAGGCGTGAAGTCGGACATTTTAATAGTGTTCGTATTCATGCAACCCCCTGTTCTTGCGGACGATTGTCAGCCGCCAAGAACGGTGCAGCTAGCCGCAGTGCCCCTTGTATCACACGGTTTCTATGTTTGAAATACATCGTGGTCCGCGCCAGTTTGCACCCTAGCTTCACCTTGTTTTCATAGGCGGCCTGACCACTCTGATAGCATTGAAGATTGTGATCAAGACAGTAGTGGATATTCGTAAACCAGCTCAGGAAATACAGGTTATATTTCCGACCCTTCTCCCCGTCCATACAGAAGAACTTGTCAAGCAGAGTATGGCCGTTGTTGATCAAGAGATTAGCAGCCAACAGCTCATGCCCGGCGAAGTAAAGTATACACAGCGAGCGCCCCTGCAGGCCGGCGAGCATATTTTGGAAGAATTTTGGTGTTAGCTCCTCCAAGGTCATTTCAGCCCGGCCTCGCGTATTATGATAGAGTGCAACAACTTTATCCAGTATATCGTCTATATTATCACGATACTCGATGCGGATATCCTCGAAGGAACGAAGCTTGCGCCGCATGTTCTTGCGCGTTGCATAGGAAAGTGTCTTAAAATAATCATCTATGGTGGAGAAATCAATCTTCCGCCTGGCGATAGGCAGGCCCGGCACACCGCGATATCCCAAAGGATGAACGACCTGTTGCCAGAGAGCATCATCAACAGCGGGAACATCCTTGATACCGACTAAGGAATACCCCCGCTCTGCGGCATGATGCTCAAATACATTCATCATATCGTGAAGAACGGATGGCCTTTGTTCTGCAGTCATCGCCGGATGAAACCCAACCAGACCGTACTCGGTCACAGGCGAACCGAGGCATGCCAGTTTCATCGTCAGAAGATTAGGAAATATGGAGCGGAATGCGCCAGTCATTTTCTTACCCGCGCCATCAAGCGTGCTGTCAAGAGAATAATTTGTAAAAAAGGCGGGAATGGCCGCGATGAGAAGCCCTTTTTCCCAAGCTGTCAGGTACTGCCAGGTAAAACCAGGTAGGCCAGATGTTTCAACGGCGCGCAGATAGTTATAATCCTCGGGCTCTCCCGGAAAGCAGGCGTTCCATTGGCCAGCATCTATCTCGTCAAGGCTGCTAAGAATGCGGATCTCTGTCATGCGGCGTCTTTCTGGCGGTTTTCCTTGGCAAGGAAACCAAGTGCATGGCAAGTGCTGATCACATGCACCCCTTCGCGGCGTTGCTCATCCGCCAGTTGCAGATGCAGAGTGTGAATTTTTGTCCAGTGCGTACGTGGTTTAAAATGGTGTTCAGCATGATGTCCGTTGCCAAACCAGAGAAGATTATAAAGTTTGTTATAGCTGCTCACCCCCCAAGCGATGGGTTTGTCGGGCGTGCTGTTGAGATGCTCGTAATAACCATTGAGCGAGGACAGACAGTTGCCAAGATAGTAGAAGGGAAGAAAAAATAATCCCGCCCTCCAGTTATACACAAAAACTGATATCGCAAGGGTCAGAAATGCACAAAGTTCAAATCTCCCCCATTTGGCATCGAAAGGTCGATATTTGGCAATGGCATCATGAATCTCGCCCAGATCATCACGGAAGAAGCTCAGGAAAGTATAACCCCAAACATTTTCCGGCTGCCCATTTTTACCGTGGCGATAGATAGAAAGCCAGTCGACAGTATCCCCTTTACTGTCCTGCATATCACTGTTACCGCTGTGATGACGCATATGCACCCAATTGTAATAAGTTTGTGAAAAACCGATAGCAAGCGATTCAAGCAAACTGAAGGCATAATTCATCCAGCGTGGACGGAAATAAGGAGTGTGGATAAAATTGTGGGAGATGCCATTGATATTCCACGAGATGGATATGGCATAAACACACCCCAGTAACGCTGACGCCCACAAGGGGCGGTATGCAAAAGCCGTAATCAGCCAAATATTGAATGCCAGATGCAGAAAAGCCAGCGTCACCGGAATGACATCTAAGGCTGAATGAGCAAAGACCTTCCCCTGTTTGTTTTTTTCCGTCATTGCCCGGTTAGTCCTATGCAGGCAACCCCGATGGTAATAAGAAGAGCGCCGACAGCATGGCGTACGTTCACTTTTTCTTTTAATATCAATGCACCAGCCGCAACAATAACAACATAGACCAGCGACATGACAGGAAAAGCAACGCTGAGTGGTACTTGTTCCAGCACATTGATCCAGGCGACCATATAGATCCCCCAAAACAAAATGGCGAGCCAGATCAATGGCCGTTTCATTAATACAAGCGGCGCTGAACTATCCGCTGCATATTTGAAACAAATCTCATGGGCCGCTTCCGCGACAATGCAGAAAAGAAGCAGTATCAGCATGGCCGGGGTCATGATGGCATCACCTCTGAAAAAACGTCCAACAAGATATGATTGGTTCGGCTATTCAGGTGCGCTGCCTCTTCCTCAGCTGGAGAGGAAAACGGCTGATCCAGAAAAACCTCTCCCCGCTTGAGGATACGGGTCCAGATATTCCCCGCATAGACCGGACGCGAATAATCACCCGTGATATCCGCGCCGATGATCTTGTGTTGGCTACTGATAGCACGTAACAACGAAACCAGATAAGGCAGACGCATCACGCCCTGGTCCCAGTTGCTTTCACAGTCTTCCCGCGCCAGCACATCTTTATCAAGGGTGATATAGACATCTTTGGTGGGAATACGCGATAGCAACTTTTCGATGAAAGCAGCCTCACCCATTCTTGCAATGGTCGGCCATTCCACGTGCTTACTATCATAATTATAAGGGAATAATTCCAGCTTTCCTTGTGACAGCAAAGAAATATTTGGCTTCTCCAGATCGTTGCTGCAAACCCCAATCGTGATAACCTTGGCAATATTTTCATGCGCGGCGACCCGGTTAACCCATGAACCGCAATGCATGCCGCCGTTAAAATGCACCCAATCAGGATGATTATCGAAGTGGATGACTGTGACAGGCCCCGCTTGTTTTTCTAGCGTGGCCTCCAGCAATAGTGCGGTGACATGATGAAAGTCACCCGATCCCATGAAACAAAGCCGGGGCCCATCATCATTACCGACAAAAAAAGCCCTATGTACGGCGGCAGAGATTGGTGTCAACCGACCATTCTTGCCCCAAAGACGGATATGCTGTCCTTCCGCCATGATGTTCAGCTGCCGTGCCTTATGGGTTTCACATGAAGCAACAAAATCTTTCTGATGTGTCAACGCATCATCGAGATGGAGGAGGCAAATCTGCATTTCTCTCTATCTTTTCATCGCACGGGTAAACAATTCATCGAGCAAACGAAGTGCAAGATCTATTTCTGCATTGGAGATTGTCAACGCAGGCGCCAAAGTGATGACATTCTTATAATAGCCACCCACGTCAAGCACGAGGCCAGACGTCTTTCCGTCAACCTTCATATCGGCTTTCATGCCTTCATCGGTCATCCAGTCCAGCATGGCCTTATCAGGGGTGAAGCCATCATTTTTGCAGACCTCAATACGCAGTGCCAGACCAAGACCATCGACGTCTCCGATAATGGTGTGACGTTTTTTGAGTTCACGGATACCATCGAGGAAACGGGCACCTTTCTGCATCACCATTGCTTCATAGTCTTCTTCTTCCAGCATCTTCATGGTTTCGAGAGCGACCGCCGTACCCATCGGATTGCTGGCAAAGGTGGAATGCGTGGAACCTGGTGGGAAAATTTTTGGGTTAATCATTTCTTCACGCGCCCAGAGACCAGAAAGCGGGTTCAGACCATTTGTAATCGCCTTACCAAAGACGATGATGTCAGGTTTCACGCCAAAATGTTCAATCGACCATAGCTTGCCAGTACGATAGATGCCCATTTGGATCTCATCGACCACCATCAAGATGCCATATTGATCGAGAATTTTTTTGAGTCCCGTAAAGAAGTTCTTCGGCGGAATGACGTAGCCGCCAGTGCCCTGGATAGGCTCGACATAAAAAGCCGCATATTCTGCCTTGCCGGCCTTGGGGTCCCAGACACCGTTGTACTCGGTTTCAAACAGGCGTGCGAATTTTTGTATGCAATAATCGCCGTATTCTTCTTTTGTCATGCCCTTGGGGCCACGGAAATGGTACGGAAATTCGATAAACTGCGCACGATCGCTAAAATGCCCGTAACGACGGCGATAGCGATAGCTGGACGTGATAGCGGAGGCGCCGAGCGTGCGCCCGTGGTATCCGCCCTCGAAAGCAAACATAAGGCTTTTGCCGCCGGTATAGTTACGTACGAGTTTCAGGGAATCTTCAATCGCCTGACTGCCGCCCACGTTAAAATGCACGCGGCCTTTCATACCAAATTTTTGTTCAGCATCCTCAGCAATTCGGGTCGCAAGTTCGACTTTTTCACGGTGTAGATATTGCGAGGCCACTTGCGGGAGGACGTCCAACTGACGTTTAGCTGCTTCATTCAGCCGAGGATTACGATAACCAAAGTTGACAGCTGAATACCACATCTGCAAGTCGAGAAAAGGCGTCCCCTTTGTATCATATAAAAAAGAGCCCTCGCACGTTTGAAAGAATTTTGGATCTTCGGTGTAGTGTACGGTATCGCCGTGTGAACAATATTTTTCTTCCATTTGGCGCAGCTCTGTCTCTGAGAAACTATTTGGCGTCGGCAGATTTTTTTTGAGGGGTTTGGTCATTCTTTTCCTTCTTTCTTTTTAAGACTATATGGCTTTCATGTGCACTGGCACATCCTGAAGCAGACGTGCCAGCCCATCTGTAACATTATGAAAATTATTGTAGGGTGCATAGGGTATATCATTTTTATCACAATAGTCAGCCAGCTTGCCTTTGGCAAAAACCATTTCCGGCTTGCTGGCAACGCAAAAATCCGAACGGCTATCCCCCACATACATGCGATGTGCCTGCTCCTTGCCGACAATACTGCATTTGCAAACACCCGCGCTGGAAACACAGGTAGCTGAACGCCAAGGAGATGCTAGTTGATAAACATGCTCTGGTGTGATTGTAAGCCTGTTAGCAATAATCGGAAATTTATCAAGGCCATGACGGCCCAGTATATGGTGGATAAAATAATCCACACCATCACTGATGATCGTCATGCCCGTCCCTGAGGCCTCACAGAACGCAGCAAAATCCGAGAAACCGTCATCAATCTGCACCTCATCCAGCGTCTGATCCAACTCTTGTTTTGTGGCTCGGATCAGTGCTACCTGACGGCGCATACATTCGGCAGAGCCAATCTCCCCTCTCTGCCATTGCTCTTCTATTTGCAACCACCCTGGCGCAGCCAGACGTTCCATCACGAAATCTGTCGAATCGCGCGTTGTAATGGTACCGTCAAAGTCGCAAAAGATATGAATCACGTGTCTCTAACTTTTAAATGTTCACGAGCGCTAAGGATATCACGGCCAGATTAAGCCAATCTGAAGCGAAGATGATGCCAAAATGAATTTTCTTCCAAAAAATCCTCGATTCCCTCCACAAGACAGGGTAATTTCCTGTGGTATTGCTCCACCTAGAGGGAATTTCACTTGAGATTGCTTGTTGCCGAGGACGACAAAATATTAGGCTCATCGCTGAAAGAAGCGCTGGAAACGCGTGGCTACGGGGTTGATTGGGTGCAAGATGGAGAGGCAGCCCTCTACGCTGTCCAGGATCTCAGCTACGACATGATGATCCTTGATATCAATCTCCCCAAAACAACCGGTCTTGGCGTGTTAAAGAAATTACGCCAGGATAAAAATGATATTTCGGTACTGGTGCTGACAGCGCAAGACGCACCACTGCAAAAAGTGGAAGGTCTGGATAGCGGTGCTGATGACTATATGATCAAACCTTTTGATCTTGAAGAGCTGTTGGCCAGGCTCCGTTCTCTCAAAAGACGACGTGAGGGTCGTACCGAATCCGTCTTGCGGGCCGGGGCTGTCGAACTGGATCCCGTAGGGAAGGTTGTAAAAAAAGATGGACTCTCCATCATCCTGACAGCAAAAGAATTCCGCGTTCTGTTGATCCTGATGGAGAGATCTGGCAAGTATGTCACCAAAGGCGATATCGAATATGCCCTTTATAACGCCGACGATGCCAAGGAAAGCAACATTGTCGAAGTCACCATATACAGTCTGCGCAAAAAGCTTGGCAACGAATTCATTCGTACAATCCGCGGCGTAGGTTACATGGTTGGCGCATGAAGAACCGTACGCTAACCAGTCACTTATTTTTTAGAATCTTCCCCGTTATTCTTGCAACGCTGATGTTGATAGGAGTTCTGGCCTTTCGTAGCGCGACGAGCCAAATCAATAGCACGGCTGACGCCCGCTTGATCAATAACGCAGGCGTTCTATGGGTTCTGACGAAAGACACGTTAAAAAAAATACATGAGCGCGGTGATACCTCCGCACATCAAATTGACTTTGATTCCGTTGCGGCTGGCATGTCTCATGCATTGTCTTTGGATAAAATGATCAATAACTATGCCAGCTCCCGCATGATGCGCATATGGATGAAGGACAGAGTGGCCATGTATTCTGATACGGCTTTTCCAGAGGCCATCCCTGCCGTACCTAGCGGTTTCTCTGACATCACATATAAGAATGAGAAATGGCGTGTCTTCTCCTTACCGATCCCCAACCAGGGAATATCGATAGAGTTAGGAGAAAAAGTAACCCTACGGCAAGATCTTATTTCCGACATTCTTATCGATCTCTTCTTACCTCTTCTCTTGCTGATGCCCATCATTGGCGTTCTTCTCTGGTTGGGAATAAGAAATGGATTACAGGTCTTCCGATCTGTTGTGCAACAAATCAAAGCTCGTTCACCAAATGACCTTTCTCCTATTAATATAAGCCCCCTACCAGACGATCTTGAACCGCTAGGGGCATCGATCAATCAATTGCTGTTACAACTGGAATCATCCCTGACGGCGGAAAGACGGTTTGCGGACCATGCTGCGCACCAGCTACGTACCCCCCTCGCCGGCCTCAAACTCCAATTACAAATGCTCGCCACAACAAATGATGAGGCGGGGCGCCGGCTGGGGATTAGAAATCTCCTCTCCAGCGTGGATAGGGCCACAAAACTTGTGGGACAACTTCTCAGCGCGGTACGCGTCAGCCACCAACCCCTCGATATGAAATCGGTACCCTTATATCCTCTGACTGCATCAATCGTTGCCGATATGGGCACGATTATTACTTCTAAAAGAATGAGCGTTTCATTGAGTGGCGACGAAAAAATCACAGCCTGGGCGGACAAGAATCTGTTACGGCTTGCTATTATTAACCTGTTTGAGAACGCTATGAAATACACGCCCGAAAACGGGACGATTGAGTTGATTGTCGCTGAACATGAAAAAATGTGCTCTCTTTCGATACGAGATACGGGTCCGGGAATCCCTGTTGAGCATCGTGAATCCGTTTTCAGACGATTTTACCGTATAAACGACCCTGCTATGGAAGGGTCAGGCCTCGGACTTGCCATTGTTTCAGAAACTGAAATCGAAGTATTTGAAAAATACAAAGAGCTATTTGATTTTATTTTATTCATGACCACTACGCCAGGGAAAAGCGGTGGCACATTCAATAAAGAAAATTTCAAAAAGATTCGTGAAT
>JACQAA010000007.1 GCA_016195185.1 Pseudomonadota bacterium | reverse complement strand
CGCCGCACGGCGCACCGGCTTTTCTTTAACCGCGATACACGTTTATGAATATAAACCGGAGGAGAGAGACGCATGGCCAAGGACAAAAACCCAGCTGACGAAGTCGTGCCCGAAAAAAAGTCATGGGATGACGGCCTGGCGGCTGCACTGCCAAAGACGGCGGTTTATTTCGACGCGGTTCGCTCGGAAGCCTACAACAACCGCAACCCGGCCGCCACTTACCTGGAGTTTTGCGTCGCCATGCGCGTCGACAAGCAACAGGATAAATGGCGGGTCATGCACTATTACATGTTCGACCTCGACCTCAACGACGGCAAATTCAAGGCCGAAGTGGCTTCTAAAGGTGACTGCTCTTTTATCGAGGCCGTTTATCAGCTGGCGGTCTTCGAGAACATGGCCAGCAACATGGGGGCCAACAAGCCGGCGGACGTGACGGTTGACACTTTCCCGCTGGATAAATTCCCCGAACTGAAAGTGTATTTCTTCGACATTGAGAACTACCGCGTCGCGGCCAATATCGAAGGGATCGCTTTCGACGAGGCGTTGCGCCCCTATCGCCGCGTTGACGGCAAGGTCTTTGCCAGCGCCACCTTCCAGCGTTCGGAGATCGATAAATCCATCGTCTCGTCCGGACAGGCGCGTAATAACCTAAAGATTGCCGACAGGATCGAAGCCGGAATTCTGTCGGATATTTACAATTCCGCCGCAGCGCCGGGCGCTTCTCTCGACGATATTCTGAAAGTGGGACAAGCGCTGACCTATCTCGATGCTTTCGCGCTGGACCTGGGGGCCTTTTATCTCGGTCTGCAGCGCATTTTGAACAAAGACGACCAGTTTGCACAAATGAAAACCCTGACCAAGGAGGAAAAGGTCAAGATCTACGACAAGGCGTCAGGATTTCTCCGTGCCAATGATTCGGGCACGCTGTCCGACCTGCTGGAATATATCCTGCCGCTGGCGGACTCCCAGCTGGATCAGGCCAAAGCTTGCGGCGTGCATGTTGAGCCGTTCCAGAAGCATATCGCGGAATGCGAGCTTTATGTGCGTTTGTTGAAAGCCTCGCAAAATCTGAGCCGCTATAAATCGAGCCTGCAATCCCCGCACGGCGCCGATGCCGGCGCGCTGGCGGACATTCAGGACTCGGTCAGGAAGGCGAAAGAAAAGTTCACGCAGCTGGGCGGAACGGCGGAACATTTCGACCGCCTGCAGGCCTGGGTCGCCAATAACCAAAAAGAAGTCATCCCGCCCTGGCTCGTCACCTGGTTTGACCGCTATTACGATCAGCGCCAGAAAACCATGAAAGCGGTCCAGGAAAGACAGGCCAACGCCGTACGCAACGTCAAAACCATGTCGGTCAAAGTAAAACCACCCATTGTGGAGTAACGGCGGCCATGGGCATTTTCAAAAAAATGTTTGGGAAAGACTGCGACAAGCCGGGCCAGCCGGAAGAGCGGCGCATTCCCGACTTTGCCAAATCTTTTATCCCGGCGGAAGAGATCTGGGTCACCGGCCAGGTTTTTGCCGGCGATAAAAAGGACAAGAATCGCCGGATATATTATGCCTTCCGGTACAAACCCTCTCAGCCCGACGCCGGGCCCGAAATTTATAAATGTTCGTATCAGATCAATCGACCCGATGAACCTGTTCAACTGAAAGCGGACGATTGGGAACATTCTCTTCTCGACGCTGTCAAATACCTGGCCCGGCGGGAGCGGAATCTGCTTTCCTGCGGGTGTACGCCGGTGCTGGAACTGAAGGGCAATTACCGTGACGTGGCCAACCTCGAAGGCTGGATTTTTAATGACAGGGGTGAGTGCATCCCGATTGGCAAGGACACTCTTGTCACCAGTGATGCCTTGTTCAAGCGCGACGCCCTCGACGCCATCTATGGCTCAAAAACCAAAGAGTCAGACTCAGCGCCGGTTATTGCCACCTGGGATGATTTTTACCGGGAGATTGTCAATAAAACCGAATCGGCGCTCAAACCCAATGAGACAACTGGAAACAATAAAAGCGACTACCTGAAAAGATTCCGCCAGGCCATGCGTGACACCAGCCTGTCGTTCAAACAGAAAGAGGATCTGTTGTCGGAGATACGCTCCCTCGGCTGGGTCGGGAATAATTCAGACCCGACCGTTTATCGGGGCACTGTGACCCTCTTGACCGAGCTGTTGCGGGCGGGCGGCGAGCTCTATCAGCAATTTGCGACTTCCGTTCCGGCGGAGCCCGAAACGCTGCGCCTGCTGAAAACTCTCGGCGAATCGGTCGTCTTCGTGGCCCGCACCCGGCTCGACCTGCCCGCCACAACAGCCGAACAGCTTGCCAAGTTGATTGTTCAGGGGCCGGACCCTTACGCCGACAAATCAAGCCAGCCGGAAGAACCCCAGAACCTATCTTCCCCGCCATCGCCGGAACCATCTCAGAAAAAAACACCGGCACCGAAGACGCCCAAGGGCTATTCGCCGTAAGGAATCCATACGTTCTTGACTTCCACCGCATGGCGGAGGAATTCTTCGCCTTCCGCCTGTGCGCGGTCGAACCAGTTGCGCATGAGCCCGTCATTGACCCAGGTGCGCTTCAGGTTGCCGACCGAGGATTTTTCCACCAGCGCGCTACCCGAGACATCCGAACCGAAATACCAGATGCCGTCAACCTCGTCATGTTCGGCGAGAGTTTTGGTCAAAGACGCGCGGTCGCCGGTGACGATATTCACCACGCCCGCCGGCACATCCGAGGTATCGAAGATCTGGTAGAAGTCAGTGGCCGAGAGCGGATATTTTTCGGAGGGGATCATCACCGCGCGGTTGCCCATCGCCATGGCAGGAGCGAACAGCGAGACAAAACCGAGCAGCGGCGCTTCGTCCGGGCACACCAGCCCAAGAATGCCGACAGATTCCTTCATCGCCACCGACACCAGACGCGCCGGCGGATAATGCACGTCGCCGTCGTATTTGTCGGCCCAAGCCGCATAGGTAAAGAGACGGCGGATCGATTCATCCACTTCTTTAGCCGCCGCAGCCGGCGGCGCGCCCGTTATCTGCACCAGACGCTTTTTGAACTCGTCGTGCCGCGCGCTGAGATTCTCGGCAATGTAATAAAGGATCTGCCCGCGCAGGTGATGGGCGGATTTGCTCCAGCCTTCGGCCTTCTTGGCGGCCTCGACGGCATTGCGGATATCCTTGCGGTTGCCCTCGCCCACCTGCCCGATCAGCCTGCCTTTTTTGTCGGTGATGGAGAGGCTGTAATTGCCGTCTGGACGCGCCTGCTTGCCGCCGATGTAAAGCTTGGCGGTGCGGTCAATCACATTGAGCAGACCCTCGACCGCCGCCGGCGTATGCTTGGCCGCGCTGAGCTTTTTCCGGTCGTCTTTATAAACCGGCAGGGATTTGATAAACGTTGGTTTCAGGTAGGAATACATGCCCTCGCGGCCGCCCTCGCGCCCGAAGCCGGACTCACGGTAGCCGCCGAAACCGCAGGCGGCGTCAAACATATTGGTCGAGTTGATCCACACCACTCCCGCTTTCAGCTTCGGGGCAATATCGAGGGCCAGGTTGATATTCTCGCTCCAGATGCTGGCCGCAAGGCCGTAGCGCGTGTTATTGGCCAGCAGCACCGCTTCTTCCGGCGTGCGGAAGGTCAGCACCGAAACGACGGGGCCGAAAATTTCTTCCTGCGCCACGGTGGAGGCCGGCTGCACATTGGTCAGCATGGTGGGCGGATAGAAGCAGCCCTTGGCGGGGCAGGCATCTTTGCCGGGCTGCACTAGGATGGCGCCCTCGCTGACGCCTTTCTTGACCAGACCGTCGATTTTGTTCCATTGTTCCTGGCTGACGATCGCGCCCATATCAATCGCCTTGTCGAGCGGCGAACCGACGCGCAGATGTTCCATGCGGCGTTTCAGCTTGGCGACCATCTTCTCGGCGATGCCTTCTTGCAGCAGCAGGCGCGAACCGGCGCAGCAGACCTCGCCCTGATTGAGCCAGATGCCATCGACGACACCTTCCACGGCGCTGTCAAGATCGGCATTTTCGAACACGATGGTCGGTGATTTGCCGCCGAGTTCCAGCGTCAGGGCCTTGCCGCTGCCCGCCGTCGCGGTGCGGATGATGCGCCCCACCTCGGTCGAGCCGGTAAAGGCGATTTTATTGATGTCGGGATGTTTGACGATCTCGGCGCCGGTGGAACCATCGCCCTGCACGATGTTGATCACCCCGGGCGGCAGCCCCGCTTCCTCGCACAGCTCGGCAAACAAAACGGCCGACAGGGGCGTAAATTCCGCAGGCTTCAGCACCACGGTATTTCCGGCCGCCAGCGCCGGCGCGATCTTCCATGCCAGCATCAGGAAGGGGAAATTCCACGGGATCACCTGACCGACGACGCCATAGGCTTCGTAACCGGGGAACTCCTGATCCATGATCTGCGCCCAGCCGGCATGGTGGTAAAAATGCCGCGCCGCGAGGCTGACGTCGAGATCGCGGGTTTCGCGGATCGGCTTGCCGTTGTTGAGCGTCTCCAGCACCGCCAGCAGACGGGAATTCTTCTGGATCAGCCGGGCAACGGCGTAGAGGTATTTCGCCAGCTCAAAACCATCCAGCGCTGCCCAGGATTTCTGCGCCTTGCGTGCGGCCTTGACGGCGGCATCGACATCATTTTTGGTGCCCAGCGACACCCTGCCCAGTTTTTCTCCGGTCGCAGGGTTTTGCGCCTCAAACCATTTGCCTTTGGCCGGCACCTGCCATTGGCCATTGATAAAATGCCCGAAGGTGGATTTGTGCTGCTCCAGCCACTCCCTGACCGTGGCGGCGCTCTCCGGCGCGGGGCCATATTCCATGGTCTCAAATATTTCGGCGACTTTTGATTGTGCGGTCATTGTTTTTCTCCCTTATATCATTTCGCCATCGCGGCGATGTTAAGCGCAGATTTCAACCCCATAAAGCTCCGCTCACCCCCGCCACGCCGGACTTGTTCCGGCGTGGCGAATAGTCACCCCACCGGATGGCGGTTGTTGGCCGAATAGCGTCCTGTCAGATAGTGTTCCAGCTGCCGTTCAATATCCGCCAGCAGCGACGACGCGCCGATGCGGAAGAGATCCGGCTGCAACCAGGCATCGCCCAGTTCTTCCTTCATGATAAACTGGTAGTTCATCACGTCCTTGGCGGTGGCGATGCCGCCGGCCGGCTTGTAGCCCACCTTGTAGCCGGTTTGCTCCTCAAACTCGCGGATCATGCGGATCATCACCATGGTGACGTTCAGGTTGGCATTGACGCTTTCCTTGCCGGTGGAGGTTTTGATGAAATCAGAGCCCGCCATCATAGCGACCATGCTGGCCTTGGCGACGTTGCGCAGGGTGGCCAGTTCACCGGTGGCAAGAATGCTTTTAAGGTGCGCCTCGCCGCAGGCTTCGCGGAAGGCTTTCACCTCGTCATAGAGCGCCTGCCAGTTGCCGGTCAGCACGTGGCCACGGGTGATGACGATATCGATTTCTTTGGCTCCCGCCTCGACCGAGGCCTTGATCTCCGCGAGACGCTGCGGCAGCGGCGACAGGCCATGCGGGAAACCGGCAGCGACGGCAGCCACCGGAATGTTGGTGCCCTCCAGCTCCTTGACCGCAGTCTCGACCATTTCATGATAGACGCAGACCGCGCCGGTGGTCAGGCGCAGGTGCTCGATGCCAAGCGCTGCCGCCATATCATCGCGCAGCGGGTGGCGCGCCTTGGCGCAGAGCCGCTTGACACGGCCCGGGGTATCATCACCGGAAAGCGTGGTCAGGTCCATGCAGGCAACGGCCTTGAGCAGCCAGGCGGCCTGCCATTCTTTCTTGACCGTGCGGCGTCCCAGCAGCGTGGCGGTGCGGCGCTCGACGGCGCTGAAATTGACGTTAATACCTTCGAGCCAGTCGAGATTGAGCGCGGTGCCGGGGTTGCGTTCATGGCCCTGGATGATGACCTTGACGGGCAAATGGCTTAAAGAGTGGGTGGCAGTCATGTGCGGGTTGGTTTTGGCCATCGGCGGCACCTCGCGATTGTTAAAATAACTTTAGGTAAATTTTGCGGTTAAAATACATTGAAATCTGGTAATTTGCAATGTATTGCTCTATAGGAAAGAGAGAAGATTAAAACAATATGGAATTAAAAGAGACCGTTGAATTTAAGGACCTGGGCCTGAGCGAGGCCGTCCTGAGGGCGATTGCCGATGCCGGATACAAACACCCCACCCCCATCCAGGAACAAACTATTCCCATCACGCTGATGTGCCGGGATGTTCTGGGGCTGGCGCAAACCGGCACCGGAAAAACCGGGGCCTTCACCATCCCGATGATTGATATTCTGTCCGGCGGGCGGGCCAAGGCGCGGATGCCGCGCTCGCTGATTTTGTCGCCCACCCGCGAGCTGGCGGCGCAGATTTCCGAGAACTTCGTCAAATACGGCAAGCATCACCCGCTGACGCAGGCCCTGATCGTCGGCGGCACCTCGATGGACGAACAGATCCGCAACCTCGACCGCGGCGTCGACGTGCTGATTGCCACGCCGGGACGCCTGCTCGACCTGTTCCAGCGCGGAAAAATTTTGCTCGCGGATATTAAAATTCTGGTGATCGACGAGGCGGACCGCATGCTGGATATGGGGTTTATCCCCGACCTGGAGAAAATCGTCTCCATCCTGCCGCCCCTCCGCCAGACGCTGTTTTTCTCGGCGACCATGCCGCCCGAGATCAAAAAGCTCGCCGACAAGTTTCTCAGCAATCCGAAAGTCGTGAGCGTATCGGCGCCCTCTTCGGTCGCGGACAATGTCGAGCACTTTATCGTCAACGTCCCGCACTTCAGGGACAAGCAGTCGACCTTCTACAAAATTTTCCAGCAGGAAGATGTCAAGAATGCTTTTGTCTTCTGCAACCGCAAGCGCGATATTAACGACGTGTGCCGCTTCATGAAATCCAAAGGCATCAAGGCGGCCGGTCTGCATGGCGATATGGAGCAGGACCAGCGCACCGACGCGCTGAACACCTTCAAAAGCGGCCTGACGCAGGTGCTGGTCTGCAGCGACGTGGCCGCCCGCGGACTGGATGTGCAAGGCATGTCGCATGTCTTCAATTGGGATGTGCCGCACAACCCGGAAGATTACGTGCACCGCACCGGCCGCACCGGCCGCGCCGGCGCCCAGGGCCGCGCCTTCACTTTTTCAACGCCGAATGATTTCAAGTCGGTGGGGCTGATCGAAAAACTGATCGGCAAGAAAATCAATGTTTTCAGTCCTGGCGGCAAAGCGCCAGCAGCTGCAGCGTCTGAAGCAGCGCCGCCACCACGGCACAAGCCGCGCCATGAGCCCAAACACCCGTCCCCCTCCAAACGCCACCCGCCACGCGAACAAAAGCGCAGCCGCCATGAAGAACACCACAACATCTTGTCGGAAGAAAATAACGGCCGTTTCGGCGAAGACGCACCCTCGTTCCTCAAGGGAAAATAATATACCGCTATACCAGATGCGCGGCGAAAATACCGACGGTGCGCCTGACGAAATCCTCAACGGAAGCCGCGCCAAACTGCTGCAGATTGATTTTTTCCTCGGCAATCAGCGTGGTCAGGCCATGGCACAGGCTCCAGATCGCCACGGTCATAAACGGCGTGTCTTCGGCCGGCGACGGGCGTTTGGAAAGCGCGGCGGAAATCAACGAATAGCTTTTTCCCGCCGTCATCGCCAGAGTCGGATAGTTTTTCATCTGCGCCAGCTCGCGGCTGAACATCAGCTGGAACAGCGGCCGGTTCTCCGTGGCGAAGCGGATATAGCTGACGATCAGTTTCTCGATGCGCTCCTGCGTATGACGCAGGCCGGTCGCCTCTGCCACCATCTGCATGGCCAGACGCTGAAAGCCGGTTTCGGCAACGGCGGCAAGCAGGTCATCCTTGTCGCGGAAGTGGCTGTAAGGGGCAGCCTGCGTCACGCCGGTCGCCCGGGCCAGCGCGCGCAGATTGAGACCCTCAATCCCCTGGGTCTTTAAAATATCCAGCGCCGATTCAATCAGGGCTTCACGTAATTGCCCGTGATGATACTTGAATTTCTTTTGAAAAACCGCTGCCGCCCCAGTTGCCATGGACATTCCCCCGAACCCATTGAACTGTCTTAATCTTTACATGGCGGGAGTCAGGGGGTCAACAAACATCTTAGCTAACGCCTAGAGCATCCGCCGTTTAAATAGAATATCTCCTGATCTCCACGCCGCACTTGTTGCGGCGTCCATGGATGCCGGGACAAGCCCGGCATGGTGAAGAGGATGATTCCACCTAACCGAAAAATGCTCTAGCTCTGTTACAGCCCGGGGCTTTTTTTGCGGAAGGGGTTTGTTTTGGGTTGGGTTACTTCAGGAGAGATGCCCTGAGCTTTTTCCACTGCAATGCACAGAACATTCATATGCTTTTCTGCTAAAGCGTATTCTGTGTCGGAAAGCTTGGCGATCTCTTCAGCATAGAGCTTGACGAACGGACTTGCTTTATCGCCCTTGTTCTCAGAGATAAAATAAAATACCTGAGACATAGAGATAAAATCCGCACATTCTTCTTCTAAAGAGAGCAATTGTTCAAAATCATTAGTTTTACGGGCGCTCTCCAGCTCTGCTGTCATAACTTTCAGTTCTTTCATATCTTCAGCGTTCATCATGCCAAATGATTCAATGGCTATCTTTTGTTCTAACTTGTCAGCGATATAGACGCGAGCCTCATCGTCAAGGTTAGAAGCTGCTGTAAGCATCGGCAACGCATCCCTTCCTGATTTAGCCGTAATGATCCCCAACAAAATTGCCTGAATTTCTTCGTTTGTATCGAATTGGTTATCTGACATCGTTTTTTCTCCTTGTTAAAAAGTTGAAAATAAAATCAGTGTTTTGGCGCTTCTGCGCGGTTCGCTGCTGGAGAGGTTGGTGCGGTGACATCTCCTTCAGGGGTTGACTTGACGTTAAATACCTTGCCTATGGCCTGCCGGAAGCGGGAGGAGTTCGCCACTTCCTGGGGGTGTGCCTCAAACAAGCCGCACACTTCTTTATTGATCGTCTCTTCAAAGGTTTTTTGATTTTCTTCAGCTGTGACACGGTTACTTACAAACTGTGACCCTATTCCAACGCCGATCCCAAGGATAGCAACTGGAAAAACAGCAAAAGTCATTGGCAGCGCCGCTAGGGCGGCAACAAAGCACATGCCGACGGCGATTCCGCCGCCAATTGTGAGCGCGGTCAAGCTTTTATTACTTTCATGGTTACTTATGTTCCCGAAGAAAGTTTTATTTTTTTCCTTCAGAAGAAGAAGTTGTTCGGTTTTTTCTGTGGCATTGTCCAGTTTGAGCGCTTCATTTATCTTTCCCGCAATAGCGTCTATCATAGGATTGAGTGTTTCTTTTTTAAAATTATACCAGCCCTCATAAATTCTGACCTGTGCAAAGCCAATCTCTTTCTGCGATGGATTTGATCTGGCCTTTGACGGCGACGAGAGAGTTCCATGCCTTGCAGCAGGCATCCACGATCT
>JACQAA010000006.1 GCA_016195185.1 Pseudomonadota bacterium | reverse complement strand
TGGTGGCGGCAACCCCCCATTGGCGATAGCCCAGGAAGGCCTGCCATTTGGCAATATCGCGGTCGGAAAAATTGATGACGTGATGCCCGGCACGAATCCAGCCATTGGACAGCTTGACCCCAGTATTGTGCAAATAGGCCTTGACGGGCTTGAACCCGAAATTGGCCACATGGATAATGCGCAGAGGTTTTGTCAAACCAGCCTGCTCTTCTCCACCGCCGCCTTGATAAAAGAGGTAAACAGCGGATGCGGCTCAAAGGGGCGTGATTTCAGTTCGGGATGGAATTGCACGCCAATAAACCACGGATGGCCCTTCAGTTCGATTATCTCCGGCAATTTGCCGTCGGGCGACATGCCACAAAAAACAATCCCGGCATCCTCCAGCTGTTTTTTATACGTGGTGTTGACCTCATAACGATGGCGGTGCCGCTCGGAAATTGTATCCATGCCATAGATGTCGCGCACCTTTGAGCCCGGCAGCAGTTTTGCCGCATAAGCGCCCAGCCGCATGGTCCCGCCGAGGTTTCCGCGCTCGGCACGGCGTTCGACGTCGCTGCCCTTCACCCACTCGGTCATCAGGCCAACGACTGGATTACCATACCTGCCAAATTCGCTGGAGCCCACGTCATTCAGCCCCGCCTTGTGCCGCGCCACTTCAATGACCGCCATCTGCATACCTAAGCAAATGCCAAAATAAGGGATTTTTTTCTCCCGTGCGAATTGTGCGGCTTTGATCTTGCCTTCCGTGCCGCGCTCGCCAAACCCGCCCGGCACCAGAATCCCGTCGACATTTTCCAGCATGCTGGCACAGTTTTCTTTTTCAAACACTTCAGCATTGAGCCAACTGAGGTTGACCTTCACATTATTGGCGAATCCGCCATGGGTCAGCGCCTCGGACAAGGACTTATAACTATCCAGCAACGCGGTGTATTTGCCGACCACACCGATCGTGACTTCCCCCTCGGGATTGGCAATGCGCTCCATGATGTCATGCCAGCGCTTCAGATCCGGCATAGGGGCGGAGAGACCAAAATACTTCAGTACCTGCTCATCTAACCCTTGCCGATGATAACTGACTGGTACCTGATAGATGCTTGACACATCAATGGCGGGAATAACGCATTCTTTTTTGATATTGCAGAAAAGCGCGATCTTGCGGCACTCGTCATCCGGAATATCACGATCCGCCCGCACCAGCAAAAGGGCGGGCTGGATCCCGACCGAAAGCAACTCTTTCACAGAGTGTTGCGTCGGCTTGGTCTTCAGCTCGCCCGCCGTTTTGATGTAGGGCATCAGCGTAACGTGGATATACAACGCGTTTTCGTGACCGACCTCGTTGCCGAACTGGCGAATGGCTTCAAGAAACGGCAGACTCTCGATATCGCCGACAGTACCGCCCACTTCACAGAGCACAAAATCGGCATCGCCATTATCAGAGCCGATAAATTCCTTGATCTCATTTGTGATATGCGGAATGACCTGTACAGTAGCGCCCAGATAATCACCGCGCCGCTCTTTCTGGATGACATTCCAGTAAATACGGCCTGTCGTAATATTATCAGACCTGCGTGCCGCAACGCCGGTAAAGCGCTCATAATGGCCCAGATCCAGATCCGTTTCTGCACCGTCGTCAGTGACAAAGACCTCACCGTGCTGATAGGGGCTCATTGTGCCAGGATCGACATTCAGATAAGGATCAAGCTTGCGGAGACGGACCTTAAATCCGCGCGCTTGCAATACCGCGCCCAGCGCCGCTGAGGCCAGCCCCTTTCCCAGTGAAGACACCACCCCGCCCGTAATAAAGATATAACGCGGCATAGGGTTTCTCCTCCTCTAGCTTCCAGCCAGCATCACCTGGAAATGGGTGCTGTTGGCTTTACTTTCTTGGGCGCGGCTGCCTTCGGCACAACAGGTGCCCCCTTCGTAGCCGCAGGCTGATCCGTTGTGGCGACATCCAGAATGCTTTTCTTGGCAGCACTGCCATGCTCGGCAATGATTGCCAGAGACAAACTGGTCAGGAAAAACACGCCGGCCAAAATAGTTGTCAGACGGGTCAAGGCGTCGCCAGACCTGCGTGGCGCCATCATGTTGGACATGCTGCCCGAACTGCCTAAAAACCCGCCCGCCTCAGAGGGCTGCACCAGTACCACGGCAATAATCGACAATGCGACAATCAAATGAATGACCAGAATAACCGCTTCCATGATTTGTCCTTTTAATTATGGGAAAATAAATTCTGCAATTCAGTACATTTTCTATGCTTAATCCAGCAAAAAATCCAGAGAATTTTGACTTCCGTAACCAGTTCCAAGAACTACCTAGAGACTAGCCATGTTCGTGTGGTGATCCTGAAGATGAGGGAAGGAGAAAACCAAAAATATTCAGTTCGCCCAAGTATCTTGTTGATTTTATTGAAAGAAAATGGAGCGGGCGAAGAGATTCGAACTCTCGACATCAACCTTGGCAAGGTTGCACTCTACCACTGAGCTACGCCCGCATCCCTGCAGAGGGTAGAAGAATCCCCCATGCTCTGTGCGAGGCCTAGGGATAAAACACTCCCCTTCCCTTGTCAAGGAGACTGTTCTGATTGATCTCTTCCGTATCTTTTCTCCGAAGTTCCAAGGGAATAAACAGTTTTTGACGCCAGCACAAGAATTGGTGCTAGAATGGGGGAGTGTAAGCAAGCTTTCAATCGGGAGGAGAACATCATGTCTTATGATCCATCGCAACCATCATCACAGGCCGGTTACACCAGTGGCCGTGTCATTGACGCCGGTTTACAGGCCTACATGCAGGGCGTCTACAACACCATGGGGCTCGGCCTCGTCGTAACGGGATTGACGGCCTTTGGTGTGGCTAATACACCAGCGCTGTTTCATGCTATTTTCGGCACGCCGCTGGGGTGGCTGGTCATGATAGCGCCACTGGGCTTTATCTGGTTTGGCTTCACACCGGCACGCGTCGCCCGCCTGCCATCAGAAAAGCTGAAAACACTATTCATTCTCTTCTCGGCAGTGATGGGCATTTCCATGGCTGCCATTTTTCAGGTCTTTACTGGCGCCAGCGTCGCCCGCGTGTTTTTTATCACGGCCGCCACTTTCGCCGCAACCAGCCTCTATGGTTATACAACCAGACGCGACCTGACGAGTGCCGGCTCCTTTCTGTTTATGGGTCTGGTCGGTATTGCCATCGCCTCGCTCGTTAATATCTTCATGCATTCGGCAATGGTCCAATTTGTCATCTCGGTGATCGGCGTGCTGGTTTTTACCGGCCTGACCGCCTGGGATACGCAGCGCCTGAAAGAGTCCTACGTCGAAGGAGCTTCTGAAGCCAATACGAAGACCGCCATTGTCGGCGCGCTGAGCCTCTATCTTAATTTCATCAACCTGTTCCAAATGCTGCTGCAGTTCATGGGCAACCGCCGCTAGCCCGACAAGCAGCCCCACCCGCTTCCCCGGCTGTCCCGGGTCCTGAAATTGTGCTTGAAAACTGTCCCCGGTCAGCCTATGTTCTGACGTCTTACTTTTCTCCTTCGGGGATGTAGCTCAGCTGGGAGAGCGCTTGCATGGCATGCAAGAGGTCGACGGTTCGATCCCGTTCATCTCCACCATTTTTTGATCCTAAGTCATCCGACAACATCCTAAAAGATCAATAAAATAGCCAATAACTCAATATTTATCGTCCTAAGCGATACCAGAAAAACTATTGCAATCCGGGGGTAAGTAGGGGTAACTTTGGGGGTAAGTCACCATAACAGATTTGAGTTACCCCCAGATGTCTCTGACTGATACCAAAATTCGCAATATTAAGCCCGGTAAGAATCCCCTCAAGTTATTTGACGGCGGCGGCCTTTTTTTGCTCGTAACACCAAGCGGCGGTAAATGGTGGAGGCTGAAATACCGTTTTGCAAACAAGGAAAAACTGCTGTCTTTAGGGGTTTACCCCGATGTTAACCTCAAGGAAGCCCGCGAAAAACGCGACCAAGCACGCAAGCAACTGGCCAATGGCATTGACCCCGGTACAAACCGTAAAGCCATGAAAGCTGCCCAAATAGATCGAGACACCAACACCTTTGAAGTAATAGCGCGGGAATGGACGACCAAACAGGCGGCGAGCTGGGCACCTTCACATGCGGATAAGATTATACGGCGGCTGGAACGTGATATTTTTCCATGGCTAGGTAAGCGCCCGATCACTGAAATAACAGCACCAGAACTGTTAAAATCCTTGCGCCGAATCGAAGAACGCGGCGTTGTTGAAACAGCGCATAGGGCATTGCAAAATTGCGGCCAAATATTTCGTTACGCTATAGCTACCGGACGCGTTGCACGCGATCTTTCCAGCGACCTGCGTGGAGCACTACCGCCCGTTAAGGGTGGACATTTTTCTGCAATGACTGATCCAAATGAAATTGGTGCACTTTTGCGTGCAATCAATAGTTATAAAGGAAGCCTGATTACAAAATGCGCCCTACGGTTGGCTCCGCTTGTCTTCGTGCGCCCCGGCGAGCTGCGAAGGGCTGAATGGTCTGAAATCGATCTTAATGAAGCCACATGGAATATTTCAGCCGCGCGCATGAAGATGCGTATCCCACATCTCGTCCCGTTATCGACACAAGCCGTGAAAATTCTGCGTGAATTACACCCCTTAACCGGGACGGGCTGCTTTGTATTTCCGGGAGCAAGGTCGAAGGATAGGCCTATGAGCGACAATGCCATCCTGGCGGCGTTACGACGTATGGGCTTTCCAAAAGATGAAATGAGCGGGCATGGTTTTCGGGCTATGGCGCGAACGATCCTTGATGAAGTATTGAATGTGCGCCCGGATTATATTGAACACCAGCTTGCCCATGCTGTACGTGAT
>JACQAA010000042.1 GCA_016195185.1 Pseudomonadota bacterium | reverse complement strand
GGTTTTTGACCGGTGTGCGGTAATCGGCATAACCTGCCGCCGGACGCAGACTGTAGAGCTGGTCAAGATGCAGTGCACCATGAAAAATATCGCCACCGGTGAGTGAAAATTCTCGTTCAAGATCGAGAGGTGATAACGCCTGAAATCCGAGGATACTCTTGCGGAAGTTAGGAGCGATAGCGGTGACGGTGTCAATAATCGTTTCAATTGCCTGACTTTTGAGCTGATCCCAACTCGTGGCCTCAGGAAGGTCAGGATTGAAGTGCTGGCAGAAAAGGCTGGCGACGTGCATGCCTTTTGGGGCCAGTGTATTGTCGATCAGTGAAGGGATATTCATTGAGACGTAAGGGTGTTTTGAGAAACCATAGGTGCGTGCATCGATCCAGGCACGTTCCATGTAAGCGATGGAGGGGTTGATATTGATGGAGCGCTGCATATGGGCTTCGGCCCCTTCAACCCCGGCGAGGGAGGTGATCTTCGGAAGCTCCGAAAGTGCCACGTTCATGCGGAAGCTGCCTGATTTGCAGCGCCAGTTTTTGATACGCTGGAGAAAATCTGCAGGCAGACTGGCGGGGTCCATTAATTTCATGAACAAAAGTTTTGGTGTGCAGTTCGCTGCAACCGTTTTGGCATGGATGATACAGCCATCCTCAAGAACGACGCCAGAAGCGACGCCGTTGTCGGTGATAACTTTGGCGACAGGGCAAGAGATCTCAATTTCCACGCCTTGTGCCGTGGCTGATTTTGCCATTGCTTGCGTGATACCACCCATACCACCTTTAGAATGCCACCAGGCTCCCAATTCACCGTTAATCATGCCAAAAGCATGGTGTAGCAGGATGTAAGCGGAGCCGGCGGAATAGGGATGGGAGAAGTCTCCAGTTGCCCCATCACCGGCGTAATAGCCTTTGACTTCGTCGGATTCAAACCAATTATTGAGATAATCGCCAAGCGACATCGTCATCAGAGAAGTCAACTTCTCCATTTCTGCTGAAGAGAGTCTCCATAGGGTAGAGCCGGTTTTGAGGGCATAAAAGAGCTCTGTGATTCCGCCCCCGATATTAGGGGGCCGTTCATTGGCCAGTTTGCGGAAGATCAGCGCCATCTGATCGATCTCTTCTTCAAAAGCGGCATGGCGGTCGGCATCGGCCACAGAGAATTTAGAGATTTCCGCATGGGTGGCTTTTTGATCGCGGCTAATAATGAGATGCTTTCCATTAGGCAGTGCCGACATCATGCCGGAGGCGCGTTTAATCAATTGCAGGCCGTAGCGTTCCAGTTCCAGATCCTTGATGACTTCGGGGCTGAGCATGCTGACAACATAGGAACACACGGAATTGCGGAATCCTGGATAAAACTCTTCCGTCACAGCGGCGCCGCCGACAACAGGGCGTCGTTCTAAAACTTTTACTTTTAAACCGGCGCGGGCCAGATAGCCCGCCGTGGTCAGCCCGTTATGACCGGCGCCAATAATCACTGCATCATAGGTACGGGGAGAAGACATGGCTGGGGGCCCATTGTTTCACTGTGAGGTGTGGCGAATATATCAATCCCGCTGATCTTCGCAAGAGCGCCATCGCAGTTGTGGACTGTACCCGCTGTAATGAAAGATTCGCGAAAATTTTTAGTTATACTCAAAAAGAGCTTTATTTATACTCTAAAAGAGTATATAAAATGTTTTACGATGCTATAGGATTCGTCACTTAATGGTTACTGGATTGTTATTGACATGTTCCATAATATAATATAGAAACTATCTAATTTCCGGATTCTTATAACAAGGAGAAAAATTTACAATGAGCCTCTTAGCAGCAATTAACAGTGCGATCATAAACGCCGATTCATACAAGGTTAGCCATTGGCCACAATACCCCGAGGGGACAGAGTACGTTTCCAGTTATATCGAGGCGCGTAGTAGCCAATTTGCCAGGGACTATGGCGCCCAGTACGATTTTGCTGAATTTTTTGGTCTGCAGGCGTATATCAAGGAATACCTCACGACACCCGTTACACAAGACGACGTAGACTTGGGTGCTATTCTCTTCAGGATGCATGGAGAGCCATTCAATAAAGAAGGCTGGCAACATATCGTCGACCACCATGGTGGTAAGCTGCCGATTGAGATTCGGGCACTGGCGGAAGGCACTGTATTGCCAACCAGCAATGCGATGGTCGAAATCGTCAATACAGATCCTAAATGCTTTTGGTTGACCAGCTACGTTGAAACAGCGTTACTGCGCGCTGTCTGGTATCCGACAACTGTTGCGACGAAATCGCGCGTCATGAAGGAATTTCTCCGCGAGTATTTGGATGAGACTTCTGATAATAGTGATGCCGTGATCGATTTTATGCTGCATGATTTTGGTGCACGCGGCGTCAGCTCCCTCGAATCCTCGAGTTTAGCTGGTATGGCCCATCTCGTGAATTTCAAAGGTACCGATACGGTCATGGGTATTGTCGGTGCGCTCAGCTATTACGAGCCTGAGTATGATCGCTTTCTAGCAGAGACACCTGATCGCCCTAAGCGTGCACTGATCCGCTTGTTAGAAAAGATGGAAGCGGATGGTACGCCACTGCCAGGATTTTCTGTCGAGGCGTCAGAACATTCGACAATGACGATTAAAGGTAAGGAAGGGGAAAAAGAACAGATCAAGATGCTCATTGATAGAGCTAAAACCGGCAAAATCGTCTCTATCGTCTCGGATTCTTATGATTACTTCAACAACCTGACCAACGTTTATGGTGGTGATTTCAAAGAAGACATTCTGGAAGCGGGACGGAACGGTGGCAGGGTTGTGATCCGTCCTGATAGTGGCGATCCTGTTGATGTGATTATCAAGTCGCTCAAAATTCTAGATGAGAAGTTCGGATGCACCGTTAACAAGAAGGGCTACAAAGTTCTGCCGCCCTGTGTTCGTGTACTGCAGGGCGATGGCATCGATATCGACTCGCTCAAAAATATTCTGAAGGCGATTAAAGAGAACGGCTACGCCGCTGAAAACCTTGTTTTCGGCATGGGCGGTGGTCTTGAGCAGAAAGTCAACCGTGACCTCCTGAACTTCGCGCAAAAGGCCTCATGGGCATCCATCAAGGGTGTTGAACACGATATTTTCAAAAACCCAGCGACAGCTGCTCTGGAGTTTGTCAAGAAATCGAAAAAGGGTCGCCTGTCGACGGTGTTTGATGGGGTTGCCTTTAAGACAAAACGCACCCTGGACCTGCTGAAAGGGGAGGCGGATATGATGGTTCCTGTTTTCCGTGATGGGGCTGCCTTGAACCTGCAGTCATTCTCGGGTATTCGTGCCAAGGCGAAATACTTTGTGGAATTGTTGCGCCAAAAATCGGTGGCGCCGGTACAAACAAACCCCAAACAAACGCGCCCCGCCCCATGAAAAAAACTTTTAACGGTAGTGCAAAGAAAATAAAACAGGACCTGCGTGATGCGCATGTGGAGTACGGCATTTCTCTCGGACGCCGCGCTCCTATGCATCGCATGCATGTGGATTGTATCATGGAAATTATCGGCGCGGGCTTGAAACCAGCTATTTTTATTGGCTCCACCAACGGCCCTGACAGCCCACTTTATGACCCAGTCAGGAATCCGCTGACGGTAGCTCAGCAGAAGGAACAGTTGTGTCAGGCGATACCGGGCCTTAACCTTAATAAGGCTTTCATTATCACGATGGAAGATCATGTCGATGACAAGGCTTGGCTGCAAAATTTGGAGGACAAGATTCAAGAATTGGGTCTGGGTGACAAGTCTGTGGTGCATTTCCGCTCAAAGGCGGCAGATGCCATCCAACCGGAGGGTTCTATAAAGCCACTCAGCCAGTACACGCAGGCTTTTGTTGACCAGGGTCTGGCCATTTGGCAGTCCTACAATTATGATACTGCTGATGATCAGATCTCTGCTACTGATATTAGGAGTTATGATCTTGACAACCTAACGGTAGAACAGCGCAATGTTATTGCGGCGCCTGACTATATCATCGGCATCGCCCGTCAGGCGCGTAATAATAATCCAGATAAAGCCGTTCTTAAGGCGTATACAATCCAGCTTACCACTCTTGACCTGGCCTTTGAGCGCATACGGCTTGAAGCAGGTATTTCTACGCGAGAAATCATTGCAGCGGCGGAAAAAATCGGAGAGGTGAATGGACAGTCTCTGGCAAAAGCGGCATCGAATTTGATCAAACTCAGGCAGGCGCATGCAAAAAAAGACAAGAACTTGCCAGCGAAGCCATTGCTGGTGATCGGTGACAATGTTTCGTCGGAAATGGCTGCTTGTTTAAAGCAGGATCCTGCTTTCGATATCGCCAGCGCGAGCATCGGAAAATTTCAGAGTGATGAGGCTTTTACGGAGTTGTTTTACGGTGAAAAAGCCGACTTTGATTTCAACACGGAGCGCATCAAAGGATCGAAAGCGTTTGTCGTGCAGTCAACAGCGGAACCGGTCAGTGATAGTCTCCAGCATCTCCTGGAGATGGTGCATACCCTGAAATATAACGGCGCGACCGAAGTGACGGCAGTTATTCCCTTTGTCGCTTTCTCCCGTCAGGACCGGGCTTTTGACAGCCGTTTTACTTCCGTTGCCGCCGATTTATTTGCAAAGCAGCTGAAGGCTGCCGGCGCAGATAAAGTCATTACCTTTACGATGCATTCTCAGGCGGCGATGCAGTTTTATAAGAATGCTTTTGGTGACGGATTTGTCAATCTTGCAACGACGGACATATTTGCCACTGACCTAAAGCAGAAGTTCTATTTTACAAGCTCGCAAATTATTGCCGGAGCACCAGATGGCGCGGAAAAACCGCAGGATGAAGGGCAGAAACGGGCGAAGGAATTGTCGGAGCGCCTGACAGGAAAAAAAAAAAAAAAATCTGTGTT
>JACQAA010000034.1 GCA_016195185.1 Pseudomonadota bacterium | reverse complement strand
CCTATTTTCTGCGTTGGTAACAGTCAGAATGGATGACAGAAACGACTGTAAAGCCATCCCCTGAACGCCACCCCCCTCAATCAGGAAGGAAATACGATATGGCGTCTGGCTCTCCGACAACCGGCTCATCAACGCCGGAAACGGCAATGGATCCTGCGGTCCCAGCACCATGTCAATGCCGCCCCAAACGTACTTGCCCATCTCCACCATATACTCGTTCAGGACGCGCGCGGAACTCATCGCCAGCTGCTGTCGGAGTGGTGGCCATAACAATTCGGACAGATCTCCTCTATGCGTTACCGTCCGCGCCGGAATAACGTCTCCCGGCAAGCATGCCTTCCACGCCGTGTCTTTGCTACTCTGGAACAAGTTGGACCGGATCATACGAAGCGCTTCATGCACCTCGAGCTCTGCTGCCCTGATCCCCATCTCTTTCAACGAGGAGATCATTGCCGATACGTAACTCTTATGACGGACACGCAGAGCTTCAACAGCAGCAAAGGGATACTGCGCTTCCGGAGCATTGACCCATTTGCGACCACGCAAACGAGCGGCCTCGCGGGCAAAATCCGACTTGCTCAGGAGAGCAGGACGAGTCCAGAGGACAAAATAGATTTCTTCACAGGCCAGATAATGACTCAGGTGACGAGCACGTTCCTCGAAGATGTCATCGATTTCAAGACCGATATTTTTAGCTGCCTTCTGGTTAGGGCGCAACAGACGGCGCACTTCTTCGCCGACACGTTCATAATCACGCATAAAGTAGACCTGCAGCGCGTGCCCCGCTTTATCGAAGCGCGTTCCAAATTTAACAATGGAATCATCTATAATCTTCTTGTATTCCTTATCGCCAATGATCTGACACGAACCGTCGACCCGAATGAGCGTGAGCACAGATCCATCTTCCGCTGCGAAAGAAAACTCATCATCAGATGTCTCCAGGCGAATAAAAGATTCGACCGGCTGCCGAAGCGCTTTTACAAAGGGCTTGAGAAGCTGGTCTAACAAGTACATGAGATTTCCTGGTACATAATAACGCGATCCCCCGACACCCAGACAAGAGCTTGATTTTTTATTTATACCAAAAGCTTAGCACTTAAAGAACAACCTTTTCAGAGAAAGCTCTAAAATTTCCCTAATCTAATAATTGACGGCCGAGGCCCAGAAATGAAAGTAAGTTCAGACGGGCACACATTCTTCGCGGAACTACTCTGAATCGCCAGTTGACCAGCAACTCAAGCAGGATTAAAGTTCAGCAATATTATTCCAGCAAAGGAAGTTCTGACAATGAAGATGCGCTTTTTCCACTTGATCGGCTTTGCAATAGCAATCACTTGTGTCATCGCACTGTCATACGCAAGTCCTGCTAGCGCTCAAACAGACACAGCGGCCCGTCACATGCCTGGGTTTGAGGATCTTGCCGAGAAACTGGAACCAACTGTCGTCAACATCTCCACAACCATGAAGCTGGATATGGCAGATAAAGGGGAACTGCCTCCGATGCCGGAATTGCCTCCCGGCTCCCCCTTCGAGGAATTTTTTAAGGACTTCTACGACCAGCAACATAACGGCAGGCCTCCCGCAGAAGAAAAGGTTTCTTCCCTTGGGTCCGGTTTTGTGATCGATGCTGTCAACGGCTACATTGTCACTAACAACCATGTTATCAGAGATGCCGATGAAATCAAAGTAACCCTGAACGATAACACCAGCATGGACGCCAAACTGATCGGTACAGACGAAAAAACAGATATTGCAGTCCTGAAGGTAAAGTCGAGTAAACCGCTTATGGCCGCGACCTGGGGTGATAGCGACAAGGCCAGAGTCGGGTCGTGGGTGATCGCCATCGGTGACCCCTTTGGTCTGGGAGGCACGGTAACGGCCGGCATTGTTTCTGCACGCCATCGCGACATCAACTCCGGGCCATACGACGAATATATTCAGACGGATGCGTCCATCAACCGCGGTAATTCAGGCGGGCCTATGTTCAACATGAGTGGTGAAGTAGTTGGTGTTAACACGGCAATTTTCTCACCTTCGGGTGGATCCGTCGGGATCGGCTTTGCCGTTCCGTCGAACCTGGCTAAGGGCGTCGTCGCGCAATTGATTAAATACGGCAAGACCAAGCGCGGGTGGCTGGGTGTCAAGATTCAGGAAGTCACACCTGAGATCGCCGATAATCTGGGTTTGGATCGTCCAAAAGGGGCCATGGTCTCCAGTGTTACACCACGAGGTCCCGCTGAAAAGGCAGGTATCAAATCGGGAGATGTCATCCTGAAATTTGACGGCAATGCAATTGACCACTCGCGCCAGCTTCCCAAACTGGTTGCCGAAGCGGAAGTCGGCAAGAAAAGCACCTTGACGGTCTGGCGCAAAGGCCATGAAGAAACTATCACCGTTGATCTGGGACAATTGGAAAAGGCCGAAGAGAGCGGCCTGGTCACCGAAAAAGAGAAAGGAGAAAAGCCAGCACGAACTAAATCGACCACCATTGCCAGTCTTGGCCTCGGCCTTTCCCCCCTCACCGAGCAACTCCGCGATACCTACAAGATAGCCAAAACAATTAACGGTGTCCTCGTTGCTGAAGTCAAACCGAACGGCCCTGCAGCTGAGAAGGGCATGACTGTTGGCGACGTTATTATTGAAGTCGACCAGCAGGAAGTCACCACACCGGAGCAAATTATTAATCAGGTCAGCGCTGCAGAAAAGGCCAAGAAAACCTCAATCCTATTTTTTGTCGCCCATGACGATGATGTGCGGTTCATTGCCCTTAAACTAAAAAAATAATGTGGACGGCGTAACTGTTCAAAAACCCGTTGTGATCATCGGCGGCCCTACTGCCAGCGGCAAGTCTGGACTTGCCCTGACATTGGCCGAGCAGTTTTCTGGCGTTGTTATCAATGCTGACTCCATGCAAATATACCGAGGCCTGCCAATCCTGACAGCGCAACCAACCCCCGAAGAGAAGGCCAAAGTTCCTCACCGACTGTATGCGACACAAGACCCAGGTAACAGCTGCTCCGCCGTGCTGTGGAGAGATTTAGCATTGGAAGAAATCAATCAAGCGCACGCTGACAATAAACTGCCGGTTATTGTAGGCGGTACGGGATTTTATCTGAAGATTCTGTTGCAGGGAATAAGCCCTATTCCAGATATTCCACATAACCTGCGGGATAAAATTTCTTGCCTGCAAAAGAAAATGGGCAACCCGGTTTTTCACCAGGAGCTTGCCAAACGCGATCCCATCATGGCCTCCAGACTGCACCCTTTCAATACTCAACGACTGGTGAGGGCATGGGAGGTGCTGGAAGCGACGGGAAAAAGCCTGGCCGAATGGCAGGCATTACCACGCAACAAATCCCCGGAAAACATATGTTTTTTGACGATAGTGATCCTGCCACGCCGTGATTCCCTCTACGCGGCGTGCAACACGCGCTTTGAGCACATGCTGAAAAAAGGTGCTCTTGATGAAGTCAAGAAATTTAGGCAACAACACTCCGCCGAAACCGCTTTGGCAAAAGCCTTGGGATATCCGGAACTTTGCTCCTATCTCAATGGAAAAATCAGCCAGCAAGACGCTATTCGCGCCGCCCAACAATCCACCCGTCACTACGCAAAACGACAAATGACCTGGTTTCGCCATCAAACTACCGCGGATCTGATACTGGGATCTGCTCAACCAGCACCGCTGGCCTGGGTGAATGATAAAGTGACCAGGATGATTCAAACTGGCAATTAGAATTTTGTGTTACGATGGATTAAAAACTGTTTGCTCGTTGACTTTAAAAAGACAACATGTCAACAATGCGGCATTGTAACAACAACTCAAGCGCCAACCACTGCCAGTGCCATGAAAACCATCAAACATTTATTACTCTTCGCGATCGTTATAACCGGAGCCACATGGTCACCCATAGTAGCCGCAGCGCACGACAACTATTACAACTCCAGCCAGCACGATGACGCCGCGCCATCGCCTGATCAGAATACTGATATGTTATCCCCTGATCAGACAAAACCGGAAGCAGCAAAAACTTTAACGGTGACATCCATTCAAAAATGCTATTCACAGCTCAGCCGCCAGGACGCCCTTGATATTCAAAGAAATTACATTAAACCCTATCAGGAATGCCGCCGCCGCCTCGAGCTCAAACTGCAAAAGAAACCACTGACAAAAGACGGAGGTGCATCAGACTACCCGGCAGAGGGCCCGCAGCGCCATTTCTTGCAGATACAGAAAACGCCGGAACGCACCGGCCCCGCCAGCGATAGCAGCGATGTTGCTGAACCAAAAAAGCCGCCCGTCTTTCAGGACAAAACCGTACCACTCAATTAGGGTCTAGCCCTAATGGCCATGAACCATGACAGGTTCGAGGTGCGGCACTCCAACATTAGAATCTGCCAAGAAATTGCGGTAATCTCCAATGACAAAGGGATGGTACCTGGTATCCAACACCACCGAGCTCATAATGTCGCCAAACACCCGCTCATATTGCTGAAACTGATCCTGCCGTGAAGAGCAACTCACAACGTAACGCATATCACCGTAAATAGTGCCGACCATGGAGCCGAAGGTGGCAAAATCCTCTCCAATAGGGCCGCCAATCCTGATCTGCGTCGTCGGACTATCCCCGGTCTGCACCGTCCAGTCGTCGGGAAACGAAAAGGTAAAGCCGCTAACATTGTCTTTCCAGACAAATGTGTGAGCTTCCGCCACGCTGATAAATCCCACCAAGATCAGAAAGGTGCTTAACACTTTCCACATACTCTAAGACTCCTTCTCAATATTCGTAATCATTGTGGCTTTTTTTATTCGCTTTGGGAATAGGCCTTTTATCATCGTCAGGCTGAAAATACCGAAAATGTAAAGACTAACAAAATAGCACCCTCCCCCGCCAACCACCAATGATACCAAGCCTAATGCCTTATGTAGCTGGTCACCAGCCAAGAAACCCGCCACAACAAAGCGCTGCATCCCCCATAATACAACGGCCATGATCAAGGCGCTGACAAAAATTTTTACTGCCCGCCAAACAGACTTGGGCGGCAAATCCAGATGTTTCTTTTTATGCAGACTATACATCAACATCGTCAGGTTAATCCAGGCCGTGGCCCCAGTTGCCAGGGCAATACCCACATGCCGCAACGGATGGATCAGT
>JACQAA010000033.1 GCA_016195185.1 Pseudomonadota bacterium | reverse complement strand
GGTGCACGCCAAAGATTATCGCCTTTGAATCCGTCTACTCGATGGATGGCGATATCGCGCCCATCAGGGAAATCTGCGATTTGGCGGAGAAATACGGCGCCCTCACCTATCTTGACGAAGTGCACGCAGTCGGCATGTATGGCCCAAGAGGCGCCGGCGTTGCCGAAGCCACTGGCCAGATGCACCGCATCGATATTATTGAAGGCACGCTCGGCAAGGCCTTCGGTGTCATGGGCGGCTATATCGCCGCCAGCAAGGCAATTGTTGACGTGGTCAGGTCTTATGCCGCGAGCTTTATTTTTACCACCTCCCTGCCACCGGGGCTGCTGGCCGGCGCCACAGCCAGCGTCCACCACCTGAAAACATCGCAGGTGGAACGCAAACGCCATCAGGAACGTGCGGCGACCCTGAAAAAACTGCTCACCACCCACGGGTTGCCAGTCATGCCTTCGGCCAGCCATATCGTGCCGCTACTGATTGGCGATGCCCGACTGTGCAAAAAAGCTTCCGATGATCTGCTCCTGTATCACAGCATTTATGTGCAGCCGATCAACTACCCGACCGTTCCACGCGGTCTTGAGCGCCTGCGCCTGACACCCTCGCCGTTCCATACTGATGAAGACATGCAGGCGCTCGTCACAGCCCTCTGCGATGTCTGGGTGGACCGCAGCTTTAAAAAACGCGTCGCCTGATTTTATCGCGGTCCACATTGCGGTCATGAGCCTATTGCACAACAACTCCAGTCGTATCCCCGCAGCGGCAGAAGGGTCTGTGCTGGCCATCGGGAATTTTGACGGCGTCCATCTGGGCCACCGCGCGCTGATTGAAAAAGCCCGCGACCTGGCCCGGCAAAACGGGCGGCCTCTGGGTGTCATGACTTTTGAACCGCATCCACGCCAGTTCTTTCAACCTGAGGCTGAGCCGTTCCGGCTCACGCCACTGTCCATGAAACAGCGCCTACTGCACGATCTGGGCGTCAACCACCTCTTTGTCTGCGAGTTCAATCAAGCTTTTTCGCAATTGGATGAGACGGATTTTATCGAGCAAATTCTGCTGCGGAAATTTAAGGCCAGCCATGTTGTTGTCGGCGCGGATTTCGCCTTTGGCCACCAACGTGCCGGCACAGTGGAAACACTTGCCGTCGCAGCCGCCGTGGGCAAGTTCAAACTGAGCGTCGTGCCTGCGGTAATCTCCCGCGATGGGCAAGTTTATTCCTCCACCGCTATCCGCAACCTGCTGTGCCAAGGCAAATTTGCCGAAGCGGAAAAATGTCTCGGCTGGCCGTGGCAGATCGAGGCCCCCATCGTCCACGGTGACAAGCGCGGTCGCACCCTTGGTTATCCAACCGCCAATCAGAATATACCCGAATATGTGCGCATCCCTTTTGGCATTTACGCCGTGAAAGCTTTGATAGAGGGTGAGGACACATGGCATGATGCTGTGGCCAATTTTGGCATCCGCCCGATGTTTCGCGTATCACAGCCCATCTTTGAGACGTTTATCTTCGACTTTTCTTCTGATATTTATGGCAAAAAGATGCGTGTCATGCCCATCCAGCATCTGCGCCCGGAACGTGTTTTTGACGATCTTCCCACGCTGATCGCGCAAATGAAAGAGGATTGCATCGCAGCCAAGGCTGTGCTGAAATCCACCCAAGCATCGTAAGGACAGCCAATGCGCCATCCTCCTATCGTAGGAAAATATTTTCTTTTGGGTTTTATCCTGATCTGCGGGATCATCTTGGCCGACCAGTATAGCAAATGGCTGGTCATTGACACGCTGCGCACCTCCCCCTCTGCCAGCACCGATTTTTTACACTGGTTTGCGACACGGAAGAAAATTGAATTTTTTATTAATGAGCGGGAAATTTTCAAAACCATGACGCTGTCTCCCGGCCTGAATTTGGTCATGGTGTGGAACCAGGGCATCAGCTTCGGACTGTTTGATACCAACTCCCCAAACATGTCCCTGCTCTTCATCGCCATTTCCCTGCTCACCTCGCTGCTGCTGCTGCTCTGGCTCGCCCTCGCGACTAAAAAAGTGGTCGCCGTTCCCCTGATTCTGATTATTGGCGGTGCGCTGGCCAACGTCATCGACCGGGTCCGTTTTGGCGCGGTGGCCGATTTTATTGACGTCCACGCCGGACAATACCACTGGCCCGCCTTCAATCTGGCCGATAGTTGCATTTCCGTGGGAGCGGCCGTTCTGGTGCTGGGGTCTTTCATCAGCGATAGAGGAAAACATGTTAAAAAAGCACGATAAACTCTCACACGGCTTGGTCTTGATCGCTCTGGCCATTGCTCTGTCCGGCTGCACTTCAGTCAAAAAAGAACTGGGCGTCGGGCGTAACTCTCCCGATGAATTCACGGTGGTCAAGCGCGCGCCCCTGACCATGCCACCCGATTATACGCTGCGCCCCCCGGGCAGCCCGGCCGAAACAGCACCTGCGGCGGAGGCTACCAATACCGTCAAAGCGGCGCTGCTGGGAAAAACGGAAGTGCCAGTTACCCAGAGTTCGTCTGATCAGGTCTTGCTGGACAAAATGGGCACCACCATGGCCAATCCCGATATCCGCCAGAAAATAGAGGAGGACAACGGCTATATTTCTCTCAAGAACCAAAGCGTCGCTGACAAGCTGATTTTCTGGGATGATGAAAAGCAACCCCCCCTTGACAGGACTCCGACTTCTGTTGTCAATCCGACAGCCGAAGCAGAACGCATCAAGAAAAACAAAGCCGAAGGCAAGCCGATCAATGAAGGCAACGTGCCGGTCATTGAAAAGAAAACCAGCACCCTCGAAAAACTGTTTTAGAAAAGAGCTCGGTAGACCAGCATTAACCCGCCCGCAAACAAGAAAGTCAGCGGCAGGGTGAGCGCCCATGCCCAGACAATGTTGCCAACAATGCCCCACCGCACGGCAGAGAGGCGGCTGGTGGCACCTACGCCCATGATCGCCGTAGAAATAACATGAGTCGTGCTCACCGGAATGCCGAAGTGCGAAGCGCCACCGATAATGATTGAGGCCGTTGTCTCTGCGGCAAACCCCTGCACCGTCTGCAACTTGATCATTTTGCTGCCAAGGGTGCGAATGATTCGCCAACCACCCGCAATCGTACCCATCCCCATGGCGAGAGAACAGGCGATTTTAGCCCACAGCGGCACCACAAAAGCCTGCGCCGGATGCGACAGCATGAGCGCCAAGGCAATAATGCCCATCGACTTCTGCGCATCGTTCTGCCCATGATTAATCGCCATGAAACCTGTCGATAGAATCTGCAGCTTTCCGAACAGGCGGTTGATCAAGGAGGGATGCAGCTTATAAATCATCCAGGTCAGCAAGACCATGATGATAAAACCAATACTGATCCCCAGCACCGGTGACAGCGTCATGGGGATGACAACTTTTTGTATGAGTGCAGGCCAGATGATATTGGCACCGCCAGCAGCAGTTGAGAAAAATGTCGCACCGAGCAGCGAGCCAACAATGGCATGCGAAGAACTGGTTGGCAATCCCTTGTACCACGTGATCAGATTCCAAATGATCGCCGAAACAACCGTACACAAAACGGTATGCAACGAGAGAGCGGCTGCATTGACGAGCCCTTTGCCGATCGTTGCCGCCACTTCCGTTCCCATCATCGCCCCGGCAAAATTCAAAATCCCCGCATAAACAACCGCCGTCAGCGGCCTGAGCGCCCGCGTGGAAACAACTGTGGCAATCGCGTTCGCCGTGTCGTGAAACCCGTTGATAAAATCAAAAATGAGCGTGAACACAACAACGGCAATGAGAAGGGTCAGCGGCGCATCCATGTTGATCAGCTGTACTTCAGGACGATCTGCAGTGTCACGGCAGCAGCGTCGCGATAACAATCAATCACCTTTTCTAACAAATCATAAATATCTTTGCGGAGCAGCAAGTCTTTAACATCGCGGCCCTCCGCAAACAGCCCGCTGAGCAGATCCTGGAAAATATCATCTCCCTTTTGCTCCAACTCGTGCAGTCTTGACACTTTCTGTACAACCTGTTGGGTATTGCGCCGATTGATCAAGTCAGACACCATTCCTTCCATGACCTCCGCCTCGTCAACGATCAGGACAATCTGGCGCAGAAAATCTGCCGGCGCGCCCTTTAACCCATGTAATTCCATGCGCTGCGTGGATTTTTCTATCATCTTGGGAATGCGGTAAAGACATTGGGCAAAATGCTGAATATCCTCGCGGTCAAACGGCGTAATAAAGCTGCGACATAATTCACCGGTCAGGTCGCTCATGATTTTTTTGGACTGGGCCCGGCAATCTGCAATCTCCCGACTAATGCGTGTCCGCGCTGCGGTGTCAGGTGCTTCTATATAAGATTTCAAATGATGGGCGCAGACATCAGCTTTGGCAGAAAGCTCCGTCAAATAAGTATAAAATTTTTCCTGCTTGGGCAAAAAACTGAAAGCTTGCATGATATATGGCCCCCTTTCCGAGTGATCATTGGGCATGGCCAGTATAGCAAGCCCTAGTGAAGCAGATACTCAAATTGATAAAAACTCACGTCGCCCGGCGTAATCAACAACCGGCTGCTCACACAGACGGAATGCAGCCTGCCCTCAATTTCCCGTGTCCAGAAGTCCAGAAAGCGCCGCAATCTTGGAAAGTCTGGCGCCAGATCATATTCCTGCCACAAAAAGCTCTGCAACAGCAGCGGATGATCCGGGAGATGATACAGTATCTGCGCGGTCGTCAGGCGGGAGTTATGCAGTTGCACTACTAAATTTGCCATATTCTTAATCTCCTATTACGAATCTGGCGGATGGGTTTTCATGAAATAACAATTATCCCACTCCATTTAGCTCTATCTTATCACATTCTACCTAAAAAGTTTATAATTCAGTGACTTAGCACTACAATCAGACGAGTGCTAAAAATCATATAAGGGGTTTGAATTTCCTTGAATATTCACAGCAATGGGACTAGATAATTAGCACCGATAATAAGAGAGTGCTCACGGTGAGCCTCGTTCGCATTGCACACTATTCCAGAGGAGGAATTAAGACATGAAATTTCGTCCACTCCATGACCGGGTTTTGCTGCGTCGCCTTGAGAGCGATACCAAGACAGCCGGCGGCATCATTATCCCCGACACCGCAAAAGAAAAACCAGCTCAGGCCGAGGTCATTGCTGTTGGCACTGGCACCCGCGATGAAAACGGCAAACTGCAGCCGCTGGATGTGAGAGAAGGCGATCTGGTGCTGTTCTCAAAATGGTCCGGCTCTGAAGTCACCATCGACGGCGAAGAGCTCCTGGTTGTCAAGGAATCCGACATCATGGGCATCATCGAGTCAGCCAAGAAAAAATCCAAGGCTGCTTAAGGCGGCTCGGCGGCCCCCGCAACGAAGCGGGTGTGTCGCTTAACAAACAACAGTGAAAAGGAAAAATAAACATGTCAGCTAAAGAAGTAAAATTCAGCGCAGACGCCCGCCACAAAATGCTCAAAGGCGTTGATATTCTGGCGAACGCTGTAAAAGTAACCCTCGGCCCCAAAGGCCGTAACGTCGTCATCTCGAAAAGCTATGGCTCTCCCCGCATCACCAAAGACGGTGTGACGGTTGCCAAAGAAATCGAGCTGGAAGATAATTTTGAAAACATGGGCGCGCAAATGGTGCGTGAAGTCGCCTCCAAAACCAATGATCTCGCTGGTGATGGCACGACTACCGCGACCGTTCTGGCACAAGCGATTTACCGTGAAGGCGTGAAATCCGTTGCAGCCGGCATGAACCCGATGGATCTCAAGCGCGGCATCGACAAGGCCGTTTCCGCCGTTGTGGATGACATCAAGAAGCGTGCGAAGAACATCTCCAGCAACGAAGAAATCGCCCAGGTCGGCACAATCTCCTCCAACGGCGATAGTGAAGTCGGCAAGATGCTGGCGAAGGCGATGCAGACAGTCGGCAACGAAGGCGTGATCACGGTTGAAGAAGCCAAATCTTTCGAAACCGAACTCGATATCGTCGAGGGCATGCAGTTCGACCGCGGTTACCTGTCGCCCTACTTCATCACCAACGCCGACAAGATGATCTGCGAAATGGACAGT
>JACQAA010000032.1 GCA_016195185.1 Pseudomonadota bacterium | reverse complement strand
GCGTCTTCGGTCATGGCGCGAGATTCTGTCTCCGGCCTTCGCCGTCGGCAGGCCTCGGCCGTACGGCGAGACAGGGGAAACCAGGCGTCTCGCCATAGTGGCTTATGCCGCGCGAGGCGCGGCTACCTCGGGCTCATCGCCGCGGTGCTGCGCACCTTTCAGAGGCTCAGCGGATGATATTACTTTACGACGACGCCAATTACGCATTACTCTTTCCTGCAATGCGGCGCGATTATATAGTCTTTAGCGCCAGATTAAGACAACTGATCATCTGGTGTGCAGCACCGCGGCGATGAGCCCGAGGTAGCCGTGCCTCGCGCGGTGCAACCACCATGGCGAGACGCCTTGATTTTACCCGTCTCGCCGCGCGGCCGAAGCCGGCCGACGGTGAAGGCCGGCGACGGAATCGCGCGCCGTGACCGAAGACGCGAGGGCGACTGTAAGTCCCGTTGCACATACCGGGGGTCGGCGCACGCTGGAAATCATTTGCTGATTATTCCCCGTTGTGACAGCAGCGCCATAACCTTGCCGGTACATTCATCCAAAGAACAAACGTTTGTGTCCAGAACCAGTTCGGGCTTTTCAGGCGCTTCATAAGGCGAAGAAATGCCCGTGAATTCCTTGACCTCTCCCGATCTGGCCCGATGGTAAAGACCTTTAACATCCCGGCTTTCACACACATCAAGGGGGCAGCGGCAGTAAATTTCAATGAAATCGCCCGCCGGGACCAGCGAGCGCACCCGCTCACGATCTTTACGGATAGGGGAAATGAAGGCGGTCAACACGATACTACCGGCTTCCAGAAAAAGTTTAACCATCTCGCCGATACGCCGGATATTTTCTGACCGGTCTTTTTGGGAAAACCCGAGATCCCCGCACAGGCCGTGCCGGACATTGTCGCCATCGAATACAAAGGTACGGCACCCTGATTGATGGAGCCGCTCTTCAACGGCATGCGCGATGGTGGATTTGCCGGAGCCCGATAAACCCGTGAACCACAGGATTGCACCCTTGTGCCCGTTTAACTGCTCGCGGCGCGACCTTGTCACCGTGGCATGATGCCAAACAACATTGTTATTGTTAGTTGTCATGAATCGCAAAATGAATTTTAAGGGAGAGGCTCACTCTAGTCCAAAACAGGAATGTGACGCCGGATCATCCGCGGGTGCGGGGTATTGGATGAACTTGCGATAGACATCCGACCTGGACCCAAGGAGGCTCAACGTGAAAGCATCATGCAGCATGTTCAGCCAGGCGCTCAGGTTGATTCCGCGCATCGAATTCGCGAAGCGGGTTAAAGACACCAGCGCCGAGCACGCTGCCAAGGGGTTGACCAGTCGGAACAAAGTCTCCTGCCTCTCATCTGAGCTTTAGTAAATCAGACCCTTGAACGCAATGATAAACAGCGATAACAGGACGGGAAAATTAAACACCTGTTGTTTATTTCGTGCATACGTAAAGATAAGCTCACAGCCATAAAAAAGGATGACCAGCTTGATTACCATGGGGCCTAAATAGGCTTTGTCCGGTAAATTATGCAATAGGAATCCTGCAAAGAGAACCATCAATATGACGAGATAATCCAGGGGCGTGGTTTTGAATTCAGTCTTGCGGCTATAACGCACAATAATACCAATGGCCACGGCCAAAACTGAAAAATAGAACGGTTCCGTTGTATCCAGAAATGAAGCCCAACTGCCGACATATTTGGTTTCCAGATAAACGGCAAATGCAGCTGTTACGTAACTAATCGCTTGCATGACTATGGAATCATTCCTTCCGCGTAAAAACATATATACCAGAAATATCAGGGCAAGCACGGCTGATACAATGCCGATGTCGCGCGGGACATCGTTAGCCAAGACGCTGACAATTACAAACATCAACGGTATAGCCACGGTCACAAGAGTGATCGGCAATGTCTCAAATAGTTTGTGATTTTTTACTGCCTGGATGACCGCTGTTAATTTGGAGACATTTTTCGAACTGTGTGCCCGCCATCGCCCGCGTTCTGCGGCTATCAAAAACACAAATACAGCGGCGCAATCAGCAGGTCCGGCTCATAGGGGAGCATTATCGCGCAAGCGACAAGTACAATCTGGACCGAATATATAATAACCACCGCCTCGTAGTGATCGAAACCCAGCTGCAGCAATCGGTGATGGATATGATTTTTCGACGCACGGAACCAGTTCATGCCGTGATAAATGCGTTGTACAAACACGGCCAGAATATCGATAATCGGCAGCCCGAGAATCAAGGCTGGGAGCGCAGGACTAAGCGCAGGATTGACCTTCTCCATCAAGTACACGGTCAGAAAACCCGAAGTAAAGCCTAGAAATTGACTGCCTCCGTCCCCCATGAAAACTCTTGCGGGGTGCGTGTTATATCGCAGGAAACCAATAACACCCCCTATCGTCGCCAGGGCGATGAGTATGGTTATATTTCGTGCCGCGCCCTCGTCAACCAAATATGCCAAGTAAGCAATGGCGCTCAAGCTCAGCAACGACATCCCGCCTGCCAAGCCATCCAGCCCGTCAGAATGGTTCAGCGCATTGATCACGCCAACCATGGCAAACACCGTGAAAGGCTTGCCGATAGTTGCGGTAAGCTCGGCGTCTAAAAAGGGCAGGTACGTAACATAAAGATTGCCGTAGTAGACAACGACGATTACGGCGAGGAACTGGCCGACAAATTTGACATAGTGCCCCAGC
>JACQAA010000031.1 GCA_016195185.1 Pseudomonadota bacterium | reverse complement strand
GTTGCAGCCCATACAGGCAATGCATAAGCCAGTAATCCTTCTCGGCGAGATAGGGCGGGATAGCCTTTTCCTCGGCAACAATACGAATTAGGTCAGGGAAATCTTTATGTTCGTGCAGAAACATAATTTAGCGTATCAGCCAAACCGATTCCCGCAAAGAATTTACGAGCACGCGCACCAGCATAACTTTTAACGGCACGGGACAGTTTCTTCTGATCCATTTCTTTAGCTTTAGCGCCGACATTTCGCAGGACAGCTTCGCGGTCTTCTGCCAGATAGTTAAGGTTGTTGACCAGATCGACCAGCAGGAACTCGGGCGTTACCTCTGAGGGAAAATAGGGCTTCAGCCTGAAGTCGAAAGCCCGGTTGCCCAGCTTCATCTTCCCATGCCGCTTGTGGTTATAAACGACCTGCTCGTTATAGAGCTGGGTCGTGCCAACACCTAGCGTGTTATAGAGGCTGAACGAGGTCAGTAGAAAACGGTCGTCCTTGAGGAACGCCTCCACCAGTGTTCGGTCTTCCGGCGGGGCAGCGCCAAAGGCCGTTTCTCTTGGGCAGGCGTACACGCCAAAGGACTGTTTTTTCAGCAACCCCAGCCTAACCAGCCTTTGCAGGTCTCTGTCGGCATTGTTGGACCATGCCAATAGCTGTTGGCGGCGGTAAACTCGTCCTGGCTTTAAATGCTTCTGCAATGCGTTTGTTCTAGCCATTTTAAAGACCTCCTAATCTTTATTATAACAAAAACTATCTTTTTTGACAAACTTTTAATTTAAAAATCATGTCATTTATACTAATAAATCATTTAATATCAAATAGTTAATTATTATACAATGAACAGTATTTTAGAATATTTGGAGGGCAGCCATGTCAACGCCGTTTTATCTCGACCTTTTTATAGCCTTTTTAGGAGTTGCGGCAGGGGTGAAAACCCCTTATTTTTATAGCATTTCCGGCCATTGACCTAAGGTTTCCTAAACTGGGGGTCGCATGTTCAAATCATGCCGGGGACGCCACACTTATTCATACAGTTGCGCACATTTTGCAGCTCAGGTAACGATCAGTAAGGATTGCATATGTTTCTGCATCCGCTCCAGAATATCATCTGACAGGTCATAGCTTTTGTAGCTGGCGTCCCACGCCGCAAGTGTGCTTCCAACGGTTGCCTTGACCGTTTGCAAAACAAGGTGTTCCGGCACGCCCGCTTTTTTTACCAGCCTTTTGAAGTGATCGAGAGTAACGGCTTTCATATCCTTTGTATCAGACAGCGTTAATGCCAGACCGTCATCGGGCATATACGGCACCGTTGAAATAAAATCATAGGCGGGGGTCAGTGCCGGGGTCCGCCCGTCTGAATAAATAAACGCCGTCAATCCTTTCTCGCCTGTCAGAGTCCAGAGCAATTGAGCTATATTCGCATAGCTGACTTTGCCGTATTTGTCGTCCGGATAGAGGTTATATACCTGTGCAAAATCCTCGATATGAATACGCTTGCCTCCCGCCGTCCGGTCAAAGCGTTTGACGGCCAGGGCGTTTTTACCTGATAGTGCCCCGACGTCCGGCAGCCCCTCAATTTTGTCGAGATTGACAAGGCGTGATTCTGGTATGGGGATGCCAATTTCTCCGGCTAAATGCAGCATGGCCCATTCATTCTCCGGCACTTGCGGGAAATTCAATGACGGCAGTTTTACAATCCAGTCCCCGCCAACGCCGCCGACAGGGATAGCGAGGCCGCCCCTTTTCCCTTCGAGCGCAGAAAATTTGAGTTGCACCCCGGCAAGGGAGAAATGATATGGCTTCTCTTCTTTTTGATTTTCGGCTTCGGGTTCTTCATCCTTGTGCGTTTTGGGCTCTCCCAAAGGACGAACGACAACAGCGCCCGGCAAGTCGTCGCCAAGTAATTTTAAAAGCATAAATTCACGTTCCGGCTTCACATTGCCGCGCCTGGCAAGATACTTTCTTAAGTGCCCCTCCGGTAACAAGTTCGAAAAGAACGGCGGCAGTTTAACCTGTGTTGTCTTGGTTTCAGTGAGTAATTCTCCGGAAGGTTTAAAGAATGACTGGCTCAGAACGGGTCTTTGAGGATTGTTCAGGTAGCTTTCCTCAAATTCAAAAAAAGAACGCGCGCCGGACAACAGTTGCAATGTTCCAATACGTTCTTGTCCCAGCAATACTTCCATGATGCCCGTCATTGATTATTATTGCCCTCATCGGGTTTCCATCGTCGCTCGTTCTCGCCTTCGCCGCTGACAAGGGCGCGGACGGCGGAAACAAGCTGGCGGGGGATGAGCATCAATTCCTGATCCGTGAGCCGTGCCATGTCTTCAACAGTGGACAGGCGTGGGTCGGTTTCCCCGCTCTCGATTTTGGAGATATGGCTTTGCGGCAAACCGAGCTTTTGGCCTAACTCTGCTTGTTTAAGCCCCTTGCCGTGCCGTGCAGCTTTTAATTCCTGGAGAATCCTGTTCATATTTATATGTTATAGCATATTTTATAGTTTGTAAATATATTATTACATATATTAACAACTTCATTCTTTCTTTTCTGGGATTGTAAAGAAAAGTGTCGTCCCTTGATTTTTGCCTTTCGACTCGGCCCATACATTGCCACCGTGTTGCAGGAGAATTTTCCTGACAATAGCCAGGCCGGAACCCGTACCGCCACCATAGGCATCCCTGGCATGCAACCTTTTAAATATCTTGAAAATCGTCTCCAGATTTTCTTCTTGTATGCCTATACCATGATCCCGGACAAAAAAAACAACCTCCCCGGGCGCACGCAGGTGGTCCGTCATGAAGCCAATTTCGATTTTATTCTCTGGTTTGTCATTATATTTGAGAGCATTGCCGATCAGGTTTTGAAAGACCTCCCCGATGTGGGCGCTGTCACATGATATGACCGGCAATTTCCGGAGAATGTCCACTGTCGTATTTTTTTCTTTCAGGGTTATCGAGAGCATGTCAATGACGTTCCGGACGACGTCATTCAAGTCCGTTGCTCTGACAGCCAGCTCCGTTCTTCCCAGACGTGAATAGTAGAGTAGCGTGTCCAACAGCGCTTCCAGCCTTTTGGTCAGGTCGGAGATTGTATGCAGCTTGTTTTTTCCCTCCGTATCGAGCTTATCTTCGTAATCTTCCAGTAGAAACTGGGAAAAATTTTGCAGTCCGCGCAGGGGCTCCTTCAGGTCGTGAGAAACGATGTAAGCGAAATCGTCCAGTTCCTGATTGCTGCGTTTGAGCTCCCGAGTGACGCGCAGCAGGTTATTTTCTGCCTCCTTGCGTTCGGTAATGGCGGCGCCCATGATGAGGCCCGTCGCTGCCAAGGTCATTATAAAAATCTGGAGTACCGGCAAATTCTCGTGGGCAGCTTCAAATGCAGCGGGATTGTGGGACAACCACCACATGGTTGCAAGCACCGTGGTGAACAGCAGGAGCGTCGTACCCCGCTGGCCAAAGCGATATGCTGCCAGGATGATGAGAGGAAAAATAAGGAATTTTGCCTTCGCCTCTCCACCAAGCCACCACGGACCGAAGATGGCGGCGCATATCAGGACAAGACCGGCGGCAAGGGCTAATATTTCGACCCAGAAAGAGGCAGAGCCGGAAAAGCGCCGGTTGAGCCAAACCAGAAGCAGAGGCGTCATGACAAGCACGCCGTTGATATTTCCCACCCACCACTGTGGCCAGAACTCTCTGATGACCGCCGCTGGATACAAGCCCCCCAGATATACGCTGACGACGATGACAACCATGTTGACCGTCGCTCCCAAAAGGGCAAGAACGAGGATGAGACTCGTGGCGTCTTTCAACCGTTTCACGTCGTTGTCAAAACCGGCAAAACGGGGCAATGCCCAGACGCTCGTAAAAGCGGCCAGCGTGTGGCCAAAAGCAATGCCGCCGGATACCGGTATTGCCCGGCCCATCGCCATATTCGCCAGTAAAAATCCCAGAAAAACAGCGGGGACGGCACGGTATCCACACAGCAGCAGGGCCGCCGCCTACCTGGGGCCAGATCATCCCCGCGTGCGGGACGGTCGTCCACAGCTGGATAGCCATTATTGACGCTGAAAAGGCAGCACCCGCTGCGACTGACA
>JACQAA010000030.1 GCA_016195185.1 Pseudomonadota bacterium | reverse complement strand
TTTTCCGCCGAAACCAGGGGCTCCGTTCCCGTAATGACAATATTCGTGACTTTAAAACATCTTCAAAATAACCGTAAAATGGTGGATAATACCTCGCTGGTCACACTGTTTGGCTCTTCGTAACTTACAGGGCTCTGCATTGTATAGCGGTGACTGATTATTGACACGGGAGGTGATACATGGGAAATCCTTCGCGAAAAGCAGACACCAAGCACCTACGCCCTAGCTTCAACGGGATCATTTATCCGCAACCCGACAAAGTGACCGACACCGCAACCGGCCGGACAATGCTGATCGACGCGATCCTGAACGGGGACAGCGGTAAAGTTGAGCAATTGCTTACCTCCGGCGCTCACCCGGGTAAAACGGACTACGAGGGCAAGTCACCACTCCATTATGCTGCCAAAGCCGGAAATGTGGAGATCGTCAGGCTGTTGTTGAAACACAAGGCAGCGCTCAATCCGCCTGATAAAAAGCTGGCAACACCCTTATTTGAAGCGCTCAACAGCTCTTCCCCCCTGGAAATAGTGGAATGCCTCTTGAAGGCAGGTGCTGATGCAAATATCACAAATCGCCGTGGTGAGGTCCCTCTCCACGCCGCCGCTCGGACAGCCAACGCAAAAGTTATCCACTGTCTGGCACAGGCAACTGATAATTCTGGTCGTCCTGATAATACCAACATGACCCCGCTCCATTATGCCTGCAAGGAGAATACTCTCGAAGCAGTGCGATCCCTCATATCCGAAGGCGTACCCCTATTCACCGCCAACAATGATGGCGATACCCCACTACACCTGGCAACAGCGCGCACAGACAGCGAGGTTGCCAAATATCTGTTAACGACAGAAGCCGCACAATTGATCAATGCTGTCAACATGAACGGCAAAACCCCGTTGCACCTGGCTGTCAGCGCATATAATTACGATCTCGTGCAGAAAATGCTGCTGGTCGGCGCTGACCCAAACATGGCCGACAGTAAAGGATTTACGCCACTGCGCCTTGCGGCACAACAATGGAATGCCGACCCCAACATGACACTCCTGCTCATCCAAAATGGTGCCGATGTAAATGGTAAATTACCTATCACCGAGGGCACACCGCTGCTGCAAGCTCTGGAAACCAACAATACAGGCATTGTCCGAATTTTGCTCGAGCATGACGCAGACCCGAATGCCATGGATTGTTTCGGTATATCCCCACTGATCATGGCTATCACACGCAGCGGATCCGCTGAGAATGTCAACTTGCTGTTGCAGGCCGGGGCCGATCCTAATTTTATCACACCTCAAAAACAGACAGCGCTTCAGGTGGCTTGCAGCTATGGTATAAGCGACGGAGTCTCTCTGCTGCTGGCTAAAAAGGCCGATCCGAATATCGCAGATGCCAGCGGACGCACCCCGCTACACATGGTCCTGGGTAGAGGGTACGCGACTTTGGAGCTTGCACGCACGCTGCTCGAGGCAGGAGCTGATCCTCTGCAAAAAGATGCAAAAGGGGTTTCTGCCTATGATATGGCTTGCGACTTTAATGACCACCAGTTACAGGATCTGTTCAAGAAAAAGTTGGGCGAAAAAGGTGTCCCATACACTCCTGAACGACGTCCGCCATCGCCGCCACGGTAGACAGATCACTTGCGTCTTCTAACGCGCGCGTAGAACCTGTAGGTAAATATTTCTCCCTGCACCGCCAGATTCGGCATAACAAAAAGCGTTCTTACCCACAAATTCGTTTGCTCCCCCGGTAAGCGTGATGGCCGCAGCGCCACCATACGTGCTGCCATTAAAGCGCGCCAGAGCAGTCAGCGCCCCCCCCGTTGGAATGGTCGACCAACCCATCTCCAAGAGATCATTTATTTTCTGACACACAGCAGGGTTAACATCGATCACGAGCATGACGAGTTCCGGGGAATCCGTGCCAATTCCAGTGAGTGTATACTGCCCTGAAAACTCGTAAGCACAGTCCGACAAACAAGCATGGGCAGGGGTCACCTGATATGTCGCTGCCCCACCGGCTGCATTAAAAACCTCTGCGGAGGCATGCGCTCCAACCGCCCCATAAGCCGCATCGGCACCTGTCGCGGCAAACCAGATATTCGTATCCTCGGCCCCGCCCAACGTCAGCATACGGTCAATCAGCACACGCAGACCATTCCCATACTCGATCATCTCATCCGCTTGGAGGCGCGCCTGCTCAACCGATACAACATTACCAGATCCACGCCAGTGCCTACTGACGGCAAAAGCCAGGGCGGCAAACATAACGACCCCGATCAGAATCAAAAATAGGGCATTGCCACGTATTGATCGCTGAGAGGGCATATTCTTAACAATCCTGCCGATAGAACACCGATACTCCCATTGCGCACAAAGGATCTATCACTATTCAAGTTCCTTCAGTGCCTTTTCAAACCCGATGAGGCTCATGACCAGATTTGCATCGCGTCCATCAACCGTTTTAAAATCAAAGGAGAGTTGTTTGGCCCTTTTCATGGAATCCAAGGTCTCTCGATCCAGGTTCACAAATGTTATGCACCCCTCGCTGGTGCAAAAGCTTGGTCTGAACGCAAACGGCTTACCATCCTCTATCTTCATGGATATGCCTGAATCCAGCAAGATACCCAGCGGCAAAATAATCTTGCCAAGCGCAACGCCGCTGCCCCTGTCTTTATCTTCGCGAAAGCCAACAACAAATTCAGCAAGACGCAAGGGGGAACCCTGCATATCTATCCGCTCAAAAATAGCGCAGCTTTTCTTGCCGGGTTTCAGGCCGGACTTCTCATTGCCCTGTGGCTGCACGCAGCGCTGCAGCCAGCCACGCGAGACCAGCGTGTTCGCCGGTGCTGTTGTGGAGGCTGGAGCCGTAACTGGTGTTCTCGTTTCCGGTGACTTTTTCGCAGCAGAAGCGAATGTCGACACAGCGACGACCGCTAACACCACGACCAACAGAGCTTCTAAGTAACGTTTCTGAAATCCCTGCATCAATGCTCCTGACGTTGAATATGGCTAAAATTGTAACGACAAAAGCGGTTAGTGGTCAAGGTTATTGCCAGATGTCTTGTGAAAGTGATGCAAAAAGCGATGCAGAACGGGTGCCATAACGATGCTGGCGCTGGCCAAAAGGACGAAGCCACTCATGAGTGCATACAAAGATGCAAAAATCTTTACTGCATCATTCTGCAGAGGCGCTACAGGCCCCATACCAGAAAGAATCATCGACGCTTCAAGCAGAGAATCGACCCAGCTCAATTGACCCAGCACGTGGTAACCAACAACGCCTGCCAGCAGGGCTATGCCAATCACCACCAGCGCCCGCCGCATCGACGCCACCAGTCTGAGGATCCACTTTGCACGCGAGAGCACAGGTTGAGAATAATGTTCATACATAAATGCAAACTCCCTTTGTGTCACATACCTGAGGCAATGAATTCCGGATTCAAAAATTTTCTCTCTACCTTACCGTAGACTAGTGGCGTACCATCCAGCATGGTAACTCTGCCGCCAGCCGCTCGTAAAATCGCGTCACCCGCGGCTGTATCCCACTCGGAAGTAGGACCAAGTCGGGGATACAAATCCGCCAACCCGGCGGCAATAAGACAAAATTTCAGCGAACTGGAACGATTGGTCAACTGCACCACCTTTTTATTTTTAAGAAACTCTTTCAATCTCTCCGGATCACCATGGCGTTTGCTGGCCACGACCGTAAGACCTTCAGCGGGTGCCTGACGCACACTTATTTTCTGCTCTGACTTACCCTGCAAGCTCATGAAAGCCTGTCCTTCTGCCCCAAAATAGAGCTCATCTGCAACTGGTGCATAAATGATGCCCATCACCGGAATACGATTCCTCAGCAGGGCTATGTTAACTGTAAAGTCCCCACTGCCGGTGATAAATTCTCGCGTGCCGTCCAGCGGATCTACCAACCAGAACTCTCCCCCCGCAATGTCTGGAACTGTACCCGCCGCAACCGACTCTTCGCCAATCATGGGTGTATCCGGGCATATCTCATGCAACTCTTTCGCAATCAGCGCTTCCGCTTCTTGATCTGCCAGCGTCACAGGGGAACCATCAAGCTTATCCATGACCTCCACACTGGATCGAAAATAATGAAGCTCCATCTCCCCGGCGGCACGCACCACCCGAATCAGTTTCCGCGCTAGGATCAACAAATCCGTCATCGCCACACTTGCAATACCCCCCAAAGAAAAAGAGCCGTCCTGACGACGGCCCTTTTCCTGATCAGACTTACGAAACCACTATGGCTTCAAAGACAGACTCGGTTTCTTGGCGACAACGGGCGGGGCCGCAGCCGACAACTGCCTGTCATTGGCTGGTATCTTGGCCGCAGCAGAGTCAAAGTCAATCCCCCTGTAGACGGGCTTCTTGGTGCCCAGAGCATCGAGAGAAACCTTTCGGATGTCCTCGACTGTCAAAGTAGTCAGGGCCTTCTTCAACTCTTCATCGGACAAACCATGGCTTTTGCCGAGCTTGTTTTCGCTTTCCAGGCGCATCGCCAGTTCCTTCTCGGCCTTCTCGACCAGATTGCGCACGGTGCGTCCGTTGCCAAACTCCTTCATGCCAGCACGCCTCTTCTCTTCTTCCAGCAAGTTCATAGCTGCTTCACGTACCTCCGGGGCCATGGTGTAGCCACGATCTTTCACCATCACATCCAGAATTTCTCCCAACTGGGGCATACTATAGTCTTCGAATCCAATGTAAGTCATGAAACGTGACTTCAGCCCTGGATTAGCGTCGATGAACTTTTTCATCGGATCGGAATAACCCGCGACGATCACGATCAGATCTTCGCGCATATTCTCCATAGCAGCGACCAGCGTATCAATAGCCTCTCTGCCAAAATCTTTGCTGTCACTACCGGTGTCGCGCGACAAAGCATAGGCTTCATCGATAAACAGGATACCGCCCTTGGCTTTCTCAATAACCTCTTTGGTTTTCAGGGCCGTCTGCCCGACATAACCGGCCACCAGATCTTCCCGGGTCACTTCGAGAACCGTCGGCTTGTCAATGAAACCGAGCGCATGATAAACCTTAGCGACTTCGCGTGCGAAAGTGGTCTTGCCTGTACCGGGATTGCCGGTAAACACCATATGACGGGAAATCGGCTTGGATGACAGACCCATATCCTCTTTCGCCTGATTAAAGCGCGCCACGGCAATATTTTGCTTGATGTCATGCTTGGCTTTATCAAGGCCAATCATGGCGTCGATATTCTTGAGCGCTTCCTTCAGCGCCACGTCATTATCAACACCCTCGCCTTTTTTCGCTTTTTTCCCTTTTGGCGCAGGCGCGATGCCAGCTTTAATGAGGTCGTCTGGCAATTCCTTCTTTGCTACTGCTGGCTGCGCACCCTGATCCGCCTCTGCCTTTGTTGGCCAGACAAGGGTAAAAATCTCGCCCCTCTCTCCATCTTTGGTCAATTCAACAGCATAGGTTGTCTGGCCATAGGGCACCGTGTCTTGCGCCGCCGTGGGACCAAACTTGCTCACCAGGCGTCCCTCGGGGGTCTCAATAACGCTGTTGAGCTGCTGCGCACCTTTGCAATTGCCCTCTGCATCAAGCTTTATTCCAAAGGCGAAGCCCGTTTTCAAATCGACAACAAGGTGCTTGGTAGTTTTACTGCTCGGCATGTTCCAGATCCCCTAGTCGTTAAAGAAACTTTGTTACAGTTTTGATCAGTTATTTATAACTTATAGTACGCATACCAAGTCAGTGCTTTCAGCTTAGTGCGCGTTCAGTTTTTAATCCACAGCTTTCTATTTTTTATTTTCATATTTCAAAGACTTTTTTCGTGCCATGCGTGCTGGCGTTTTGCGATGAATTGACTATAGTTGTTTGATTCTTAAATATTTATTAAAAAATCTGGCCTTCCAGGGAAATTTTTTGCCATGTCGGCTATTTTGTATAATACATCCAGCCTCGTTGCCGCCGCCTATTTTGTCAGTGGCGTGATTCTGAGCTGGTTGGTGCTCGGCAGTAAGACTGCTGCCCTCATGGCACGCCTGAAAATATCCGAAGAAGATCGCGACAAACTAAGCCGCAAAATTGAACAACTCAACATGCAACTACAGGATCTGTTGCAACGGAATGCGCGATTGGAACAACTAGAAGAAAAATTTACTCTACAATTTGAAAATCTGGCTAACCGTATCTTTGATGAAAAAAATGACAAGTTTAAGAAAGAATCGCAAGAGGGAATCGCACTGCTGCTCAATCCCCTGAGAGAACGGCTGCAGGAATTTCAGAAAAAGGTAGACGAATCTTTTGGCGCACAGGTCAAAGAGCAGATCTCTCTCAAGAAAGAGATCGAGAATATCATCTCTATCAACGAAAAAATGACCCAGCAAACCGAAAATTTGACTAAAGCTCTCAAAGGTGACGTCAGAGCACAAGGTAATTGGGGGGAGATCATCCTCGAAAAGATTCTTGAGGATTCCGGGCTCAGAAAAGGCACTGACTACATTATCCAGGGCAGCGGCATGAGTCTACGGCATGCAGGCGATGGAAGCCCGGTCAGGCCAGATGTTATTATCATGTTGCCGGACAATAAACACGTCATCGTGGATGCCAAAGTTTCTCTGACGCATTACGAAAGATATTGCACTGCTGAGAACGCTACTGAGCGTTCCCGTCATCTGAAAGATTACCTGTCTTCAATCAAAAACCATGTCAACGGGCTGGAACAACGCCGCTATCAAGATACGGAGAAATTGGGAACGCCGGACTTCGTCCTGATGTTCTTACCGATCGAGGGTGCATACTCCCTGGCCATCCAAGAAGATGCGGGACTGCACAGCTACGCCTGGGACAAAAAAATTGTCATTGTCTGCCCCTCCATCTTGTTTGCGACGCTAAAAACTATCGCCTCTGTCTGGCGTCTCGAACTGCAGAACAGGCATGCGCAGGAAATTGCGCGGCAAGGCGGGGGCCTTTACGACAAGGTTGTCGGCTTTGTGGAAGACATGCAGGAACTGGGCAATAAAATAAACGCATCGCGGAAAATATACGACGATGCTTTCAACAAACTTTCCGATGGTACCGGCAGCATTCTGAAACGGACCCAAAGCCTGAAGGCGCTCGGCATTAAATCCTCAAAAAACATACCCAGAGAACTCGTAGATGACACGGAAACTATCGAGACCATACTTAAAAAGAGTGAAAACGGTTGAGACAAGCCACTCGTTTAACATCTGCAACACCGACTTGAACGCCGGCAAAAACCGGCTCAAACCAATGGAGCCGGCGCCGGGACGTGACACTTCGCCAGCGATATGATACACTGGGAGTTCAGAGGTTATTGAGGGAGAACGATCATGGTTTGCCGTTATTCACGCCTTATTTTACCAATCGTGCTAGCCTGCCTGATTGGCGTTTCTGGGTCGCGCCCTTCTCAGGCGGTACCTGCTACGGATGATACCTCCCAGAAACCGGCAGCATCAACGATGCCACTACTACCTGACGTTGCTCCCGTCACCCCCCCTAAAGACAAAGCC
>JACQAA010000028.1 GCA_016195185.1 Pseudomonadota bacterium | reverse complement strand
GGATGCCTGCGAAAAAGCGGCCGGCTGATATCGCCATCATTGGCGGCGGACCTGCGGGATTAATGGCTGCCGAAATTATCGCCACAGCGGGATTGCCCGTTACCGTTTACGAAAGAAAACCAACCCTCGGTCGCAAGTTCTTGATGGCGGGGCGTGGGGGGTTGAATCTGACGCATAGCGAAAATCTTGACACTTTTATGATGCGCTATGGTGCCGCCGCTGGGCGTTTGCGTCCGGCCATTGAGAATTTTTCGCCAGCGGACCTGCGGGCATGGTGCGAAGGACTGGGTCAACCAACATTCATTGGTACCAGTGGCCGAATTTTCCCTGAAAGTTTCAAAGCCTCTCCCATGCTGCGCGCATGGAAAGTACGGCTGGACCAGCTTGGCGTAAAATTTGTTTTCCAACGCCAATGGATGGGTTGGTCTGATGCCGGACAGCTGAATTTTACTACGCCTGAAGGTAAAACGGAACACATCAAGGCAGACGCAACAATTTTGGCGCTTGGCGGCGCCTCATGGCCGCGGCTGGGATCTGACGGAAGCTGGGTAGAGATTCTCAAACAATACAATATTGCAGTAACACCGCTGCGCCCGGCCAACTGTGGTTTTATCGTGGCGTGGTCGGAAATATTTCAGAGCCGTTTTGCAGGGCAGCCGCTAAAGCCCGTCACGCTGTCTTTTGGCGGATGCATAGCACAGGGGGAAATGGTGATTACGGCCAATGGTCTGGAAGGTAGCGCTCTCTATGCCTTGTCTGCGGCGCTAAGAGATGAAATCGACAAAAGCGGCGCCACCATGCTGATGCTGGATCTACGTCCTGGTCTGTCATCAGCCGCACTGGCAAACCGGCTCAGTGCACCGCGTGGCACCCTGTCCTTTTCAAACTTCCTGCGCAAGGCCGGTGGCCTGTCACCCGTCGCTGTTGGGCTCGTCAGAGAAATCGGCGATAAGAATGTACAAAATCTGTCCCCCTCCTCTCTCACCGCTCTCATTAAAGCGATGCCGATCAGGCTCGAAGCTTCTTTCTCTCTTGATCGCGCCATCTCTACCGCCGGTGGTATCGTACTTGATGGACTCAACGATCATTTCATGCTCAAAAACAGGCCCGGTGTCTATGCTGTCGGCGAAATGCTTGACTGGGAGGCCCCTACCGGCGGCTATTTGTTGCAAGCCAGTTTTAGTACGGCGGTGATGGCGGCGAAGGCTATTTCTTCACAATATTCTTGAATTCATTCACGACTTTCTCGTTATCTTCCGCCGTACCAACCGTGATACGGAGACAGTGAGGCAAATTATAGGCACCCATTTGTCGAACATAGATCCCCTTGTCTTTTAAAGCTAGACGGATGTCTTCAGCTTTGGGGCCGAATTCGACGAGGATGAAATTGCCAACGCTGGGGTAAACGTTCAGGCCGAGCCCTTGCAATTTCTCCCTTAAAAAAGCGCGACCATCGCGGGCAAGAACCCTCGACTTCTGAATAAATTCTTTATCAGCGAGGGCCGCAATACCGGCTGCTTGCGCGGGGACGCTGACATTAAATGCAGTACGTATGCGATTGATCACATCCGCAATATCGGAGGGAAAATATCCCCAGCCCAGACGTAATCCCGCCAGCCAATGAATTTTTGAAAATGTGCGCAACATGATGACATTTGGATAGGCATTGACCAGGGCGCGTCCGTCCTCGTAATCTTTTTCCTCAACGAATTCGGCATAGGCTGAATCGATAACAAGTATGACATGCTCCGGCAGTTTCTCTCGCAATACGCGTAGTTCGGTTTTGGTCAGGTAACTGCCGGTCGGGTTATTCGGGTTGGCCAGCAGCATGATTTTTGTTTTCGGCGTCACCGCCCTCAGCAAGGCGTTGATATCCGACCGAAGATTGATTTCCGGTGCCGCCACCGGCATGGCGCCGACGGCTTTGGCGTTAATGGGGTACATCAGGAATCCATGTTCGCTGTAGATGACTTCATCTCCTGCCCCTGCATAGGAGCGAACGATCAGCGTAATCAGTTCATCAGATCCAGAACCGCAGACAATACGGTTGGCATCCATATCGTATTCACATGCCAGTGCTGCTCGTAAATCTGCTGCAGCACCGTCGGGATAACGGTGCAATTCGGAAGCAACTTTCAAGTAAGCATCACGTGCTTTGGGGCTGCATCCCAGCGGATTTTCGTTTGAGGCCAGACGCACCGGGCGCTTGATACTTTCCGTGCGGCCTTCACCGCCAATATAGGGCTTGATCTCCAGGATGCCGGGTTTAGGAAGCGGTAAAGACATGATGCCCTCTATGATGCTTTTCTTGAGGAATTAACTGTGGAGATTGGCTTCGGGGCTGTCAATAACCTCCGCCGTGCTGTCTGCAACGCTGGCGCAGCTACCAGCGTGCCAACATATAGTTGTTTAGTGGCTTCGACAATGTTGACACCGCCAAAGGCATTGAACAGCTTGTGTCCTATTTTCTCCCATACACCGGCTGTCACCAGCATCAGACGGGATGATGTGGGTGGGAAAAAGAGCGCCCGATCTGCCCGTTCTGGCACAAACATATACTCTTTCAAAAAGTGTCTGATTTGACCGAGTGAATAAGGCGTGCCATGCCCAAAGGGCGTGTTATCTATCCGTGTCCAGATTCCTGAGCGGTTGGGCACAATCATTACCAGACTTCCCTGCCCCGCCAAGACGCGCCAGGATTCGCATAATATGGAATCAATATTTTCGGCACTGCTCATGGCATGAACAATAAGAAGCCTGTCAACAGAGTTGGTTTCAATCGGTAACTCTGCCTCATCACAGACGCTAACTAGCCCTTTTCCCTCCGGGGGCCAAAAAATGGCACCCTGCTGCATGGGCATCAGACAGGCGACACGTTCGGCTTCGCCGATAAATGGGCGCAGATACGGCATTGCATAGCCAACGCCGAGAACTCTTTGCCCTTTCAAGTCTGGCCAAAAGTATCGTAAGTACTGGCGAATAATCCGCTGAACAACCCTTCCCTGTAAAGTCTCATAAAATTCTTTTAAATCAATTGATTTTGTGTACATTTTAAAGTAATTCTTTTAGAATTGGAACAAGCGGAAGATCCGCAGGCGGCATGGGATATTTATCAAAATCCCTTGGATAAACCCAGATCAAGCTTTGCCCTTCTTTACCCGTAACATACCCCCGCCAAACACGGCAGGCATACAAAGGCATCATCAGATGAAAATCGTCGTAACGATGTGACGCAAAGGTAAGCGGAGATAAACAAGAAGTTGAAGTATCAATTCCAATCTCTTCTTTTAATTCACGAATAAGAGCAATTTCAGCAGTCTCTCCTATCTCTATCTTTCCACCAGGGAACTCCCACAATCCTGCCATTTTTTTACCGGCTGGGCGCTGGGACAACAAGACGCGCCCGTCCTTGTCAATCAAGGCAACTGCCGAGACCCATATTACCTTCATCGGCAACAATGCCTCGTTAGCAATTGTTTCAAAACAAATAGACATTTCAAATAATTGGGGGGATTTTCTTTGAAACTTGTTTTAACTCTGGCTGATATTTTACAAAATCAGTGTAGTCCTTTAGGAGTTTTGGATAAACATCTGATAACAATATAGCATCCAATGTAGCTCCATGGCCGTTGGCAATACGTTCGGAGCGGTCAATTTTGTAACGATCCAGCATCTTGTCAAGAGACGCGTCCTTGTTCCCAAACATGGCTTCGGCCCATTTACGGACATTCAGCCACTGCTCATCCTTGAAGGAGGGTAATCCCGCCTTCTCCATCTCCATATTTAGAAAGGCGACATCGACGGTATAACCATCATTTTCCGTGCGGCAAGTTATGATAATGGGCGAGTTGCCAATAAAGTCATGCAGCTCTTTGGCGATGGAGGCAAAGACAGGCTTATCTGCCAAAAATTCGTTGCTCAGTCCAGCTGGATGTTTAATCCATTTCCCCGATGATGTCAGCAATTGCTGTGGTACGTCCCGTTCAGGGTTAATGTAACTGTGGAAGAGAGCGCCGGTTGATTTTCCATCCACTAGTTCAACTGCTGTGACATCAATGATGCGATGACCATCCTTCACCCACAAATCTGTTGTTTCAATATCAAGGACTATTTCACGTGACATGCGGTTTACCCCCTGGTCTGGCAGATGATTTTTTCCCTGTGCCAGATTTAAAGGATTCATAATCCGCTTTTAGCCGTGGGTAGACAGCAGCCAAAAGTTCGGCGTCGAGCAAAGCACCGTGCCCTTTGGCATCGCGCTCAGCGCGACTGACGCCATAGCGATCGGCAATTTTATCGAGCCTTGCCTCGTCATTGCCAAACATTTCTTCAGACCAGGAACGAACATTGATCCATTGACTTTCTTTGACAGGTTCTGCACCGGCCAGTTTCAGCTCCATATTGAGAAAGTCTCGGTCCACTAAATAGGCGTTTCCATTTCTCTGTTCCACGCGGCAGGTAATAATGACGGGACTGTCACCGATAAAATCACGCACGACACTAGCGTAGTCTGCGAAGGCACCAAACTGTTTCAGGTATTCAGTGGTCAGTTTGTGTGCGGCGAGAGCACCTGGCTCACTATCACGCCCGGGGTTAACAATCATGTATATCCTGGCACCCGTTTCCTTACCGTCAATCATTTCCACCGCGCCCACAGAAATAACGCGATGACCCTCATCGACAAACAGGCCGGTAGTTTCTACATCGAGTACAATTTCACGAGCCATAGTTGTCCCATACATGATGCCAAGCCTGTACACATTATAGACGTTATGTATACTATGTCAATCGAAGTATAAAAAATAGGCCAGCAGGCTTAGGTGACGCTCACTGGCCCATTATCAGCACTTAAAAACGACGAGTTAGTTCTTTTTTGTTGCCTCTTCAACCGGCTTTCCGTCCATGCCAAAGCGTTTAATATCCGCTTTTGCACGTAGGCCCGTGACCAGTTTTTCAACAGCTTCCTGCCCCAGTTTGTTGCGGATTGAAGTCTCAACATCTTTCAGATCGGGAACAACGCGGGTGCGCCTGTCTTCAACGTAAATCACGTGCCAGCCAAACTGAGTCTTGATCGGCGTTTTGGTATAGGTACCTGCCTTTAACTGGAAGGCGGCATTGCTAAACTCGGGGACAATTTCACCTTGGGCAAAATAGCCCACATCACCGCCATTTTTAGCTGTTGGGCCTGAAGATCTTTCCTTGGCCAGCGTTTCGAACCTGGCGCCTGCATCCAAATCTTTAATGATCTGCTTGGCTTCCTCTTCCGTGGCAACCAGAATATGACGCGCGTGTACCTCTTCCTTGCCTTTGTTTTCCTTCTTTAATTTCTCATATTCACTTTTGACCGCTTGATCGGTTATCTTATCTTTCAGGTATTTTTCCAGATATGCTGTTCTGACCAACTGCGCCTTTGCCAAAGCAAGACGCGCCTGAAATGCGGGGTCTTTCTCAATTTGCGCCTTAGCAACCTCACTGTTGATGAGCTTCTCATTGATCATCTGGTCAACCACTACAGGAAGCACTTTGTCCGTGTCAGCTGCGGGAACGTTCATGCTCTTCAGCGCGTTCAATGCATCGTCTTTAAGGATTTTGTCGCCGTTGACAATCGCCAAAACTGCACTGTCCGATGATGGTGCTTCCTTAGCTTGGGCTATTCCTGCCATCGTCACCATCGCTATGGCAACAGCTGCCATCAGAACAGGGCCAATTTTATTAACAAGCGTTGACATTACATATTCTCCTGGGATTCGTTATACACAGTCTTTGTAACGGTCGATTCTGTCCCGCTATAAAACCTCACGGATTATATAAAGCATTTCTGGATTATTTTTCAAGTCCCATCTATTAAAAAGCCTTTATTGACATAGGACTAATCTTGTTTATATCTCAATGGCACTAATAGAGAGGATAACCAAGGTTTACCCGATGTTTGCTGGTCTAGCACGTAAGATATTCGGTAGTGAAAATGACCGTATCCTGAGAGGGTTTGGCAAAATTGTTGTGCAGATCACTGCCCTTGAACCTACTGTTCAGGCGTTGACGGATGCAGAACTGTATGAACAAACCCATAAATTCAAAAAAAATCTGGCAGACGGTGCCAGTCTCGACAGCATTTTACCGGAGGCATTTGCGACCGCTCGGGAAGCCGCGCGCCGGGCGCTTGGACAGCGCCCATTCGATGTGCAGCTGATGGGTGGCATTGCACTGCATGAAGGATATATTCCCGAAATGCGTACTGGCGAGGGTAAGACCCTGACGGCAACTCTGCCGATTTATCTGAACGCGTTGGAAGGTAAAGGCGTTCACGTTGTGACCGTCAATGATTATCTTGCTGAACGCGACGCCAACTGGATGAGGCCAATCTATGACCTGCTGGGGCTAAGCGTTGATTTTATTGTTGCTGATCTAGATGATGACGAACGACGCGATGCCTACACCGCCGATATCACTTACGGAACCAATAATGAATTTGGTTTTGATTATCTGCGCGATAACATGAAATTCCGCCTGGAAGAAATGGTACAGCGTCCATTCAACTATGCGATTGTCGACGAAGTTGACTCCATCCTCATCGACGAAGCACGTACCCCGCTCATTATTTCCGGATCGATCCAGGATTCCGCCGAACAATATAACGTCGTTGATAGAGTAATTGGTCACTTGGTCGCAGCGGACTACGAAATCGATGAAAAACACAAGACTGTCGTGCTGACTGATCGCGGTAACGAGCACGCCGAGGAGATCATGCGCAAGCTTGGTATTCTGACTGACGGCGGCATGTATGATGCGCAAAACATCTCTCTCGTGCACCATGTCAACCAGGCGTTGCGTGCCCATAAGCTCTTCAATAGAGATGTTGATTATATCGTTAAGGATAACGCCGTCATCATCATTGATGAATTTACCGGTCGTATGATGGAGGGCCGCCGTTTCTCCGAGGGGCTGCATCAAGCTCTCGAGGCCAAGGAACGAGTCCAGGTCCAGAACGAAAATCAGGTGCTAGCTTCCATTACCTTCCAGAATTATTTCCGCATGTATCCAAAGCTGGCCGGAATGACAGGTACTGCTGCGACAGAGGCGGAAGAGTTTGAGGGTATTTATAATCTGCGCGTTGTAGAAATTCCGACCAATGTTCTACAAATTCGTATTGACCAGCATGACGAAATTTACCGTGCCACTGAAGAAAAGTATGAGGCGATCACAAAACTTGTCATGGAATGTCAGGCCAAGTTGCAGCCTGTTCTGGTGGGCACCACCTCCATTGAAAAATCCGAGACCCTGTCAAAACGGCTCAAAAAGCTAAAAATCGAGCATAACGTCCTCAATGCGCGTTACCACGAACAGGAAGCGCAAATCATTGCTCAGGCCGGCAAGCCCGGTGCCGTCACCATTGCTACTAACATGGCGGGACGCGGCACCGACATCAAACTTGGCGGCAACGTTGATATGCGCATCGCCGAAGAAGTACCTGATGATCTGCCCGCAGCAGAACGAGCCCGCATGATTGAAAAAATCCGCGAGGAAGTCGATGTGGCGTATAAAATAGTCAAAGAATCTGGTGGCCTTTACGTCATCGGATCCGAGCGCCATGAATCACGCCGTATCGATAATCAGTTGCGTGGCCGCTCGGGACGCCAAGGTGATCCGGGTGCCTCAAAATTCTACATTTCCCTTGAAGACGACTTGATGCGCATCTTCGGGTCGGAGAAGATGGACATCTTCCTGCAACGTATGGGATTACAACGCGGCCAGCCGATTATTCACCCATGGATCAACACGGCGATCGAAAGAGCGCAGAAAAAAGTTGAGGCGCAACACTTCGAAATTCGTAAAAACCTCTTAAAATTCGACAACGTCATGAACGATCAGCGGCGCGTGATTTACGACCAGCGACGTGAGATTATGGTCGCATCCGATGTCTCTGAAACTATTCGTGATATGCGTCATCATGTCATCGAGGATTTGGTTGCTCTTGCCATTCCTCACGGGACTTATCCGGAACAGTGGGACATGGAGTTGCTCAGAAGTGATGCACAGCGCATCCTCGGCATCCACATTCCTGCGCAGGAATGGGCTAAAGAAGATGGAATTGACGAAGTACAGATCACAGAGCGGATCAAGCGGGTGATTGACAACAAACTGTCTCAAAAAGAGGCCGCTATTACCTCTGATGTCATGCACAGTATTGAGAAAGGCGTTCTGCTGCAACTTCTGGATCAGACATGGAAGGAGCATCTGCTCAATCTTGACTATCTGCGGCAAGGAATCGTTCTCCGCGCCTATGGGCAAAAAGACCCGCTGAATGAATATCGTGCGGAGTCCTTCGCCATGTTCGAAGCCATGCTTGGCAGCCTGCGTGAGAAAGTAACCAATGCGTTGTGCATGATCGAGCTGCACGCTGACAAACCGCCACCTGTCATGCCAGAGCCGCGTACCCCGCACAAAACCGTCATGTCACGGGGCGGTGCCGATCCATTTAGTGTGCCGGAATTAAAGACGTATGAGGCGCCCGCGTTTGATTCATCAAAACCGGAAACCTGGGCCAAGACTCCCAGGAATGCCCCCTGCCCCTGTGGTAGCGGGAAGAAATACAAGTATTGCCACGGCAGTGCAGCTTGGGAGTAAAGGGAAGATGTCAATCACAAAAGAACAAATTATTTTAAGCCTTTACCAGACGGTATGCACACTGTCGGATTCCATCGGTTTGAAAGAAGCCTATACTCCCAAACATCAGCATGACGTGGCTCATCTTGCCCGGACGATCGGGCAGGTCATGAATCTGGACAAAGAAGTCATAGACGGCCTCCGTATCGGCGCCATGCTGCATGATTTCGGTATCGTCCGTATTCCTACAGACATTCTTAACAAGGCTGAGAAGTTGACAGAACAGGAATTCGAGATCATGAAGCAGCACCCTGTGCACGGTTACCAGATATTAAAAGGCATTGATTTTCCTTGGCCGGTCGGACGAATGATCCTCCAGCATCACGAACGTCTGGATGGATCGGGATACCCTGGCGGCATCCGTGGCGACGACATTATTCTGGAGGCACGTATCATCGGAGTGGCCGACATCATCCAATCCATGATATCGGACCGCCCGTGGCGTAAAGCCCTGCCCCTGGAGGTAGCGTTGGCAGAACTCAAGAAATATCGCGGCACCAAATATGATCCGGCTGTTGTGGATGCTTGTGTGGAGATTTACACTCGCCAACCCGATCTCCTGAAACCTGCACATTACGGGCGAGGCAGCTAGACTTTTTAGGCGGTTACGGGGATGCCGCGTTACGTCAGTACCTGATTGACCGCATGTTGCCATCCTGCATAGAGTTTTTGCCGTGTGCCCTGCGCCATACCTGACACAAAACGCCTTTCGCACTGCCAAGAATCCTGAATATCTTTTAGCGCGGCAAAAGCTTTCACATGGAGCCCGGCCAGATAGGCCGCGCCCAATGCTGTTGTTTCAGTATTGGGTGGGCGCAAAACAGCGGTATCGGTTATGTCTGCCAAAAATTGGCAGACCCAGTTATTCCTTGCCATACCTCCATCGACACGGATTTCAGTGATGGCGTGGCCTGCGTCTTCGGCCATGGCCTGCATCAGGTCTTGCGTTTGATAGGCCTGCGCCTCCAACGTTGCGCGCACGATATGGGCGGTGGTAGTGGCACGTGTCAGGCCCAACAAGGCGCCACGTGCCTGTGGATTCCAGTGTGGTGCCCCTAACCCCGTGAATCCAGGCACCATGTAAACCCCGCCGTTATCAGGGACAGATTTTGCCAGCGCCTCCGTCTCTGCTGCTGACTTGATCAGGCCGATACCATCGCGTAGCCATTGTATGGCTGCACCCGCTACAAAAATCGCTCCCTCAATGGCATAAGTGATCCGGCCATCCAGCCGGTATCCCACTGTTGTCAGCATTTTATTTTTGGAAACGCGGAAGATATCACCAATATTGACGAGTGCAAAGCAGCCAGTGCCATAGGTACTTTTGACCATGCCAGGATCGAAGCAGGCCTGACCAAACAAAGCTGCCTGCTGATCGCCAGCCATGCCGGTTACAGGCACTGCACTACCTAAAAAATTCTTGTCTGTCCTGCCAAAGAGACAACTATTATCCCTCACTTCCGGCATCATGTTACGCGGAATATCCAGCATAGCAAGCAAGTCATCATCCCATGCCTGTTTGACAATATTGTAAAGCAAAGTTCGCGAGGCGTTGGTGACATCGGTGGCATGTACTCTGCCTCCGGTCAGCCGCCAGAGCAGAAAGCAATCGATCGTGCCAAAAGCCAGCTGTCCCCTTTTGGCCTTTTCCCGCGCGCCGCTCATCTTATCAAGAATCCACTTAATCTTGGTTCCAGAGAAATAGGGATCCAACAACAGGCCGGTTTTTTGCCGCACCGCCTCCTCGTGTCCTTGCTCTTTTAGTTTTTGACAATAATCCGCCGTGCGCCTGTCCTGCCAAACGATGGCTTGATACAAAGGCTCTCCTGTTGCACGGTCCCAAACTATCGTTGTTTCACGTTGGTTGGTGATGCCGATGGCAATCACCTGAGATGGATAAATATTATTCTGCTCTAGCACACCTCGGCAAACAAACTGAGTATCTTGCCATATCGATTCCGGGTTCTGCTCAACCCAGCCGTTGTGCGGGTACCGCAGAATAAGTTCTTGTTGCGCAGTACCGTGAATGCGGCCCTGTAGGTCAAAGAGGATAGCGCGAGTACTGGTTGTGCCTTGATCGATGGCGAGGATAAATTGTGGCATCAGTCAGAAGTGTCTTTCTTCGTCAAAATCTTTTTCAATAGTTTCTTGATATTCTTTTCAGTTTCTTCAGAAATGTGCAGCCCCAATTTGGAGCGGCGCCACAGGATATCTTCCATCGTCAAGGCCCATTCGACGTTGACGAGGTATGTAACCTCGATTTCATAGACATCATCGCCCAGGTGCTCGCCCAGATCGGACATCCTCCGGAAACCACGCAAAAACTCCCGACAACGTGCCCCATAAGAACGGGCATAGCGATAGGTAAGGGGTTCAGGCATCCAGCTATACTCGCGCCGCAGGGTTTTAAAAAAGGTGGTGAAATTGGCGGCGGAGCCATCTCCACCCGGAATCGCTTCAGTTGCCGTCCACGCTCCCTGTCCACGCCCCAGCAATGCGACAATCTTGTCACCAGCCTGTTCAGAAAGTTTGCGGAACGTGGTGATTTTGCCGCCATAGACGTTCAGCATACGTGCACCATGATACTCCTCAACGTCCAGCATATAGCCGCGTGTAACGGAGGAGGCATCCTGAACACCGTCATCCAGCAGTGGACGAACACCACTATACGTCCATGCAACATCAGATGGCTTAATCTGGTGACGGAAGTAGTGGTTCACAGCTGCGCACAAATACTCAACCTCTTTCATATCAGAGCGCACTTCTTCAAGATCACCTGTATATTCACTCTCCGTTGTGCCAATCAATGTGTATTTATGCTCATAGGGGATTGCAAAGACAACGCGTTTGTCTTCATTTTGCAGGATATATGCATGATCACCCTGGTATATTCTTGGCACGATAATATGCGTACCTTTCACCCAGCGTAGTTTGTACTTCTCAACGCCGCTGCCAACAAGGCCTAACACTTGATTGACCCATGGGCCCGACGCATTGACAACCAATTGCGCGTGTACCTTGAAATTTGACTCGTTGATGCTGTCATGCAGGGTGGCCACCCATCCCTCCTCTTTCGGGTGGGGTGCGAGCGCGGTGCATTCGGTACGAGGCAGAATTTGTGCCCCCTTCTCGTAGGCATCCAGCGCATTCAGCACCACCAGCCGGGCATCATCCACGCAGCAATCCGCATAATAAAACCCGCGTTTAAAGATCGGCTTGAGTGGCTGACCAATCTTTGTTCCGGCAAAAGACATCCCCTTTGAAGGAGAAAGGAGTTTCAATCCGCCCAAGTGATCATAAATAAATAGCCCGATCCGGATCAGCCACCATGGGCGCAGCTTTTTATGATACGGCAGGACAAAAGTCATCGGCCAGATAATATGCGGTGCCGCCCGCAATAACACCTCGCGCTCAATCAGCGCCTCTCGCACCAGACTAAATTCTCCATGTTCCAAATAACGAAGGCCGCCATGAATAAGTTTGGTGCTGGCAGACGATGTGGCGCTGGCCAGGTCATTCTTTTCACACAACATGACGGAAAGACCGCGCCCGGATAAATCGCGCGCAATGCCGGTGCCGTTAACGCCACCGCCAATCACCAGAACATCCACTGCTTTCATCTTGGTCAAATCTGAATACACCCTATTTATTTTACTGATTATGCAATAATTCAGGGGTAGCTGAAACAGCTAAAATCCATTGATGTACATAATGCAAGTAAGGGTCATTAATCGCGTAGATGTGAAACACGTTTGTTATCACAAAAAAACCCCGAGCCGACACAAAGCACCCGTCGACTCGGAGTTAAAGAAAAGCTAGCTTTTCTTTCTAGAGTACCTATTTACCCGATGGCGCTCCGGTAGCGGGTGCACCCATTATACCTTGGCCATGGGGGCTACCCATCATCATACCGCCGTTGTTTTGCATCATACCTCGACCACCACCCATCATGCCACCACCCTGCATCATCATCCCCTCACCACCGGGAGTAGGACCCTCAGGTTTGCAACTACGAAGAGCCTCGCGGTTTGTTGCTGCCTCAATACAACTTTTCTCCTTTTGCAACATGGCCATACGATTATCAATGCGCAGCAGCATTTCTTCTTTCCGGTTCTTCAGTTCAAGCTCTTCCTCTGCTTTGCGATTGGCCATCATCTGCGGGTCCATTTGGGCAGGCTGCATCATCATGTTACCCTGCGGAGCGCCACCCTGCTGCTCTTGTGGCTGGGACAGCATCTGTTCTGCCTGCACCGATGATGCGGCCAGCATCATCGCTCCAATCATCACCGCTGTAATTCTGATAGATGTACTCATGGTACTCCCCCCTGTTGTAAACACCTCCGTGACATTCTACGCGCACAAAGCTTAAGGAAACCTTAACCAAAAATGGTGTAGGTTTCCTTATCAAATTTTACGTTTAATAGGACCGAAACAAACTGCGCAAGCGTCCTTGAATCTGTACCCGATCAGGAGAAAGACGGAGGGGTTGGTAGGCGTCATTTTCAGGCATTAGGACGATGGAGCCGACTTCACGGCGCAGGCGTTTAAGGGTCACTTCCTCCTCATCCACCAGTGCCACGACAATTTCTCCATCACGGGCACGATCACACTTTTCGATGACGACAATATCACCATCAATGATTCCCGCTTTCATCATGGAATCGCCCTCCACGGTCAGAGCGTAACAAGGCAGAGAGCCCAGCATATTCACGGGGATATCGACAGTGTCCTGTTCATGGCGCACCGCTTCGATCGGCGTACCGGCAGCAATTTTTCCATGAAGGGGAATTTGTACCATTGCATCTCTGCCACGTCCCTGTTTTGCAGATCCTGCTCGCGGTGCTGTAGCGGGGCGGTTGGTGTTGGAGGGGGCGGGAATATTTTTAGGCAATTTTTTGATCTCAAGCGCACGTGCTTTGTTCGGCAGACGTTCCAAAAAGCCGCGTTCCACCAAGGCATTGATAAGGCGGTGAATTCCTGATTTGGACTTCAGGTCAAGGCCAATCTTCATTTCTTCGAATGAGGGGGATAGGCCGGTATTATTGATGTACTCATGAATAAATAGCAGTAAATCATGTTGTTTTCTGGTGAGCATGTGAGCCTCCCGCGCAAATCTATTCTTCCTTTGTTCTAGTTTAGTTCTCACCCTGTGTCAATGTTTTTATTTGTGGCCACCTCGCTGTAAAAACGCCATTATATGCCTGAAGGTATTACAGAATGAGAAAATTACTTCGTTGTTTGTCGTGGGCCCTCTTGCTGTCGCTGGCCATGGCGAGCCCTGTGCGTAGTGATGGAGATGCTCACCTCCTGGGTGCTTATGAGCATATCGGGGAAGATGGCGTGTATGAGCAGATACTAACCACTCCCCCTGCCCCGACACAAAATGCAAATACTGTTAATTCCAATCTGCCGGCAGCCAGTGTATTACCTCAGGCCGTTCCACCATCGCCCTCCAGCAAGCCGATGATTGCCATCGTGATTGATGATGTAGGCGTTGACCAAAAGAGATCGGCGCGTGCCGTGAATGAACTGAATGCCGCTGTCACCCTATCGTACCTAGCCTATTCCAGTCATGTTCTTCAACAGGTTGCAGCTGCCAAAGCACACGGCCATGAAATTATGCTGCACCTGCCGTGGGAAGCCGATAATGCCAAAGAAGATCCGGGCCCCAATCATCTGTCAGTCAGCATGTCGACAGAGCAGATCCAGAAAAATCTGCTGGCAAATCTGGATGGTTTTACGGGATATGTTGGCGTCAACAATCACATGGGCAGTCGGTTCTCGCGCTATCGTCCCGGACTGGAGCTCGTCATGGCCGAGCTCCAGAAACGCCATGTCTTTTATCTTGATTCAAAAACGACCCCGAACAGTATCGCTGAGAAAGTAGCTCGTGAATACAATGTGCCAACGACACATCGTGATGTCTTTCTGGATCATGATGAAAACTCCAAAATGGTCAGGACCTCGCTGGAAGAGGTTGAGGCGATTGCGCGGCGCAAGGGATCGGCTGTTGCCATTGGGCATCCTAAAGACCCAACTCTCGCCGCAGTGGAGGCCTGGCTTCCCACTCTGGAGACCAAGGGATTTCAGTTGGTACCTTTGACAACGGTGATCAGCTACCGTCAGATGCGATATGATGCACACATGGCGCACTTGGAGGCGGACAAAAAATGACACAGGAACCTGAAATCCTTTTTACCATCACAGGCGCGGTTGGGGTTGTGACGTTAAACCGCCCTCAGGCATTGAATGCGCTGACTTTCGACATGGTACGTCAGCTGGATCAGATGCTGATAACGTGGACTAAGGATCCTGCCATCAAGGCCGTCATTCTGACAGGTGCCGGCAGCCGCGCTTTCTGCGCTGGCGGCGATGTCAAGACCGTAGCGATGCACGGTATGGCTGCGATGAAAAAAGGCGAAGGCGGCGGTGCCGTTTTACGTGATTTTTTCCGTGAGGAGTACACGCTGAACCACCGTATCTTTACTTTTCCCAAACCTTATATTTCCTTGATTAACGGCATTGTCATGGGTGGCGGCATGGGGATCTCCGCCCATGGGTCGCATCGGGTTATCACTGAGAACGCCCTGTTCGCCATGCCGGAGACAAGTATTGGATTTTTCCCAGACGTGGGCGGCGGATATTTTTTACCCCGCTGTCCTGGTCAGATTGGAACGTACCTGGCGTTGACCAGCAACCATATCAAAGCCTTTGATACGATGCATATTGGATTTGCCACACATTTTGTGCCAGCTGTTCATCTTGCGCGATTGAACGAAGAGATCATTCGTTCTCCGCATGATCTTGACGCACTGTTGAAAAAGTATTCTACGGCACCGAGCGGTGAATCAGACATTATTCCTTATCACAAAAAAATAAACCGTTATTTTTCCCACAACCATATTGAAGATATTCTGCGCGATCTTGAGAAAGATTCCTCTGCCTGGGCCATTGAAACATTGAAAACAATGAATGCTGTATCACCCACCAGCCTGAAAATCGCCTTGAAGCAAATTCGTCTCGGCGCGAAAATGAGTTTCTCCGAAGTTATGACTATGGAATACCGCCTGAGTCAAGCGTGCCTCGCAAGACATGATTTCTATGAAGGGATTCGTGCAGCGCTGATTGATAAAGACCGCAAGCCCAAGTGGCAACCACTTACAGTCGATGCGGTTTCTGATGCTGACATTGAGGATTGTTTCCAAAGTTTGGGTAGCCAAGATCTTGTCCTATCACAAGAAGTGCTTTACAATACCAGACAGAGGAAGTGACAGGGGGACACCAAGGTGACGACATCTTATTACGATTCGATTAACCTGATTGAGCGACTGCACCGCCAGTTCATGGATGTTTTAAAAGTAGAGCTGGAACGGGCAAGTATTCTTGATATCAACAACGTTCAGGGCATGATCCTTCATAACATTGGTACAGACGAGTTGACGGTGGGAGAACTCACAGTACGCGGCTATTACCTTGGTTCCAATGTCTCCTATAACGTCAAAAAAATGGTCGAGAATGGATATCTGGTCCAGGAACGTTCCATTCATGACAAACGCTCTGTCCGCGTTAAGCTCTCCGATAAAGGCCGTAAGCTGAACGATGCGATTAGCCGCCTCTACAAGAAACACGAAGAAAGGCTGGTCAGTGCCGGTCTCCCCGGCAGCCGTCTGGAATCCATGAACCAGGTACTGCGTGATCTGGAAACGTTCTGGGGCGAGCAAATGGGTGTCGGCGGCCTGACCCTCGCGTCATGACCCCACCTAAAGCAGATTTCAGCCCGTAATTTCAATCTCGCCAAAGAAATACGCAATTTCAACTTTTGCATTCTCCGGACTGTCGGAGCCATGCACTGAATTTGCCTCGATTGATTCAGCAAATTCTTTGCGAATGGTGCCCGGGTCAGCATTGGCTGGGTTGGTTGCCCCCATGATCTTGCGATTAAGGGCCACGGCATCTTCACCTTCCAGCACCTGCACGACGACCGGGCCAGAGATCATGAATTTGACGAGATCATTAAAGAAGGGGCGCGCTTTGTGCACGGCATAGAAACCCTCCGCCATCGCTTGTGTCATCCGTAGGCGCTTTTGAGCCACGATACGCAGGCCCTTTTCTTCAAATTTGGCGTTGATTTTACCTGTCACGTTACGGCGCGTGGCATCCGGCTTTAAAATTGAAAATGTACGTTCTTTAGCCATTTTCTGTTCCCCTCTGTGCATGAAACTGGTCTTTCATACTGTCTTTTTGTCTACAAAGCAAGAATAGTCAAAAGAAACAGCCGTCTATATCGTTATAGGCGGGGGTTTAGCGTTTTAATTATGTTTGGAAGAAAAAAACCAGAGAGTCTGTAAGCCGGGTTTTGTCCGCCTTGCGACGGGATGACCATTCATCTGGAACGGCAGTTGCCTGACGTTTCATGCAGCCTACCCGGAAGATGGGGTTGAAAACAAACCCTGCCATTGAAGGCGTATCTTCCCTATTTGGCCTTGCTCCCGGTGGGGTTTGCCCTGCCAGCCTTGTTGCCAAGGCCGCGGTGCGCTCTTACCGCACCTTTTCACCCTTACCATCTTGCAGTGGCGGTATATTCTCTGTGGCACTGTCCCTGAGGTCACCCTCGCCGGACGTTATCCGGCACCGTGTTCTCATGGAGCCCGGACTTTCCTCGAGTTACCCCGCGGTCATCCGACTCTCTGGTTTCGACGCTAATCTATGCCAGACGGATTCAAAAATCAAATATATTATGAGTAATTTATAGCGTTAAAGATATTACAAGCCCGGACTCCGGCCGCCGGGGCCGAGTTTCTGAGAAGTGTTTGTTACACTTAAATTCCTACCCAGCGTTTTCTCCAGCCATTCCAGGATATTCGAGCGCGGACGGGGGCCGCCCATTAGGACACCCTTGAATTCTCCACCTTCAAAAAGCAGTAAAGCAGGAACGCCCTGAATACCTTGCTTCGCCAGAAATTTGATCAGCGGATTTTGCGTACCGCCGTTGGCATCTGCTTCATCACGGTCAAGCTTGACAATTTTCAGTACTGCCAAGAATTCTGCAGCCATGGCATCAATTGTCGGCGCCATTTGCAGGCAAGGCTGGCAACGTATGTGGTATACGTCTATCAAAATCGGCCTTTTTTCAGTGTGTACCAAATCTTCAAAAGTCAGACTGGAAATAATATTCGCCATAAAATCTACCCTTTAAGAATCATTAACACGGTATCAGTTTATTCCATAATTAAAAAAATGCAAGAACGAAGTTAAGATACTTTACGTCGTCCGGCCAGTTTTTGCAGAAGCAGAGCGTTTGCAATCTTAACGGTGTTAGAGCTGGCGACGCCAATTCTATCCGGCGTTAAGAAGACGTTGGGCTCGAAATGCCGTTGAAATGCAGTAATAAGGGTTTTACCGTCCTGCCTGGGGTCGTATCCATACGCTGTTAAGATTGACTTGATGTCCGCAGAATCCGCCGCCTCCGCTGATTTCGGCCAGAGGCCAACCCCCTGCTGTGCCAGCCATTCCCAGGGGAAAAGCTCGCCGGGGTCCATTTTGCGTTCCGGCGCGATGTCGGAATGGGCAAGGACCTGGTAAGGCAGGATGTCGTGCCTCTCAATGATCTCCCGGCAAAGTTCCACCACCGCTTCCATCTGTTCCGTGGGAAACGACACATAGCCGTACTCATGCCCTGGATTGTGAATTTCGATGCCAATGGAGCATGAGTTGATATCTTCCTCTCCCTCCCAGAAAGATTTCCCGGCGTGCCACGCGCGCATAGATTCACCAACAAGGCGCATGACCGCACCGGTTTCATCAACCAGATAGTGTGCACTGACATCATGACCTTCGCGGCTGCCCTGCAATAACTGCAACGCATTGAAAGCCGTCTGCGTGCCGGTATAATGCAGGATCAGGTATTTTATCTTTTTACCCTCTTGGCGGGGACCAAAATTCGGCGAGGGAGCGTCTATGATGATCATGACGCAACAAATTCAAAAACGAGCTTCTCAAAACTGACTGCGCCACGCTTGGCATTTTCAAGTGTGTGTTCGTGACTCAGCCGTTCAGCGCTCAGGCCGGCACCCATATTGGTAATACAGGAGCAGCCGACCACTTTCAATCCGCAATGACGCGCAATAATGCAGTCCGGCACACTTGACATGCCCACCGCATCGCCGCCCATTTTTTGGGCCATGCGAATTTCTGCCGGTGTTTCAAAGGATGGACCACGAAAGGCGACATAGATCCCTTCATGAAGAGAAATGCCATTCTTTTTTGCCACTGCCTTTAATTTCTGATTGAGTGCCGGATCCCAGGCATCCCCCAATGGCGGAAAACGCGGGCCAAAATCATGATCGTTGGGACCCACCAACGGATTAAACCCCATATAATTGATATGATCGGTAATCACCATCAGTTCGCCGACTTTGATATGCGCCTGCAAACTCCCTGCGGCGTTAGAGAGAAACAGCGTTTCGATACCAGCAGCCTTCATGGTACGAACCATTGTTTTGAGCGGATAGGAATCGTTCGTCTCATAGAAATGCTGCCGTCCCTTGAAAGCCAGAATGTCAACGCCGTTTAGCTTTCCCGCAACAATTTCTCCTGCATGCCCGGCAATCGTCAACACCGGAAACCCCGGCAACTCTTGATAGGAGATGGTGATGGCGCTCTTGATCTTATCCGCCAGACCGCCAAGGCCAGAGCCAAGAATAACGGCAATCTTGGGCTGTAGTCCGCCTATCTTTCCACGAATGATCTCCCGCGCCCGTTCAACGTTCTGGCTGTGTGTACTGCTCATCGCCTCTACCTATTCCAACCCATCTATATAATCCAAGTCTGTGTGGAAAGTTTCACGTACCCGCCATAATGCGATGAAGGCCAATAGTCCCGTCGCAATGACGACCGCAAAACCACTATGTGCTACGCCCATGTAAGGGACGAGTGCATGAAAACCAGTTGTCATTGGGATGGCACACCCACGGATCATGTTGGGAATGCTGGCGGCCGCCGTTGCACGAAGATTGGTGCCAAATTGCTCTGCACCAATCTGGACTGTCAACCCCCAATAACCAGTGCCAATCCCTATCAGCGCGCATAAGAGATAATAGAGATGCGGAGACTGCGGCCGCAGAGCCGTAAATAATGAGACAAAAAAGAGCATCAAGACCAGAAAAATGGTGATAGCCTTGCGACGGCTGCGAAGATTCTGGCTGAGAACGCCGGCGCATATGGCGCCAAAAGAAACCCCTACCTGACAGAACAGAATAGCTATACCGGTATTGGGGAGAACAGCCATACCAAAATCCTTAGCAAATTCGGAAGTAAACGTAATCGGAATGCCCATCACTGCCCAAATCGGAACCCCGATCAGAACCACCGTGATATAACGGCGTAATAGTTCTGCCTTGCGCAGAAACATCCAGAAGCTGCCACGCTTGATTGTTTTTTTCTCTTTTTCTACCTTACGATAAAGGCCCGACTCCCTAACTTTCAGTCGTAGGACCAACAGGCACAATCCCAGAACGCCGCCAATGATATAGGCCGTATGCCAGTTCACCACATAAGTCATCAATACCGCCGTGCCCGAACCGAGCAAGCCAAAGCTCACAATCAGCGTTGTCCCGATACCACGAACCGCGCGCGGTAAAAGCTCTGATGCCAGAGTCACGCCGATACCCAGCTCCCCGGCGAGACCGAAGCCACTGATGAAGCGCCAAACCGCATATTGATCAATGCTGGTGACAAAGCCATTCCCGATGTTAGCAATAGAATAAAGGAGAATGGAACCAAACAGGACGGATACGCGGCCATATTTATCAGCCAGCATACCCCAAACTATTCCCCCTACAAGCAAGCCGGCCGCCTGCGTATTAAGCAGGCGGATGCCAACCGCGAGAAGATCGGCTTCCGCTACTCCCAAATCTTTCAGACTCTGAATTCTCACGATACTGAATAGCAGCAGGTCAAACACGTCGACGAAGTAGCCGAGGGCGCTGACAAGGATGGTGAGCGCAATGACTTTGTCAGAGAGTGTTTGGCGAAGAGCATTTTTTAAAGAAATGGTGCTATCCATTGTTGCTCCTTAACTCATTGAGTCTATTTAATAAGTTAGCCGAAGGACAGGGATGAATAAACCTAAAAATATAGATTGACATAAAATTAACAAAACTATACTCTATGAAAATTATAGGGGTTGTGGCCGCCCGTCGCGTTGGGCTCAAAGCGATATTTTCAGAGAGGATGACATGCAAACGAACAGCGAAAAAATTACCAAAGAATTTTGCCAAGGGAAGATCTTGCTTTTTTATCCGACGACAGCGGCAGAAACCGTCTCCATTCAAAAAAAGATTTTTGCGATGGGATGTACATGGGGTGGTCACGGCGCCTCAACGGATATTGACTGCTTGAGCGAGTGTATGTCGAAAGGCATGGTCTTGAACGATGGCAAGCTTTACTACAACCCGGACGACCGCAGCCAGAACATCGGCCTCCTCTGCACCGGCGACCAGTTTGGCGAAGAAGAAAGAAAATCTGCACCACCACTGACAAAAATGTACCGCCCCTTGCTGTAACCAGGCAGATCAGGTGAATTATGCACACCAATACCGAGAAAATCACCAAAGAATTCTGTCAGGGAAAGACTCTATCCTTCAAGCCGAAGACGGAAGCAGAGGCGGTGTTTATTCAGCGCCAGCTGTTGGGGTTCGGTTATCGATGGGTCAATAGCGGTCATACGATTATTGAGCCGAAGGAATGTCTGAAAAACATACGACTCAAGAACGGGATACTCTACACCGATCCAGCCGATAAAGGAGACCTCCTTTGCAGCAGCGACCAGTTCCAGGAAAAGTTTGATCCCAATGATCCGAAAAATCTTTCCGGAGACACTTTGGTGCAGGAAACGTTCAATCGTCTTTCTGGACGCATCGAAACCCTCGAGACGAAAATAGACGCTCTGACCAGCACAATGAATGAGATCCTTGCAGAGCTGCGCCCAAAAAGGCTGGACAAGCCTACCCCGCGAACACCAAAAGGCGGTCTTTAAATCTCAAGCTATTGAAAAGCGACTTCGCTGAAACTGCGCAGCTTGCGGCTGTGAACGCGTCCGTAGCCAAGCGCGCGGATCTTCTCCATCGCCATCAGGCCGATACGCAGGTGCTGATCAACTCTTTCGCGATAAAATTTATCCGCCATGCCCGGTAATTTGAGTTGCCCATGCAGCGGCTTGTCGGAGACACACAGCAGGGTGCCATAGGGCACGCGGAAACGGAAGCCATTGGTCGCAATCGTTGCCGACTCCATATCAAGCGCCACGGCACGGCACTGGCTCAACCGCTGGATCGGGATGCTCTGTTCCCACAATTCCCAGTTCCGGTCACTCACCGTCGCTATCGTTCCGGTCCGCATCACTTTCTTCTGCTCGTAAGAATCCAGCCCCGTCACTTGCGACACGGCCTTTTCAAGAGCGATCTGGATTTCCGAGAGTGCTGGTATCGGCACCCACAGCGGCACTGCATGATCCAATACGTTATCGTCCCGCACATATCCATGCGCCAGAACGTAATCACCCAGCTTTTGCGAATTTCTCAAGCCCGCGCAATGCCCCAACATCAGCCAGGTATGCGAGCGCAGCACCGCCACGTGGTCAGTGATGGTTTTAGCATTCGACGGCCCAATGCCGATATTGATCAGGGTGATCCCCGTTCCATCTTCCCGTTTCAGATGATAGGCAGGCATTTGCGGCAATCGCGGCAACTTTTTGCCTTCAGTCTTACCGCGGGAATCCCCTTCAATATTGGCGTTATACTTGACAAGATTTCCGGGCTCGACAAAAGCCGTGTACTGGCCCCTTTCCTTGGCGGTTTCCGCATCATCCGACGCGGACATCAGCTCATAGCCCAGACGCAGGAATTCATCGACATAAAACTGATAGTTGGTGAAAATAACGAACTTCTGGAAGTGATCCGCCGACGTTCCCGTGTAATGCTTCAGGCGCTGAAGGCTCAGATCCACGCGTGGCGCAATGAACAGCGCCAGCGGCGCCGGTTCGCCTTCCTTGCGGACATGCGTCCCGCTCGGGATAGTATCGTCCATAACAGTCAGGTCAGGTTGATCAAAGGCCTCGGGCAGCGCGATCATCTGTTCGGTCGACAGGTCGCCTTCCAGATGGAAATGCTCCCCCAGCGCGAAATGCAGCGGGATCGGCACTTCACTGACACCGATACGCAATTCGGCTTCCGGATGGTTTTTGAGCAGCAGGGCAAACTGCTCCAGATAATAAGCACGGTATAAATCGGGGCGCGTCAGCGTGGTACGATAAAGGCCGGGACGTGACAAAAACCCGAATGACAGACGGTTATCGACGGCCGGCGCTTTCTTGATCGTGATTTCAAGATAGGGATAATGCGCATGCGCGCGCCCCTCGTGCCAGCGTCCTTGCGAGAATTCCTGAAACGCATAACGCAGATATTCAATATTGCTGTTATAAATTTCTCCGACCCAGTGCAAAGCTTTTTCGGCATCCCTGAAGCTCTTGGTGGTCATGAGACCGTCTTTGATCGGGACCGGCTTATTTCCTGACGTCATGAATGTCCTGTAACCCCACTAAACTTCGGGCGTAATCCCGCGCCACAAATGGCCGCAGATCGTCAATCCCCTCCCCTATACCTATAGCATGAACTGGTAAAGCAAACCTTTCCACCAACGACACCAGCACGCCTCCCTTCGCGGTTCCGTCAAGTTTTGTGACAATTAATCCGTTTATGTTAATCATTTGTTTGAACAGCTCCACCTGCGGCTGAGCGTTCTGACCAACGGTGGCATCAAGAACCAGCAACGTCGCATGTGGAGCATCCGGTATCTTTTTCTTGATCACGCGAATAATTTTTTCCAATTCGGCCATCAGACTGACTTTATTTTGCAAGCGCCCAGCAGTGTCGATTATCAAAACGTCAGTGTCCTCACTCATGGCCCGGTCAACTGCCTCGAATGCGAGTGCTGCCGCATCCGCGCCCTCTTCTTTGGCAATGACTGAACACCCTACGCGCGCGCCCCAGGACTGCAGCTGACTCACGGCAGCAGCACGAAACGTATCTCCCGCCGCCAGCATCACTTTTTTCCCATCCCGCTGGAACTGGTGCGCCAGCTTGCCAATGGTCGTCGTCTTGCCGGTGCCATTGACGCCGACCATCAGGATCACGAAAGGCTTTGCCGTATCAAGCAGAGGCCTATCCGCCGGAATCAGAATTTTTTCAATCTCTTCGGCCAAGGCAGCTTTTATTTCTTCGACAGCGACTTCTTTGCCAAAACGGTTTTTGGAGATCTCCGCCACCAATTTGGCGGCGGGGGCCGGGCCAAGATCTGCTGAGATCAGCAGATCTTCCAGCTGTACCAGCATGTCGGCATCCAGTTTTTTCCTGGTAAAAATATCCGTGATTCCGGATGATATTGTATTGGAAGTATGGCTCAACCCCCCGGTCAATTTTTTAAAGAATCCGATCATGGTCGGCCCTGTGTAAGCGTTGCTTCCAGTGATACGATGGATAGCTGAGGGAAACGAAGTGGCATGGCGGGATTATCCTTATGATACTGGAGCGCCAGCTGCCACCAGCAGACATCATGCCATGCTCCCAACTTGTAGCCTACTGATTCATATACACCAACGGGTCTGAACCCTAGTGATTTGTGCAGTCTGATGCTGCTATCGTTCGGCAGGGTAACCCCGGCGTAGACATTGTAGTAGCCTTGCAACCGCAGAATATCAAACAGCTTGTGGTAGAGATCACCGCCGACACCCTGCTGCCGGTACCGAGGATGAACATAAATAGCACTATCTACCGACCACTGGTACGCCTTGCGCATCCGGTGCTCACTGGCATAGGCATAGCCGGCAATTTCACCGTCTTTTTCCAGCACCAGCCATGGGTTGTTTTCCAGCGTCTTCGTAATACGTTGTGCAAACTCCGGCGCGGTTGGCGGCTCCAACTCAAATGAAATGGCGCTATCCCTGACAATCGGCGCATAAATGTCCACCAAGGTTCCAGCATCCGACTCCTTTGCGATTCTGATCAACACACACATCCCTTCAATCGCCCACCTTCGACAGAATTCATTTTCATCATGACAATCCGTCCAGCCGGGATATTACCGTCAATGGCTACTTCGCTGAAATATTCTGTGCGCCCCTTATTATTCCGCTCTGTCAGTACCGGCAATGTTTTACCCACCAATACTGAGAGATGTTGATGCAACAAAGAGCCGCCCAGCTCACGCAACTTCTTCGCCCGCTCTTTCCGTACATTGCCGTCCACCTGTGGCATACGCGCAGCAGGGGTGCCCTGACGCGGCGAGTACGGAAAGACGTGCAGGAAGGTCAGGCCGCACGCCTTCACTGCATCAAAAGTATTATCAAACATCTTATGCGTCTCCGTCGGGAAACCAGCGATAATATCAGCGCCAAAGACCATATCCGGGCGCAATTTCCGCGCTTTTTCGCACACCGCAAACAAATCCTGACGCAAATGGCGCCGCTTCATACGTTTTAAAATCATATCATCACCCGCCTGCATGCTCAGGTGCAAATGCGGCATCACGCGCGGCTCTTCGCCGATCAACCGCCACAAATCATCATCGATTTCGACTGGATCGAGTGACGACAGACGCAAACGTTTGATCTCCGGCACCAGCGCCAGCAGGCGCCTTGTCATTTGCCCCAATGTTGGCTGTCCCGGCAGATCGGGGCCATAAGAAGTAATATCCACGCCGGTCAAAACAATCTCCTGATAGCCACCCGCCACCAGTTTCCTGACCTGCTCAACAATCTCACCCATGGCGACAGAGCGCGAATTGCCACGGCCATAAGGAATGATGCAAAACGTACAGCGGTGGTCGCAGCCGTTTTGCACCTGAACAAACGCCCGCGCATGGCTGTCAAAACCACTGATCATATGGATCGCCGTTTCCTTGACCTGCATAATGTCATTAACCTGCACACGTTCGGTCAACGAGCCCCGCCAAACCTCTGCCTTCAATTTCAGATCGTTGCCGATCACCTGATTAACTTCTGGCATATTGGCAAAACCAGCTGGAGCCACTTGCGCCGCACAGCCGGTGACAATAATCCTCGCCCCCGGATTTTCGCGACGCGCCCGGCGGATCGCCTGCCGCGCTTTCTGCACCGCCTCATTAGTCACCGCACAGGTATTGACGATGATCGCATTCTCAAGTCCGGCCTTTTTAGCATGATCTTTAATGACTGCTGACTCATAGATGTTCAGGCGACAGCCAAAGGTGACGAGCCTGACGCTGCCTTCGGTTCCCTCGCAGGGAGAAAGGTGATCTTCAGAAGCGTGGTCGTGGGGGGTCATTTTTTAAGATCCAATTCAAAACTGTTTCTGCACATGTGTTGGGTGGAAATATGGGATAAAAAACTTTGACGATTTTGCCATTCTTGAGAATCCACGCCATCCGCTTAAGAAGTCTTATGCCCCCGTAGGTAAATGTAGGAAGGTGGAGAGCTTCTGTAAGTTGATAATCTTTATCGCTGAGAATCTCGAAAGGAATGTGGCTCCGCGATATAAATTCCTGTTGATAGGATGTTTCCTGGGTACTTGCACCAAAAATCTGAAATCCCATACTTTTAAACTCCTGGTATAAATCCCTGAACCCGCAGGATTGCGGCGTGCAGCCCCTGGCGCCAGGGATTAAATCCCAATCGGGCGGAACTGGTTTGTTCGGCTCCCCGGTTCTTGGATAAAAGAAGATAACTGTCGAAACCTGTGTGATATCTTTTAAATTTACGAACCGTCCCTGAGTGGTTTGCATCTCAATGGAGGGTATATTTGCACCTTGCAAATGATCGCAAGAGCCATCATCGACGGGGACTGGTAGGTTGTCGGGCAATTTCATCAAGCTTCTCATAGAGCGATCTCACCCCGATATACTTCCACCACATCGCCCGTCATCAGCACGTGGCCATCGCTCTCACGCCATTCAATATCCAGTTCACCGCCGTCGAGGACGATCGTGGCTTTGCGCTGCGTTAGTCCGCGGCGGACACCCGCCACTGCAACGGCACAAGCACCAGTACCGCAAGCCTGCGTAACGCCCGCGCCACGTTCCCACACCCGCATGCGGATTGTGGAGGGAGAGAGCACCTGCGCCACCTCCACATTCGCCCGCTCCGGAAATAGAGGGTGATGCTCAATTTTAGAACCAATTGTTTCAAGCGCCACTTTTGCGGCGTTATCAACGAAAAAAACTGCGTGGGGGTTGCCAATATTGACAGCAACGGGATGCTTCAGCCCCCCCTCAATCACCGGCAGAGACAGTGTGTTTTCTTCCCGGCTGAGGGGTATGTCTTTCCAGTCAAGACAGGCCGGCCCCATATCCACCGTGACCTTGTTGCCAGCCATATACGCCTTCAATCTAGCCGCCTCGGTCTCCAGAGTAACTTCAGACTTTTTAAGTTCAGACATGAGTATTTTGGCAATACCACGGGTGGCATTGCCGCAGGCACCCACCTCCCCGCCATCGGCATTAAAAATTCTCAAGAAAATATCAGTCCCAGCCGATGTGGGCGGCTCCATGATCAACATCTGGTCAAAGCCAATCCCCGTGCGGCGATTTGCCAAAACTCGAATCTGGCTGGGGGAGATATCAAGCCGCTCCGAACGGCCGTCAAAAATGGCAAAATCATTGCCTAACCCATGCATTTTTATGAACTTTTTTGCCATAGGTGGGTTATAGCTCTATTTCGTTTTTTGTACAATCTCTTAAAGGCATTTTCTCATCTAAAACATTGCCGATAAACAAGATTTTTGCCCATAAGTCATTAAGATAAGTTGATTTTTCGCCTCTTGCACGACTATAATGACCCCAGATTCTGAACAAACAAAACTGAAAAAGAACGGGAACAGCATGTTAAAGAAAAACAGTGTCAGCATCATTGGTATTGCGGTCGTTTTGCTTGTCTTGGCAACAACAGCAGTGTTGTCGTCTAGCCTCGCCCAAACAGCGAGCAGTGACAAAGACGAGCAGGCCAGGCTGGAAAAGAGCAAAAGCCTCCTGGCCGCCCCCGAGGGGCTGCAGATAAACGTGGACACAGCGATGAAGGACCGTGTTATCGGTAACGAAAAGGCACCGGTCACAATCGTCGAATACGCCTCCCTGACCTGCCCGCACTGCGCTCATTTTGAGAGAGAAATTCTACCAGAGCTCAGGGCCCGCCTACTCGACACCGGCAAGGCCAAGCTGATCTACCGCGATTTTCCGCTCGATACTCCCGCTCTCCGTGCCGCCATGATGGCCCGCTGCGTGGATGCAGGCAAGTATTTTAACCTGATTGAAGTGATTTTCAGCAATCAAGAGCACTGGGCGCGTTCTAAAGATCCGCTGGCAGCACTCGCGCAGCTGGGCAATCTTGCCGGCATGGACGGGGACTATTTTAAGGCCTGCACCAACAACAAGGAACTGGAAACGGCCATTCTGACCAACATGCAGGCGGCACAGACTAAATATCAAATCAGGGCAACACCCACCTTCATCATTAACGATGGTGCCGAAACGCTCAATGGCGCGCTGGATGTGGATAAATTTGAGGTAGCCGTTAACAAACTGACGAAAGGGAAATAAACTCAATGGTGCAATTCAACAAGCTCAGGCTTACCGGCTTTAAATCTTTCGTCGACAATACCGAGCTCGATATTGGTCACGGCCTGACGGGCATCGTCGGTCCGAACGGCTGCGGCAAGTCTAATCTAGTGGAAGCCCTGCGCTGGGCAATGGGCGAAAATTCTCCCAAGCGCATGCGCAGCTCTGAGATGGACGATGTTATCTTTAACGGCACCGCCAGGCGCCCACCTCGCAATACCGCGGAGGTTGTCCTGACACTGGATAACAACGACCGCACCGCCCCCGCCGAACTCAACGAGTCTGATGAACTCGAAGTATCTCGCAAGATTGAAAGAGATGTCGGCTCCACCTATAAGGTCAATGGCAAAAGCGTGCGCATGCGCGATGTTCAGTTGTTATTCGCCGATTCATCCATTGGTGCCCATTCCCCGGCCATGGTAAGTCAGGGCCGCGTTGCCGACATGATCAATGCCAAACCAACCCAGCGCCGCATGGTACTGGAGGAAGCAGCGGGCATTTCTGGCCTGCATGCCCGCCGTCATGAAGCGGAACTCAAGCTCCGTGCCGCAGAAACCAACCTCCTGCGCGTTGAAGATGTGTTGGGCGCTATGAATGTCCAACTGGAAGGCTTGAAGAAACAGGCGCGGCAAGCATCGCGCTACCGCAACTTAAGTGGTCACATACAAACCGCCGAGGGCTCCCTGCTGTACCTGCGCTGGATGGAAAGCACGACCGCTGTCGGCCAGGCCATGGCCGCCTTCGAGGCTGCTGAAAATATTGTGCGTGACCAGACCCTGACGGTTACGAATCTGATTACCCGACAAACCGAAGCCGCCGCCGGGCTGCCACAGATGCGCCAGGCGGAAGCCGTATGTGCCGCCACGTTGCAACGCCTGAAACTTGCCTATGGCGGCCTTGAATCCGAAGAACGTCAGGTCAACGAGGAACGTACCAAGTCCGAACAACTGCTGCGCCAGTTCAGCGACGATGTTGCACACGAAAACGTCCAGAAAGCCGAAGCGAATGAGACTATCAGCCGCCTCAATACGGAATACACCGCCCTTGAGGAAGCAGCGCAACAACAAACCGAACGCGAGGAAGATGCACAGCTGCTGGTTGAGGCTCAGCAGCAGAACGTCGAGACGCTGGAAACAGAAGGGTCAGACCTGACCCAGGAAGTAGCAACACAAGAAGCGGCACGCCAATCCGTCCAGCGCCAGATCGAGGAACTCGAACGCCGCCATGAGCGACTGGTCCACCGCCGCGGCAACCTGAAGAATGAACATGCCACACTACTGGCCAACACGCCCGCCAAGGCCGAACTGGACAATGTGGCCATTTGCCTGACTGCAGCTGAAGAGGGCTCGCGGCTGGCGATGGAACAGTTCGACCATAGTGAAATTGTCCGTGCCGAAGCTGAAACTCGCACGCAAGAAGCGACTGAGCAGTTCCAAACCGTACAAAAGGCGTGCAACCAGATCACGGCTGAAGCTGAAGCTCTGCACCGCATCCTTCGCCATCAGCAATCGAATTATCGGCCGGTGTTGGATCAACTGACCGTTGAGCCAGGCCTTGAAAAAGCCCTTGCCGTTGCCTTGGGCGATGACCTGCAGGCAGCTTTGGATGGCTCCGCACCCATCTACTGGCATGAATTGCCTGACTTCGTCACCACTGCATCACTACCGGCACAGGCAAAACCATTATCACAATTTGTCAACGGCCCACATGCCCTCGGTCGCGCCTTGTCACAAATTGGTGTCGTTGATAGCGCTGCCGTTGCTAAACAGATGATGTTTGAACTACACCCGGGACAATGCCTCGTAACCCCTGATGGGGGCGCATGGCGCTGGGACGGCCTCGTCGTCACGCCAAACGCCGAAAATGCCGCCGCAGTTCGTCTACAACAGAAAAACCGTCTGTCCGATCTTGATACAGAGATTATAACGGTACAAAGCCGGCTGGAAGCGGCACGCATTTCTTTGGAACAGTCAAAAGAACACCGCGCCCAAACGATAGTAATGGTGAACACGGCCCGCCAGGATTTCAAAACAGCTGAAGAGACGCTCAATAATCTCCGTCGTCAGCACGATAAACTATCAAACCAATTGACTGAAGTGACCGCGCAGCTATCCAGCCTGACCACTTCAATTGGCAATACAGACCAAGAAACGGACGTCGTCGCCACTCAAATCACCGAAACACGCGAATCTTTTGCCGCTCTGCCGGATACTACCGAAGGTCGCTACCGGATTGCCACGCTCAAAACAACACTGGGTCAGCGGCGTCAGGCTTTGGCCGAACAACAGGCCACACATTCTGAAATCCGTCGTGAAGGCGAGAGTCGCTCCCTGAGGATGGCGCAAATCCTTAATGAAACCGGCAGCTGGAACGGACGACTGGAGCGCATTGCTCTCCACCTCACCGAACTTGAAGCCCGTATCCATCAGGCGCATGACGTGATCAACCGCCTGGCCGAACGCCCAGCGCAGATCGAACAAGAAAAACAATCACTGATGAGCGGCATCTCCGAAGCGGAAAGCAAGCGTCAGGAAGCCGCCGATATTCTGGTCTCTGCCGAAAATACCGCCAACGAGCTGCAGCGCGAACTCCGCAGCGCCGAAAGCGCCCTGTCAGACGCCAGAGAGGGTCGTGCCATGGCTCAAGCCCGCGTCGAAACATCGCAGCACACCCAAAACGGCATCGAGGCGCAGATTCATGAAAAGTTCACCTGCGTTCCCGAAGAAATGGCGACAAAGCTGGGGCTGGTCGTGGCAGATTTGCCGCCACTCGACGACCTGCAGTCAAAGCTGGAGCGTCTGATCCGCGAACGCGACAACATGGGGCCCGTCAACCTGCGCGCCGAAGTCGAGAGCCAGGAGATCACCGAACAGATGAGCACGATGCAAACAGAGCGTGACGATCTCGTGGCTGCCATCGAGAAACTGCGCGAGGGCATCAGCAAACTCAACAAAGAAGCGCGCGAACGCCTGTTGAATGCTTTTGATGTCGTTAATACCCACTTCCAGACGCTCTTTACCCGCCTGTTCAATGGCGGCGCAGCACACCTCAAGCTGATCGAAGCGGACGACCCGCTGGAAGCCGGCCTTGAAATCTATGCCCAGCCTCCCGGGAAAAAGACACAGGTCCTCTCTCTCCTCTCGGGCGGCGAGCAAACATTGACCTCTATTGCACTGATCTTTGCGATGTTCCTGACCAATCCAGCCCCGATTTGCGTACTGGATGAGGTTGATGCACCGCTGGATGAAAGCAACGTCGATCGCTATTGCCTGCTCCTGGAAGAGCTATCCAAGGAGTGCAAGACGCGCTTTGTGGTCATTACCCATCATCGCATGACGATGGCGCGCATGGATCGCCTCTACGGAGTGACAATGAGCGAGCAAGGCGTATCGCAACTTGTCTCCGTTGATCTAAAACAGCACGAATTGCAGTTGGAAGAAGCGGCATAGTTTTCCGACAAAGGCCTAATGGGGCTTGATACCTGGTGGCGGGAGTGCTGCCGGCGACGTGTTCGCCGGATCTTTGTGAGAAACTTGAATAATTTTTAGGACATCCTTGGCAACTTTTTCGGGAGATTGCGTTGCATCGACGAGAGACCAGCCGCTAGGATCTATCGCATGTTCCGCTTGTTTCTTGAGAGTTCCTACATCAGCATCCGAGACATCATTCGTGCGCTTGGCCACACGGTCAAATAGCACGCTCAGATCCGCCTCCAGCCAGACCCCGACAAATTCAGCGTTATTTCTCCGCGCCAAGCTCTCTTCGTATACCCTGCTTCCAGCAGATGTAAATATGGCGCTGACGACGACATTTTTACCCTCAGCGAGAGCTGTTTCTACTCTCTTATCCATTTCTGAGATCAATCTCTGCGTCGCCTCCGACGAATAGGCCTCTGGCGGCAGGTGGGTGGTGTCGGAGACGCCAAACATCTCTTTACGAACACGGTCACTGTCTAAATGCACGGTATTCGGGAGATCCTGAAGCACGGCTGCCCCTAAAGTTGTCTTGCCGCTGCCAGACAAACCACCCACCGCTATCAACTTCGGCTTGGTTGTCGGCGGCGGCGGGGCCAGCTTGGCCACAGCTTCCTGCAACTGTCTCAGGGTATCTTTAAAATCACCTTGATGATGAATGGCAATGCCACCTGCCGCGATCCAGGCTTTTACGTTCGGTCCCCAATCGTCAACCAGAATACGATTGGGGCCGGCAAGAAGTGCCTTATCGGATGCTGAACAGATAATCAGGTCTTTCAATACTTCTTTACCCCGCTCTGGCACAAACGTTTGTGCCCAATGCGCTTTGGCAGAAAAACACTCTTCATTAAGCGAGGCCGCGGTCAGGAATTTGACAATGCCCAGCTTCTTTGCCGCGTCATAAAATTCTTTCGAACCTTCGCAGGGGGGGATTGTCGACCACCATTGATAACCCAGCTCGTCCAATTTAGGGCGGCCATCTGGAGTTTTATCTTCTGGCTTGAGATGCGCCATGAAATCCGCCAGCACACCGTCGAAGTCGAGGAAGATGTGAATGGCGCTATGAGAATGTGGCGACGTAGACATAATTTAGGTCCCTTACACAAATAAGCGCCCATCCTAACATAGTTTATGGCAAAGTCAATATCGCAATTAATGGTATAATCTATTGAAAATAAACAGTATTCTCCTTACAGTAGTGGCGTCAAGGTGAAAAATGAACCCGATCATTATCGCAGCCCTGTATAAATTCGCTCCCCTTTCCGATATCGCAGCAATGCGAGAAGCGATCTTATATACCTGCAAAAAGCACAACATTTACGGCATCCTGCTACTTGCACATGAAGGAATTAACGGGACGATTGCTGGAGAACGGGGCGATATTGATGCCCTTTTAAATTTCTTGCGTTCTTATCCACCGCTGTTCACTCTCGGGCACAAAGAGTCCTCCGCTCGTACACTCCCCTTCTACCGCATGAAAGTACGACTGAAAAAAGAAATCGTGACAATGGGTATCTCCGAAGCTAACCCGAATAAAATGGTTGGGACCTATCTCACCCCGGAGGCATGGAATCAGATTATTGCCGAACCCGATACCATCCTGGTCGACACCCGCAACGACTATGAAGTAAAAATTGGCACTTTCAAGGGCGCGATTGACCCCCGGACGAGAACCTTCCGCGAATTTCCTGACTACGTGAAAAATCACTTCGATAACCAAAAACACAAGAAGGTTGCCATGTTCTGCACCGGCGGCATTCGTTGTGAAAAGGCTTCGGCCTATATGAGGATGCTGGGCTTCGAGCAAGTATACCATCTCAAGGGCGGAATCCTGAAATACCTGGAAGAGATGCCGGAAGAAAAAAGCTTGTGGCGGGGTGAATGCTTTGTCTTTGACCAACGCGTATCGGTGAAACATGGACTGAAGCTAGGGTCATATGAACTCTGCCCATCCTGCCGCCACCCCATACATGCGGAGGACAAGAAGGGTGCAAAATACATTGAAGGCGTCGCCTGCCTCCATTGCCACGATACACTCAGCGAAGAGAAAAAATCTGCCGCCGCGGAGCGTCACCGCCAAATTAAATTGGCAGAAGCTCGCGGTAAAAAACATCTCGGGGCACAATTCATGAATGAAGAAGAAATATAGACTGTCTACGTCTTTTTATGCGCCAAGATGGCGTGCACTCCGAAGAAAAACAGCATTGTCCCAAAAAAGGATTGCAAGCCGACAATAAACCGGACTGCATTGGTATGCGGTATAATGTCCCCGTAACCAAGCGTACTGATGGTGACAAGGGAAAAGTACAGG